>JAIELX010000054.1 GCA_019752635.1 Candidatus Obscuribacterales bacterium | reverse complement strand
TTCATCGAATAAATGCCTCTGTCGCGTCGCGGTTTATGATACTGTCGCTTAGTCCGACGAGTTCCACTGGCTACGCCCCTCACTGAGTAATTACTTGCCTCTAGCGAATCCACTCATTAATCTATTACGGTCAGAGATTCGACAGATCTTCTCTAATTTCAGTGGCGTTCTTATAGCGTTCTGATGAGTCTAGCGCAGTTGCTTTCGCGACGATGCCATCCAGAATGCCAACGTTCAAGTTAACGGAGCGCGGATGAGAAACACTTATCGGCTCGGGATCGCGCCCTGTCAGCAGCCAAAACAAGACGCCGCCAAGAGAATAAATGTCACTCTGTATGGTGGCATTGCCACGGAATTGCTCCGGGGAAATATAGCACTGTTTGCCTGCCACTGCGTGTGAGCATTCAGACTCAAGTCGCTCCGCCACGTTGAAGTCAATGAGAACAATGGTTTGATCGTCCCTCAGCAACAGATTGTCGGGGGTAAAGTCGCGGTGCGCAATCGGAGGCTCTTGACTGTGCAAGTATTCGAGTATATTGCACAACTGCCGCGCGAGGCTGATGCACTGACTCTCCTCAAGCGCACCACATTCTTGAACCAGGTGGCGCAAGGTCCTCCCCTCAATAAGTTCCATCGCTAGGTATGCGCGCGATCCGCTTGCAAAAGTATCAATGAAACGAACAATCTGCGGATGTGACAGGCTCCGCAACAATACCGCTTCGTGTTCGACGTTTCTGATTGCTCGTTTGGTGATTTGTGCGCCGCCCCGTACGGGAAGGAAGAATTCCTTCAAGGCAACAGTTTCCACCGCTCGATCCGGCACCGTCCGTTCCGCCCTGTAAGTGACAGCCTGTCCACCTGCACCGATCCGGGATAGAATGCGATACTCCCCATCAAGTAGCTTTTCGCCCGGCTGAAGTTCGGTCAATCCAGCCTCTGACAATCGATTGCTGTTCAGTCCCTCAATCCACAGTTTGGTAAATGACGGTTGTTCCGATTGTGCTCGCCAATCAACGATCTGTCGACTACACTTCTCATTCGCGAAGAAAGTCATAGCAGCCATTAGAGCCGGAACATCGCCCTCATGCACTAAGGCAGTTGTATAGATCGGCAATCCTCCACGATTGCGGAGAACCGAAATTGGCAAATTGGCAAGCACGCACCAGTACGCCCAAAAAAAATGCGTCTTGCGAAGATCAAGCTTCACCTGTAAGGTGGGCGCCAAAGTTTCCCGGGTGTACATATTGCCGATATCGATGGTTCCCGGTATCAAGGTGCTTTCCGACAGTTGCACACTCCGAATGGATTGCCAGGATGCCCATGGACTTGACACGAAGCCTATAACCGGGAGAAGCCAGTGAAGTCGAACGCCATTAGCACCAACTTGGACATTGGTGGGAGCGAAGTATTGTGGGAGGATTGATGCCAGCTGATAGGCAACTAGCAAAAACATGAAGGTCCCAATTGTGAAATAGAAGACAAGTGTTGCCATAGCATTCACGGAGAGCAACGGAGTCATTAGAGCGAACACAAAATGCAACACACCGAGGAACAGTAGTAGGCACATAAGCAGCACATACTTGCGATAGTTATGTTTCTTTGATGTTCGAAACATGGCCTTCTGGATCGACCTGTCCAGACTATACGGCATCAATAACTCGTGAGCTCCAGTAGCCACTGGCAACGACTTTCCCTTCATTCTCGCAGGATCCTTTCTCACAGGATTGCCTCAATTCTTTCGCGAAAGTGAACCGTGGGACAATGCCTCGGTAAGCAACTCACTCAGCATTGCGACTGATTCCGGGCGTTCAGATTGTTCAAAGTGTGTGCACCGGGCGATAAGCTTACTGCACGCATCGGAGCTCTCTGCGGGGATAGATGAGCAGAGAGGAGTAGGATCGAAGCCCGTCAGCATGAAGAAACCCGTCGCCCCAAGTGAATAGATGTCACTACGAGTGGTGGCACGTCCACGAAATTGCTCAGGAGCTACATAGCACTGATTTCCTATGAACGTTCCGGTAGCATTCCCGATGTATTCATTTGCCGCGCCAAAATCCATCAATACAAGTCGTCCATCCTCTCGCACGATGATATTGTCCGGACTCAGGTCCCTATGCAATATCGGCGGTTGCTGACAATGAAGATACTCGACAATGGAGCACAACTCGCGAGCCCAAAGTAGCGCTTGAGCTTCTTTGACCTTTCCCCGCTTACGGACTATTTGCCGAATAGTTTGTCCCGCAACGTGTTCCAATACCAGGTAATCGCGTCCGCTCTCACTGAAGTAATCGAGAATTCTGGCAATCTGCTTATGGTTCAAGTTGAGCAGCAGCCGAGCTTCTCTATCGAACAATTCTTTCACCTTTTCCCGCAAGGCGTCGTTCGATTGAACGGGTAGGGCAGCTTCCTTCAAGACCACCTTCTTGCCTTCAGAATCCGAACACAAATAAACTGATGACATGCCACCGGAAGATAACTGCATCAGAACTCTATATTTACCCGACTGGACAGTGCTATTGGTTGCGAGCGGATTGTAAGTAGTGGCTATGTACTTTGTGTTCAGGTCTTCCTGCCACAACTCGGTAAACGAGACACTCTCCTCCAGAACAAGTGATTTCTCAAGCCTCACGACGTCAGCCGCAAACGCGGCAGGATCTGCCCAAATCTCTAAACCTTGCAGCAAAAGTTCCGCCTGTTTTGCTGTTAAATCGCCCAGTGGGACCTCAGCTTTTCCACCAGAGGTAAAATCAAGAAGAAGTCGCGGGGAGGTACGAAAATAGTCACGCAACGACCAGCTAGCCGGCCGGTTCCAACAAATCACTTCCGTGGTAGCCCCCGCAGAAAACTCAAGCTGGATTGAGTGGAGATCGCTCCAGTGACGTTGTGTTCTGCCGAGCAAATCTGACTTCCATTCCTTAGGGAAGCTAATGCCGTCACCGGTCAAGTCAATGCGATGCAGCCTGTTGACGAGGGCAGCATGTATGCAGCCGCCCGACATGATCAACCCCATGCAGACGCCGACAACTTCGGGTACATCCCACCTGCTGTGACTGGTCCAATCAACACACAAAAGTGCTAGAGCCACGGGAATCAAGATCGCCAGGTATCTTGTCAGCCGCCTGACTCTCGGTTCGTACTCTACTTTGAATTCCGGAACGCGGGGCGAGGCAAACGACTCGTCAATTGCTAACATCGCACCGGTACTCCCGGCGTTTTCGGGCGATTCCATCGAGCCACCGACGGCATCTCGAAATGGCTCGGGCGGAGTTTCCTCGCCACTACTCATAACGTTCCCTACAAGTAAACATGTTGGAGTGCTTTCTTTCTCATGCCGGTGGTGAAGTCTGTTCACATGATATACCCGCCGATCACTCGCATCGCAACCAGTAACTTAATCGCACTCAGCCAAGCAAGCGCATCGGACCGCAGTAAACTCGCATCCAACCATGACGAATTGGTTCGAAAATTCGGCATTCACCGTCGCATAATTTCTAGCGGCGTTTCACTTCCGACTTTGTGGCATCGTTTTCATTCCAGCGGGCTCGGTCCCCACTTGTGCTGCGCTGACGAAGTTCATAGTTCTCCGGCTCGTTACGCCCTGCAATAACAGCCGCACCACCGGCAGCCATCTGAATGGTCAGGCTCGGCAGAGTTTCAACTAATTGCTTGTTCTGCGCTTCCGGAAGGGAGAACCAGTCATGGAGCCATGTAGCGGCTACTTGCTTCAAGGAACTATTATCAGTGCGATCGCTAGCTGTAGAGGTCGGACTTGCAGCAACTTCCGGCTCAAAATCAGGCTGTGTCATATGGTGGCTCCTTCATTATGCCCCTTTCTCCGGAGCAGCTCCGGAACTTGAAGACATGATATTGGGCGCTGAGTTACAGCTGGGTAACAGCTCAACCTCCGCTTGATTTCGCAGCGAAAGATAGAAGTGCAAGCAGGAACGCTGTCCGTCAAGTGTCGATCCTTTTGCAAGAGGCCCCCTGCCTCCCATCGCTCCACAACATTGCAAACCTCCCTCGCCTACCGGTGCCTTATAGTCGGCGGTGCGGTGTGGTAACATCGCAGGGCCCCCCCCCCTCGGAGTCCCCGTCAGCTAACACATGCGGCAGCCCTACATCTACTTGCTGTTCTTCTTGTCCGGCTTCAGCGCCCTTATCTATGAAGTGGCGTGGATGCGAGTACTTGGCTTGGTATTGGGAAACACAAACCAGGCGGCCAGTTGTGTATTGGCGGCGTTCCTGGGCGGACTAGCGATCGGCGCGGTGATCGGCGGAAGAATTGCTGATCGGGTGAAACAGCAACTCTTAGCATACGGGCTGGTTGAAATCGGCGTTGCCATCGCGGCACCAGCAGTGACACTAGGGCTCGACGCTACGTTCCGGGCCATATCCGCCAACCATGAGTTGTTGCCTCCCGAAGGAGCACTCTTTACACCGGTGCGTTTGTTGATTGCAGCGGTGTTATTGATCATTCCCACCGTCCTGATGGGATCGACGTTGCCCTTTCTTGTCAAAATGTGCGCGAATTTCTGGACGAATCGCGCTCACATTTTTAGCAGCCTGTACGCCGTCAACACTTTAGGCGCGGTGATCGGTAGTCTCAGTGCGACGTTCCTCGGGTTTGCATATCTCGGTATTTCCGGCACTGTATATGCCGCCGCAGGCATCAGCCTGGTTGTGGGTCTGAGCGCAGTCGCGCTTTCGCGCTCACTCAAGGAAACGGAAGCGGAGACTTCAACAAACGAGTCTGCAACGGACAGGTCCACCGCATCCGGTGCCAACAAGGGTCCTCTTATGCTGCTTTGCGCATTGGGATTCGTACTTGGTTTTGCATCGCTCAGTTACGAAGTTCTCTGGAATCGTCTGATTCGTTTCAATCTCGCAACCGATACATACGCTTTCACGCTAATGGTCAGCATGTTCCTTCTAGGACTAGTGCTTGGCGCGTGGATTTATGACCGAAAACTTTCGCGACAAGCAACTTCAATGCCAGAACAATTTTCAGCGTTATCGATCGTTCAATTTGCTACAGCAATCGCATGCGCTTCCAGTTTGGTGCTTATGCCCTTGGGATTACTTCTTCGCAACGCAGTGGCACCGGCACTGGCGCAAGCATTCGGATCTATTGGCGGACTGATGGCAACGCACCTGGTTGTTACTGCGACCTTTATTCTTTTGCCGGCGACGTTGCTCGGTATATCCTTTCCATTAATCGGTGGTTTGGTTACCGCATTGAGCAAAGATGTCGGCAAGGCCGTCGGACTGGTTTATGCATCAAATACAGTGGGCTGCGTAGTCGGCTCAATTGTTGCCGGTCTAGTACTGACACCATTGTTAGGATCCTACGCAGCATTTCAGATAATCGTTGCGATCACCACAATTTCAGGAATGGTTGCGCTTGCCTACAGCTCCTCATCAAAGATGCAGAAGATTGTAGTCGCAGCGTTGGCAGTCGCTTTTATGGCGGCATTCGCCACAACTAAGAGTCCTTACATCACTTATTCGGAAGCGCCCGATACTCCACTGATGCACTTCGCGGAGGACAGCACCAGCACGGTGCTTGTTCTTAAGTACCCGGATTTTATGCAGCTGGTTATAAACGGACAACCGTATGCAAACACTATCTTGAGCGGACGGCGCTACATGCGTCAGCTTGGACACTTGCCCGCGCTCTTGCATCCTAAACCAGAGGACGCATTGATAATTTGCTTTGGAACTGGCACCACGGCAGGATCGATTGCATTGCACCCGCAAGTAAGAAGCGTCGATATAGTCGATTTATCCAGCGCGGTGATCAAAAGCGCTGATTACTTTACGGACTACAACTACGGAATCACCAAGAAAGAGAAAGCGAAGTTTCACGTAGGTGATGGAAGAAATTATCTGCTCTGTTCCGACAAGAAGTTTGACATAGTGAGCTTCGAACCGCCGCCGCCATTGGAAGCGGGAACAGCAAGCTTGTATTCGGAGGAGTTTTACCAACTTGCGAAAAATCGATTGAAACCAAATGGAATTATGTGTCAGTGGATCCCATTCGACCAACCCAACGAAGCTGTTTGGAAAATGATGCTGCGTTCGGCGCGCAAAGTTTTTCCATATGTCTACGTGTTTGAGCCAAATGACGCGCAAGCAATGGTGATCGGTTCAAATGAACCAGTCAAAGTCAGTTTTGCAGACTTGCAAAAGCGCATGAGCGCGACGCCCGAAATCTCGCGCAGCCTGGCTGAAGTTGGTTTGGACAATGTTTACGCATTGCTGGCGACGTATCTGTTCGGCAATGCCACCTGCGACAAATTGATCGGTCAAGAAGGTCTTACCATCACCGACGACCATCCGCGAGTCGAATACTTTTTACCATATCCGGCGCCACTGTTATACACGTCAGATTTGGAAAAGGATAAAGCAGACCCGTCTGAGTTTCTAACTGATGCAATTCCTGATCGCACGGAATTGGAAAAGCACGCAAAGGCTCTAAGCTATATTCGACTTGCCGATAAGGCGGAACGAGACGAGCAAAATCATGTGAAGGCTCACGACCTGGCGCAAAAGGCGTTAGATCTATTTCCGAACAATCCGTTCTTCAAATTTGAAGTGACCACGCAATATCCGCTGCCAGCCAGCAAGAAGTAGCCCCTTCATGAAGTCCAGGTTCCCTTTCAGTTCGCTGCACGCAGGCAGCCTAAGCATGTTTGGATATTGACGTTAGACCGGACAAATGAGCTGTCGCAGCTGTATACAAAACGCTGCAGGGTCCGTTATGAATTGCAGTGCTCACTGCGGGCTATGCTTTCCTTGACGATATCAAGAAAAACCCGGCCGGAAGGACTAAGGTGCGTCCAGACCGCCGAGGCAGTAAAGCTGAGACCCGGGTCGGGAAGAAGCTTTGTGCAAACCCGGGCGTCTGCAAATCCAAATTTCGGGACAATTGCCGCCAGCGGTGAGTCTATAGCAAGTTCCAGCAGGGCCGGTCCGTCGTCATACTCCACGACAATATCCGGTTGGACGCCTAGTTCGGCGAAGTACTTTCTCAGAAGCCGCGAACCATGGCTGTGCTGGCCTGCCATCGCCAGGCGCAGGTTATGAAGGTCGGATACCGCAAGTCGGTCTTTGCTTGCCAGCTCATGATCTTTTGACACTATCAAAACAAAGTAATCCGAAAATAACTCCTGTTGATTTAGCTCATCATGCTCAATCGGAAGGATTGAAAAACCGAGGTCGATTTTTCCATCAATAACTGCAGCCTCTATGTCTTCAGAAGCTCCAGACCTTGCATGGACATGAACATCTGGATAATGGCAATTGAAAGCGTTTATCCAAATCGGAACCAAGTAGCGACTGAAGAGAGGTAGCGCTTGAATGCGCAGGTTACCGCGATGCAATCCACTAATGGCTGCAATTTCTTGCGAAGCAATTTCAAGCTCGCGCACGACTTTGTGAGCATGCAAAAGGAATGTTTCGCCGGATTCAGTCAGTCTTACTTGTCGTCCGCTTCGAATGAATAATTCGGTCCCAAGCTCTGTCTCAAGTTGTTGAATGTGAATTGAAAGTGTCGGCTGCGATACATAAAGCATTTCAGCGGCCTTCGTGAAATGAAGCAATTCTGCTGCTTTGATGAAGTATCGAAGATGCCGAAGTTCCATGACCGTATCCTTAATATCCTTGGGCTTTGCTAGTATCGAGTCTCAATTCTTGGAGATTTCGGTTGAGCTGGATTTTGTGAACTCAAATCCTTTATCGCTTTAGCAACCTTGCTAATCGGAGAATATTCCGACCGCTCATTTGCAATTCTCTGCAATGTTTGGCTTGCACGGATCGCGACGTAAGGATTGTCGTCGCGAAGTAAAATCCGCAACAGGTGAGGGAGCGTATTTGCGTTCTCTGCAATTGCAAATCTTACATCAACAGAGTCACTTTGAGCTAGTGTTTCGCGCAACGCCAGCGGGCAACAGGGATTTTCCGCTACGGCGATTCTGACCACCGAAGAGTCATCCGACGCGAGTTCCCATAGCCACTCAATTGGAGTGCGCGGATTTTCTGCAACTCTGCTCCTAACTCTCTGGTTTTCATGTAACAGTAGAAACTGCAGCTGCGTCAGCGGTATTGAGTTATCGCCGGCGGCTATGTAACTCTTTCTGTCTTGTTCTGTAAGATCTATCGACTTGCTCTCCATGATGGCTACTTATCGCTCTCTTTTGTCTGTGTTCGGACCCGCTGAACTGCTAATGCATATTCAACATAACCTTTGCAGCTGTTTCGGTCCAATATCTGGATCGAATGAAATTGATAGTTGCAGGTAATGAATCAGCAAATAGATAGCGTGAGAATGCAAGACGGATATGCCCGCAGGCTTCAAAGCGGCTGCTTGACGAAAGAACATTGAAGGCGAAAAGACCGTTGGAAACGCGCAAGCGTCAGCTCTGCGATGCTACTGCGGCGCATTACCACCGGGATTTGCTGACGAAGGCACCTGATTTAGTGGCGCCTGGTCGCCAGCACTCGACGCTTCGGGTAAGCTCAGGATTGCCGGCGGTAGCAAACTTCCGTATCCGCGAGCTAACATGAAGTCCCGAAACAAGATACGCATGTCACGCCCCTGGTAGGTATCGACAGGTCTGAACGGGCCTCTGTCCACGACAACCTTAGCGCTTTCCTCTTGAACTAGCGGTGAGCCGTCCGCACCGAAAGATTTGATTGACGTTCTAACATTCACCACACCCTGCTCCACAGGAACATAAGTATTGAACTGTTCCTGCTGCTCCGTCCTCAGGATTCGATGCGTCGACTTGTCTACAACCACCGAGGTTTGGACAAGTCTGATCACAACTCGATCCGCTGTTACCTGAATGGGATCACGCACACGAACGAACATAGTCTGAAAACTAGAATCCGCTTCCACCGTTGCAGTGTAAGGAGCGCGTTTGTATTCCCAAATTTGCCCATTCTTGTCAGGTTGAAAGCCTATGAACAGATCCTGCCGATTGGTGACTAGACTGTTCGGCGTTATCTGTTGCCCCGAGCGAAAGTCAACGTCTTGCAGAATTCGCTCGTAGTCGGAGTGCTTCTGACCCGCATACCATCCGGGTATCCAATACCATTCGTTGTTGGGGTCCACGGGCGGCAGGGTCTGATTAGTAAACACGGAGCCGGGTAGAAGCTGCGGTGCCACCGGCTCCAACCGCTCAGAGTGCTCAACACCACCGGTCAGCAAAACCGGCGCTTTGGCAGTTTGCGAGCTCACAGGGCAGACCGGCAACAGCGACAACACCACAGCAAGGGACAAAATCTTCAACAAACGCATGATCATCTACGTCCATTCACCTCTACTGCACCGGAAACAACCACCGCGAGCGACGGCTAGTTTAACATCCGGAGCCCGCCCTATAGTCAACAACTGCTCGCAGGTTTGAACTGCATTGTAGTTACCACAAGGGAATCAGACTTGAGACTCAGGTTAAGCAAGGCTGAAGATCCTTATTGCCTGTGGAATCCCACAGTTTCTCAGACCTCAAACTGCACAAACTACTGTTACCCAGTCGTAACGCTTCAAGACATAACATCTCTGCATCCCCGGAGCAACCGGGACCCGAGGAAGGACTGAAGAGAGGAACACTAACATGAATCCAGAATTATTTGAAGACGAAGATGTTTGCGAAGATATCTGCGGTGGCACCGAAGACGACGAATACAATGCACTTGAAGACGAGGCTTGCTGCGGCGACCAAATTCCCTCTTCACCAGGCACGGGTACTGAACAGCCGGCACAATTACCAAATATTGTGCTAGACGGGGCCAACGCCATCGGAGGCGCCATAGTAAATGCGCTTCGCAAGCCGTTACCAGACTTCAGCAATGCGCAAGACAGGACCAGTCAATTGCGACAATTGGGACAAGGTGCTCTCGAAAACGCAGGTCCCAAGCCAACGCCCAACTTCGAAAACGAAGTTCCGGGACAGATGCACAGGAGCAAAGACCAAAAGCACGATCTCATTGAACAAATGATGCGAGAAGCAGGAAACTCGTCAGAAAGCTTTCTTCGCAAATTGCAAGAAGGCAACGGAGAGAACACCAATCGCACTGATGCTCAAAAAGAAGCACAACAAATGATAAGGGATGCATTGCGCTCACTTGGCATTATTCCCCGATCGGCGCCGCACAACATTCCCACACCGGGAAGCACGGAATCAAGACCGACCACAAATTCAGAAAAACATAGACGCTAGAAATAGAACATAAACAATTTGGCGTAGTGCGGGGGCACTCAAAGAACGCGATGAGACTTACAAAGGTGTCATCGCGATTCGATTTTACTGTTTCGAGCCTGCTGTTACCCAGCCGTAACTCTTCAGAACATAACATCTCTGCATCCCGAGAGCAAACGGGACCGAGGAAGGAAAGGAAGCGAGGACAGAATCATGAATCCAGAATTGTTTGAAGACGAAGACGTTTGTGAAGACATCTGCGGTGGCTCGGAAGACGACGACTACAACGCTTTAGAAGACGAAGCGTGCTGCGGCGACTCTACCCCCCCGGGCACACGTACTGAACAGCCGGCACATTTACCAAGCATCGTGATCGATGGCGCCCATGCGGTCGCGGATGGCGTGGCCAATACGCTTAGCAGTATTCAGGATGGCGCTAACGCGGTCGCAGAGGGCGTTGCGAATGCGCTTAGCCTTCTTCAGCAAGATGGTAGATTATCCGGACAGCTGCAACAGATGGGACAAGGTGCCCTCGAAAATGTTGTTCCCAAGACAATTCCCAACAAGGAGAACGATGTCCACAAGGAAACGCAAAACTTGGGACAAAACATATTGGAAGGCGTTCAGAAGCTGCCGAACGGCGAATCCGACGGCGTTCTGCGAAAGATCAAAGAGTACAAGCTAAACCTAATCGAACAAATGGAGCGTGAAAGGGGAAGTTCAGAAGAGGGCATCCTGCGCAAATTGAAGGAAGGCAGCACCAACCCCGACAAGAACCTGGACGGCACAAACACTAATCGTAGTAGCGCTCAAAAAGAAGCCCAAATGATGATGATGGAAGCATTGCGTGCTATCGGCGTCCTTCCCCGACCAGCTTCAGATAATGTTCCGACACCGGGAGCAACGACCCCGGTAAGACCGAGCGAGACTGCGCCGCCCAAACCAGAGACAATACCTCCATCACATCCTGCAGCACCTGGCGCTCACGGCGAAAGAGTGCCCGTTCCCGGAGCCACCTCACCCGGACCGAGCGCTCCTTCAGAGAAGCACAGACGCTAGAAATAGCCGACAACAATTGGCGTAAAGTAGTGCGGGGGCACTCAAAGAACGCGATGACACTTGAACGGGTGTCATCGCGCTTCGCTTTTATCCGACGCTGGTGGTTACCGCAAGAGGGTATATCCGACCTGAGAGGTAAAACATGCATCCAAGACTAACGCAACTCGACAGCTTGACCGTAGATGTTCTGGTGGACAACACTACCGACAGTTACTCTTCAAAGCCACCAAACGTCATACCCGAGTTTAGCAACGTGCTCAATGCCGGTGCACAAGAACTTTCCGGTGCCACGTTGTGCTGTGCTCAATTGGGCTTTTCCGTGATGCTATCAGCAATTAGTGGCACAACCAAACACAAGATGCTGTTTGATGCCGGACCTGAAGGTCCATTATTTGTGCGCAACTGCAAGAATTTAGGGGTGCGCCTTGACGACGTAGAAACTATAGCCGTTTCGCATGGTCATTGGGACCATATGGGCGCGCTCGTGTCTGCTCTTGGGGAGATAACAGCTCCGGGGCGCAGAGTAGGCTGTCATGTAAATCCGGGAATGTTTCTTGAGCGCGGAGTGCGACTTAACGACGGCAGAGTAGTTCCATTTGAAAAGGTCCCTTCACCTGAAGAACTTACACAGTGCGGTGCGGACCCTATTAACAAATTCGAAGAACGAACTTTGTTAAACGACTTTTTCTACTTAAGCGGCGAGATTCCACGTTTAACCGAATTCGAAAAGGGACGCCCGGATCATCTGTGTAGAGACGACTCGAATAGTGAGTGGCGTCCGGATCCGTTTCTGCTCGACGAACGTTATCTTGCAGTTCAAGTGAAAGACAAGGGACTAGTTGTGTTCAGCTCCTGCTCTCATGCCGGTATCATAAACGTTTTGCTGGATGCACAAAAGCGCTTTGATGGACCTCTCTACTGCGTGTTCGGCGGACTGCATCTGGTAGGCGCACTTGAGCAAATCATTCCAGAGACGATTGAGGGTCTCAGGCAATTCGCACCAGCTCATATAGTTCCGGCGCACTGCACAGGCTGGCGCGCGCAAAATGCGTTGATCAATGCGTTCGGACCGGAAGTGGTTATTCCTTGCGCGGTTGGCAGTAAGTATGTGTTTTAGCCCCGAATCTAGCCAGCCCCGTCAACAGCCACAAGTTTGAAATACTCGGACTGATAGAGTCGAAAAAGCGGGAACGGGGGTGCCGGCTTTGTTTGATTTAGTAAGACCGGATGCAAGGGTTCCTTCTGACGAAAGCACCACGGTTATCGTCTGTCCAATCCTTCCTACAGCGACATTCTTTCGGGATCGTCCGATTCTTTGCGGGTTAGCCAACGCTGCGATTGTAGTGTCCCTGATAATCCTGATCATGTTCGTTCTTCACGCGATCTCCTCAGCAAGTAAGAGCCTCATCCCGACCGCCTGCTTTCCTCAAGGGGACTTGCTCGAGGGACTGATCTCTCCTATCGGATTGTTGGTTTCATGTGTCGCGGGAGCTACATTCGGGATGGACAACCGTCTGTGCATGAGCGAGCGAGGAATACTAGTACCGTTGTCCATGATATGGCAGACGGGATTTAACCGCAGCGTACTTTGGCAGAACTTGAGTACGATAAAAATACAAGTGCGCCCGCAATCAGCCACCTTAATATTGCTGCAGTTTCGGCAAGGTCAGGAGTTGCGGATCGATCTACGAAAACTGAGCCAACGAGATTTCCGATGTTTGCTCGACGCAATAGAGTCGTGGGGAACCGCCTGCAAAAGCAGACCTGAAGCAGAGGAAATTGTCGGTGCATACAACAGGTGCTCAAAACGAATTGCGGTTGAGAACAACTCCGCAGACACCGGATACACAAGTCTCTGGTCAGAGGAATTAGCGCGCTATACAATGACGCCATTCGTGCCCCTGGACCCGGGGCACCGTGTTGGAGCCAACCGTTTCACGGTTGAACGGCATTTCGGGGGAGGAGGATTCTCCGCAGTCTACCTTGCAAGAACTCCGCAAAATGAACGAGTAATCTTAAAGGAGATAGTGGTTCCTGAGATCAAAAACGCCGCTCTTGCACAAAAGGCAGAAGAGCAATTTGTCAGAGAAGCTAGTATCCTGCAACGGCTCGATCATCCTCAAATAGTAAAGGTCTACGATCACTTCGTTGAGCAAGGTCGTAACTATATGGTTCTACAGCACATAGACGGGCGAGACCTGCGAACGGTGTTGCAAGGAACCAACTTGAATGTGGCGGAGGTGTGCAGTTGGATGAAACAGCTAGCAGCAATAGTTTCATACATGCACGCCCTTAAACCAACAGTTATTCATCGAGACTTGTCACCGGACAACATTCTACTGCGAGCCGACGGACAAATTGTACTGATCGATTTCGGCGCAGCTAATGAGTATGCCGGCAAGGCGACAGGGACCCTGATCGGCAAGCAGGCCTATATGGCACCGGAACAAGTGCGGGGCGAACTGACTCCTCAAAGTGATGTCTACGGACTTGGCGCCACGATGTACTTTTGTTTATGCGGAAAGGACCCTCGTCCAATATCGGAATTGCATCCCGTCATGGTCAACGACGCAATTCCGGTCTGGCTTGATGAACTTGTCGCAGAATGCACACGCATCGACGTTGATAGCAGAATACAAAGCATGCAAGAACTCGAGGCAAGGCTCTCAAACAAAACTGGCGGAGAACGGCGATGAGTTTGACTGAAAAGACAAATTCGCCTTCTGCGTTAGTAACTATCGCCCAAGTGCTAAAGCCGACAATCAATGTTGTCGTCGAGCAAGAACACCTGAAAAAGAATCGGCAACAAGATCTTCACTTCGAGTACTCCACGCCCTTGTCTAAGGAAAACGCGATACGCCGTCAAGCAATGGGATGGGGGCCGGACATCCAATACTGGTTCTTCATTCTGATGATCGCCTGCATGTTGACCATCTTAGCTGTGGCACTATTTCCATTGATTTGGCAGTACGACCCCTTCTGGGATTGCTTTTGGCAAACTTTTATGGCACCACATCCGGAGTATGCGTTTGCCCCCGAATGGGTAGGCGTTTACACTATCAAGGAGCATCGCTTCTTGTATTGCCTTATGTCCTACTTGAGTTTTGCTTTTACTGCAATCACATCTGTTACGATTTTGGCGGCAGCCCGCGATCGATTCAAGAGATTCACGGTAATAGATTGGATCAAACCATCGCATATCGTCTCCTCGCCTCGGGGTCTGTACTTTGCAATACCAATCTTTGGTCGCCGATTTTCGCTACCCATTCTCGACTGGAAGAATGTCGTGTCTGTTTCCGCCATCCAAGACGAAACTCGAGAACAGACTACGATCGTTTTCAGCAAAACTAACGGAACGACTTTCCTACGCGCGGACAGTCTTTCTGCGCCGGGAGACTGGCAAAAACTCCTCCGGCACGTCGAAAAATTCGTACCTGACGTGCATCTTGCGCCGGATCTGGAAGCTGAGTTGAAGCCGGTAACTTTGAGCCAATGTTACACAGAAATGTGGTTCGCCGGGCTGCAAAGCAGCACCAGGCAAAGAGCGGAAGAACTGGAAGCCGGTGGCCAACTACAAAACGGAACGTTCAAGATTCTCAAGAAACTAGGTAGCGGAGGACAAGGCGTGGCCTATCTTGCAGACAGAATCAGTGAGCCAGGTCGTACGAGAGTGCCAGTGGTACTAAAAGAATATGTGTTGCCCACAGGGGTTTCGGTGGACGTCCGAAAGAAAGTGATAAACACATGCCTTAAGGAAGTGACTTTACTCAGTCGACTGACTCATCCAAACATCGTCGAGTTGCATGACGTGTTTGTGGAGGACGAGAGGACGTACCTTGTCATGGAATTTGCAAACGGAAGGTCGCTCCGCGATGCGGTCATGGAAAACGGACCTCTCTGCGCCGAGACACTGGCACCAATTCTGGTGCAAATGTGCGAGGTCTTGAAGTACCTGCACCAACAATCGCCGGAGGTAGTTCACCAGGATTTCACCCCCGACAACTTGATACTTGCCGACAACGGCACGCTCAAGCTCTTGGATTTCAGTCTTGCCCGCCAGAGCACATCAAAACGAACGGCGATTGTCGTTGGTAAGCAAGCATACATAGCGCCTGAGCAGTTTCGCGGAACGCCTTGCTCACAGAGCGATCTTTACAGCATGGGTGCAACAATATTCTTTCTGCTGACAGGAAAGGAGCCCACACCTCTTAAGCAGTCACGCCCGGACTATCAAGGCGAGAATCCAGAGACCCGTATCTATTGCGAACTGGTTTGGCAACTGACGACATTTGAAGTGGAAGACCGACTGCAATCTGCCGAAGCCGTGCTACAGATCCTTCGCAGCAATCAATTAGTCAAATAGCCAATTAGTGGATGATTAATCGTATAATCGAGCATTGAAAGCACTTCGATAGCGCCCCGGGAATGTATGAGAAAGATCGCCTTGGAAGAGCACTTCAGTGCTCCCGGATTCGAAAAGTACCTCGACGCGGTAGTGCCAATGTTCGACCCTGCGGCGCTTGCTACAATCGAAAAGTTGCTGCCGGAGTTTGATGATCAGCGCATCGACATGATGGATCGATGTGAAATAGACATTGCCATACTTTCGCAGACAGCTCCGGGTGTTCAAGGCGAAGCGGATAGTAATAACGCAGTCAAGACAGCCAGCGCGTCCAACGATTTTCTTGCGGAAAGAATCAGCAGGCACAGTGAGCGGTATAGAGGGTTCGCTTGCGTAGCATTGCAGGCTCCAACCGAAGCAGCAGCAGAACTGGAGCGGTGCGTTAATGAGCTCAAATTCGTTGGTGTACTCGTAAATGGACAAACCGGTGGCGAGTACCTGGACGATGCCAAGTTTGATGTTTTCTGGGAAAGGGTGAGCGCACTGCAGGTGCCACTTTATCTGCACCCCGGAATTCCATATGATCAGTCACGCGTTTTCACCGGACGTCCAGAATTGAAAGGCGCAATCTGGGAGTGGACTTGCGATACAGCCACCCATGCTTTGCGTTTAGTTTTCGGAGGCGTGTTCGACCGCTTTCCAAACGTGAAAGTCATTCTCGGTCACATGGGCGAAACTCTCCCATTCTCGCTCTGGCGCCTGGATAGCAGAATCGCCATAAGCAGTTTCGGAAAAGCAATGAAGAAACCGCCGTCCCAATACATTCGCGATCACATTCTTGTCACCACGTCCGGTGTTTGCGCAAACGGTCCTTTATTGTGCTCAGTATCCGAACTTGGTGAAGACAGCGTCATGTTTTCAACGGACTACCCATATGAAAACGCAGAGATTGCAGCTCGTTTCATCGAGGACGCTCCGCTGAACACTGAGCAAAAAGAGAAGATATGCTTCCGGACCGCGGAAAGCCTTTTCAAGCTCTAGAGCGAAACGATGATGCATTCTGCGAGCAATCCGACTCCGGATGGAGAAGAATGAGCTGAGTGCGGAACAGCACACTCAGATAGGAATCTTTGTCCAGCGGCGCACGGCGGACTCGCTACAATGGCGGCTTCCGATGATGGTCCTCGCTTCAAACAGATCCTCTGCCTTCTTAAGAGCCTCCAGATAGATGATTGATTTAGCCAGTAAGGGAAGATCAAAGAACCAATAGAAACACATAAGCGGATTGATAAACAATTCGCTACCAGACGTGCGCTCGGTGGCATGAAAGTTGCCGAACTCACCATCGAGCGCAGACAATATTGAACTGACGACAATGCTGCTTACCTCGGGCATACTGCGCGCGACTGCGCTGGAAGCCTTCATGAATAGTGAAACCTCCTCCATTGACTTCAACAGCGAGATGGCACCAAGATAGCCACCATTGCGAGTTTGCTCCGCAACCGTAGCCAGCACATGTGCATGACATACACCGTGGTGCGCATCGATACCAAACCCTAAGCACGCAAGTACCTTCGTTTCCACGGAGACTTGCTCCACAGCGGCAATAGTCGTCATATCTTCCTCGGGCGTGCCGAGATCTTCTTCATCGCCGCGAAGCAAACTATCAGTGCCACCATCCACTATCAGCAATGTGTCTATGTTCAGCTTCTTGACGAGAAGCTCGTAGTTTCGTTTCAATTGCTGCGTTCCGCTCGGCTCGAAACAATATATTGTCTGGTTCCTCCCTCTCTGCCGAAACCACTGGCACAAGTGCTTTTCCGGAAAGTAATAGGAACCTTTCGTATCAGCCGACACCGCTACAAGGAAGTCGGAGAGACGTTCGGACGATCCAGGC
Source organism: Candidatus Obscuribacterales bacterium (assembly GCA_019752635.1). GTDB lineage: Bacteria > Cyanobacteriota > Vampirovibrionia > Obscuribacterales > Obscuribacteraceae > JAKFUT01. The sequence goes on along the minus strand of JAIELX010000054.1, from coordinate 193,867 downwards.
GCGGCATCAATCTCCGAGAATGTCCAATTCGCCAAATGCACTTTCTTGCCTTGCCGCTCCAATGCGAAGAAGAGAGGGAGTCCGGAAAATACGTCAAAGCCACCACCAGCCCCGGCGATCAACACGTTGCGCGATTTGTTTAGTCTTTCCGTAATGGGTAGAGTGAACATGTCTTCCTTGCGGTCGCCGCTCAGTACGCAGAGTACCGTCGCCAGATAGAGATGTGGTTCAGAAAAAAAACGGATTCTCCTTGATCAACTGAAAGAGGATTTCGTCTGCCTTCTCATGATTTTTCCGCCCGCGAAGACAAAAGTCCTTTACGATACGAGCTCATCGGCTTGCAAGGTATAACTTAAGAGCTTTCTCGGCGGTAATTAGCCCTTGCGCATACTTGCCCTTATGATAATCAATTGCTGCCTTTTGAACCAACGCAATACTGCGTGGATCGCCATCAGCTTTGTCCACCGCCAAACACTGCTGCGGAGGAATGGCTATGAAAGTCAGTGATACAACTACGACACGGATCAGAACCAGTGCTTTCATAGGAGTGATCGCCCGCGGACTTATTGTGTTTTTTGCGCCTGATGCATCGCATGTTCAACAGCTTTTAGTTTGTGCTCTACTTCACCGGTTGCCTTAATCAAGGCTTTGGCAGCAGCGGCAACATCAGCCTGCTTCGAGTTCGACGCCAAGATCAAAAGCGTTACTTTGTTGGCATCATTGATCATTTCTTCAAATGTAGCGCGCGCTTCCGCTCGAGCCAATTCGATGTGCTTGCGATCCTCTTCTGATGCTCGCAACGGCCGCTTATCCTGCTGATTCGCGTTGAGTATCTCAGCCAAAACACACTGCTGCTTTCGAATGGTGTGATCAAAGTCTTTCAGCTTTGAGGCGTCGGCAGTGAAGTACTTGCCAGTCATCTGTTCCGGTCCCGCCGTGACCATGATCTGCCCCATGTCGTAGCCCGGACGGTCCTTGCATTCAGAAACAATGTATTTGGCTTGCTCACGAATTTCCGCGACAGCAGCATACGCTTCCTCGACGGACTTGAGCGCCGAAAGAATCGGCCTGGTTTCCGCCAGGGCTGCAGCTTGCCTATTGAGGGCTTCAATCTCAGCCGGATCGAGAGCTGATGCGCTTTGGCAGGTACACACGGACACAACGACAAACATTGTCATCGCAAAGGCCACAGGAAGTGCAATCTTCAAAGCTGACATAGGTCTAATCATCCTCACAGTGCAAGCAGGCAGGGAGTTTAGCACGAAGAGTTTTTTTCTTTCCTAATAGTGCTTCAGAATTCCCGCCGTCCGTCACAACTCCAACAAAGTCTCGTTCCAAACACGACACAGGGCGCCCTTATTGTCTGTCAATTTAGCAGATTTTGAGCACACCCTCTCCGGATGGAAATTCCTGGAACCCGCGCAACAGCAGGAGCCACTAGTGCGGACAATGACAAGCTGCTAGAATCGCACGAAGCCCTGGAGGAAGACGTGCAAAAGGCAACGACTATTGCGACCACGATCGCGACGATACTTAGTTTGACGACATTAGCGGCAGCGGCGGACACTTCCGCGCCAGCTTCCGGCGAGCTGACTTTGTTCGGAGGGGTCACGCACAGCACGGCTGTTCCTCACGCTGAAAAAACGATCAGCGCTCACAAGGAAAAGTTGGCGAAATTGAAAGCGCTGGCAGCAACAGCAGCGCCACAGCCAAGCAATCCGGCACCGCATGCAGTACCACCTCCGTCGCTCAAAGTAGAAGCGGCGTCCAACGTGTCCGCGCCTCCTTCCGCGACAGTAAAGCCAAAAGAACTACTTCCTCTTCAAAAGGAAGTACCGACGCCGGCTTACGAGTCAAGTTTCGGCGTAGCAAGAACAGTGTCGGAACCTCAACACCCGGTTCTTAAGGCGGAAGCAGCGCAGCAACACTACACGGTTCAATGGTTCATGATACCACCGTGGATGGCCGGAGCTTGGTTGAAGGATGGAGATCTGACAACGCAGGTTACGAATCTGCGCACAGGTCGAACAACCCCGACCAACACATGGACGGACAATCGCCTGGAAGCTATATGGGGACATCAAACTGATCCGCAAGGCAACTACTGGCACGTTAACCTGTTACCTTCCGAGCGCGATGGGCTCTCCGGCGCCAAACGCGTCCGCTTTCTTGCCGTTTCGCAGAACTGCGAACGCACCACCGCTACAGACCTGCTCACTCGTACTCACTATGTAGTGACCGAATCAGCGGAATGGAACGGACGAGCACTAGATACGTTTCAGCAGGAATCACTGAATCACTACTCTATGTCTGCCCCGAACGAGCTCCTGAATTCGAGCAGCAACAGAGTCTTCACCTACGAAGGTCAGCCTTTACGCGACGGTCAGCTACAGAGCAAGTTTCGCAAGATCGGCAATTTCAAGGCCACGGAGTATCTGGGCGGTATCAATCTTCGCGACTCGTTGCGCGACTACTTGCAATCGCTAAGAGGTCCCCGTTGATACGCAACAGGCGTCATCGAGTGCGCTTCTTCGTTCCCACGCCGTTCACAATTTTATTCAACAGTTCAATGCCGTCTGTCGGCTCGTATTCCTGCGGTGGCAACAAGTCCTCAGTAACGGCGCTTAATTGAACCAAATGGTCATAGAAATCACAGCAAGGCGGACACGCTTCACGGTGCTCTCGTACGCCGCGAATCAATGACGCGTCCAATGGCTCGCCATCCAAACGTTGCTGAACGGCCTTGCGAAACTCATCACACCATAAAGGCTTGGTTTCCATAGATTGCGTTTTCCCTCTAGCCGTAGGAGATTACCAGGGAAGTAACTTGATGCCGTTCATTGAGAGAAGCATGTACACAATATTGAGAGTAAAGAAGATGCACATCGCTCCGGCACCGATCATCAAGTGAAAGCAGATGATCGCATAGCGCGGATCGAGCTGTTTCAGCACTCCAAATCGCACTATTACCGACCATATGATTGCACAGCCGAGAAAAACGTCGGAGGCAACGGCGAGTACAGCGCAAAAGGGTCGGCTATCCTTGTCGACCACCATCAGATAACCGGTCCCCAACAAACAGATAAAGCTGAGAGCCACCATTGTGACGGCGCGACGGTCCTCGATTCGGATCTTGACAGTTTCGTCCTTTTCACTCTTCTCAATGAACTCCAAGCTAGACTTGGCGGCTTTGAATACGCCTTCACGAATAATTCGAAGCGTCTGCTTGCCGCTTGGAGCTATCCCCTCTGCGGGAACGCGAGTCGGTTCGGGGACACCAGCGGAAAAATCGTTGGCCTTACTATCAGTCACTGCTCAATCCCCCAAAGGTACTCCGTACTATACCCGTGCCTGCTGCCGATTAATCGTTACCATACCTTGCGCGGGACGGCAGCGACGTCAGAGGCAACGTGACGGCCGGCAAGCCATTCCCGATTCGAGTATGAGCGGAACAACAGCTTCAAGCCTTCGGGCCGGAGGACCTTACATTGGCTAAGGCTCCGGTTTCCTAAGACGCCTGGTCAAAAGGACGGCAAAACAAAATCCACCTATAATCGTCGCCCCTAGTAGGTTCTCGGACACGCTCGGCGGAAAGACCAGCAAAAACCCCTTCCCTTTCACTACAGCGGAGTAGCTGGAAACACAGAAAGGAGCGATGTAGCATCTGGCAGCCTGCCAAAAATCCGGTTTGGCGCCGCCGCTAACTAAATTCAGGTAGTTTACGACACCGACAAAAAAGCTCAGCCCCAGCGCACTCAGCCAGATTGAAATTGTCGAATCAAAATAACGCGCAACAATAAGGCAATACCAAATCAGGTAACACCAAAGCGCAAGCTTCACATTGGACAAATTCTGCAAATAGCCGATCATGGTTTGAATGCCCCAGCTCTCTCAAAAGATCCAGTTTTTTCAACTTTGACAACAGTCGTAGGAAAGACTGGTCGATTACGATACCATAGGGAGAAGCATGGGCTGCTTCCGACCGCAGGGAGTTTCAAGTTTGCAGTTATCAGCAAAGACCTATGCGACAAGTGTCATTGCATTATGCATCTGTCTCGGCATGTTTGCATTCATCCAGCCACGTCGTCTGTCTGATGAACAAAGGATCAAACTAGCACAGCAGTTCAAGTTCACGCGGATGCAATTGCCGGAACCGACGGGCAAACTCAAAGAAGCACGCACCACCAATCCTTCACTGGCGAAAATGTCCGCCTGGATTTCGTCGACCGGCGCAGCAATAGCTTTGTGCGAGTTGGACAAAGACGGCAAATCCAACGATTTGATCTGGATCGACCCCAGAACGGACAAGGTCGCCCTGTTGCCGGTTCCAGGCACAGGTGATCGCTACAAACAATTCTCACTAACTGGTCACGGACTTAGATTCGACTCGACTATGGCACCAATGGGCGCCTTTGCCGCTGACATAAACGAAGATGGAAACACGGACATAGTTGTCTACTACTGGGGAAGAACTCCCGTTGCATTTTTGTCTACCGGCAACGGCATGACCGAACAGGCGTTTACGGCCATGGAACTGGTTCCGGGGCAACAGATTTGGAACACCAGCTGCGGATTAGCATCCGATCTGGATGGCGACGGTCATCTGGATCTTCTCTTCGGCAATTATTATCAAGACGGCGCGCCGGTGCTGAACCCAAATACAAAAACGTCCGTAGTCCTGCAAGATAGCATTGCGCGGGCACTCAACGGCGGGCAGAAGCACGCGCTACTGTTCAAAGGCAGACCGTCGAAGCAACCCCCAATTGCAGTTACATTCGAAGAACAACCAAACTTTCTTTCACCGGAAGTTAGCAAAGGCTGGACTCTTGCACTGGGGGCGTGCGACATAGACGGCGACCATTTGCCGGAACTTTACATCGCAAATGATACTGGTCCGGACCGCTTGCTGCACAATAAATCAACCCCTGGAAATCTCAAGTTCGACCTTGTGTCCGGAAAGACAGGTTTTGCCACGCCGGCCTCCTTTGTGCTGGGCGAAGACTCTTTCAAAGGGATGGGCTTAGATTTCGGCGATCTTAATCATGATGGGATACCTGACATTTACGTCAGTAATATTGCTTGCCCGTTCGGACTTGAAGAAAGTCACTATCTGTGGCTCAGTGACGGTGACGCAGGCCAAATCGCAAGGGGTGTAGCACCTTACAGGCAAGCCAGCGAAGACCTGGGAATTTCGCGCAGCGGTTGGGGCTGGGACTGCCGCCTTGCCGACTTCAACAACGACGGAGAGCTGGAAGCGGTCCAAGCGACTGGTTTTTTTAAAGGAGTCATTAACAGGTGGCCTGAGTTACAATCACTGGGCACCGGCAACAGCACTCTTTTGAGCAATCCCCGCAACTGGCCCTGCTTTGGCCCCAAAGATGACGTATCGGGGCACGAGCCCAACTTCTTCTTTGCAAAGTCGTCCAATGGCCGGATGTTTGACATTGCGCAATCCTTAGGCATTGCAGACACTGTAGTGAGTCGCGGTATCGCCGTTGGTGACGTAGACGGCGATGGTGATCTCGATTTTGTCGTCGCCAACCAGTGGGCTCCGTCATATTACTTTCGGAACGACGCACCCGATGCAGGAGAGTCGCTGTCACTTAGCATCGTTCGCCCCGCCTCCGGGACCGACGCCATGGAAGGAACGAAAACAGCCCCGCGGAACGACCGAAAATATTCACCGGCAATTGGAGCAAAAGTGCAGGTAACATTGCCAGACGGTAGCCGAAGAACAGGTATGATTGACGGCGGTTGCGGACACTCAGGCAAGAGAGCTCACGAAGTCCATTTCGGACTGGGTCGGATGCCCAAAACAACGATGCTCAATGTGGTCGTCGAATGGAAAAATGTTGAGGGAAAGCTAGTTAAGAGCTCCTACAAGACTCGGCCCGGATGGCACAGGATCGAACTAGGAACGGGAGAAACCCACTCGTGAGCAATCCAAACTCATCGCCACAAATTCCAGTCGCAGACCAAACACAACCAGCGACCGCGCTGCTGTACCCTCAACACAGTGAAAAGCGGAGAACTTTTGCGCTGCTCTATTTTGTAGGTTTGCTTGTAGTGTGGAATCTGTTCGGACATACCGTTCTTGGTTTCGAGCAAAGCTGGGCGCAACTGCTTACCGCGACAGGGACCGCTTGTGCAGCACAAGTTTTCTTCGATGTCCTTCACGCAAAAATCACAGGGCGGCCAGTACGCCTGAAGAAAGATCCTTTAGGATTGCTCACGTTCTTCGCGCCGGCGCTGATTTCCGGAATTGCGCTCGGGATGCTACTTTTGCCCAATAAGCTGCTGTTACCGTTCGCCTTCGCCTCGATCGTCGCCATAGCATCAAAGGTAGTCTTTCGAGCGCCTCTGGGCGGCGGCAAAACCCAACACTTCCTCAACCCGTCGAACTTCGCAATAGTCGTGACGCTGTTTCTCTGTCCGTGGGTAAGCATCGCGCCACCGTATCACTTCATGGGGCACGCAACAGGCGCGTGGAATTGGATTGTGCCGGCCATCATCCTCGCCTCCGGAATCGGGGTGCACAGCATGGCTACAGGGAGACTGCCACTTGTGCTAGCCTGGCTGGGCGGCTTTCTAACGCAAGCATTCTTGCGCCACCTTATCGTCGGAGTTCCGCTTGTGGCACCACTGATTCCAATGACCAGCTCCGCATTCATCATCTTCACCCTATATATGATTCCGGATCCGGCCACCACGCCATTCGACAAAAGAGCCCAGATTGCTTTTGGATTGGCAGTTGCGACCGTCTACGGCTTGATTCAGGTTTCACACCAGGTCTACGGACTTTTTGGCGCGCTGGTGCTGGTCAGCACCTCGCGCGGAATCTGGCTCTACCTGGCCGACGTTATCCGCAAAACTAAAACCCCGCAGACCGGCGCATTATCCACTGCGGTTTAATCTTCGGACACGAAAGATTAAACAAGCCGAACTTGCCGGGACAAATCCATCAGGGCAGAGCGCAAGCGGCTTTGACCCACTTTCTGCGTTTGCCCGCGAACACTTGACAGGACAATCCTCACTGCTATCATTAGAGCCGGTTAATCAATTAATACCGTTATTGAGCAATTTGCTGAGTTTCCGGGTATAAAAATTAAGCAGTCGTAATATTCACTATTGACGGGGACAGCTCCTTGAGATCTCAGGCATCTAAGGTTCCGCTAAAAGACCGAGTCTGGAAGCCACTGCTTTCTCTAGTCACAAATGAGACTGGTAAAAGCGGCAACGCCTACGAGGACGAATTACGAGCGACCAGCGATGTTTTCCTCAAGGGATTGTTTCGCGGTTTAAGCGGCAACCATGTACTTGCGGAAGCAGCATCATTCGCTGCAGGCAAAGTGCAGTATCTCGGAGTGTTCTTAGAAGGCAATGCCATGGGACTCGCTTTGAGCGACCACCTGACCCCCGCGAAGCATAAACGTTGGAACACTCTGCGCAGCGAAATTGAAACAAGACATCCCTACGAAATCCACACCGCTCTCGGAATGGCGTTGGGTCTCTTCGGCGGCAAAGTCGAAACCACAAAATCAATGACTTCACTTTGGCAATGGTTTGTTGTTGACGGTCTGGGCTTCCAACAAGGTTTGCTGCACCCCGACAAATTTATTGAGCGACGCGTTCGCACTCGTCGTTCGTTATGCGTTCAAGGCTCGAAAGTTTTTGACCAGGGTCTGGGCAGAAGTATTTGGTTTCAAGCTGGCGGAGATGTCCAGCGAACTTGCGAAACCGTTGAGAGATTCGAGAAGGAAAGACAGGCAGATCTGTGGGTTGGGGTCGGCGTGGCCGTTTCTCATGTAGGCAACCTATCGGAGACGTCACTGACTTACTTGCGAGCGCGTGCTGATAAGCATGCAGCAAATTTTGCAATTGGAATCGCCATTGGCGCTCACGTGCGTCATTTGAACGGCACGGGAAAGGAAGTTGCGGACAATGCTTGTCGCATTGCCGCAGGCGTTTCCGCCGAAGAAGCAGCCGCTATCGTCGAGAATGCGGTCGCTGCGGTTAGCGGCAGCCCCACCGACGATATTCACATACGCTGGCAAGGAACAATCAGTCAAAATCTAAGAGTCCGCACTCTTGATCGCTAGCGATGTCCATTCGCAACCTTGAATTAGACGCTAAGCACTAATTCTCGGTTTCAAGATCTTCAAGCTCACAGCGGGGAGCCCCGTTGTCATTTACACGCGTCGAATTCCACAGATCTTTCACAATTATCTGGCACGCTTCGCCCGGACGCGGTATGCCGGAGTAATCCATGCGCGACAACTACCAGTATCAAGGCGGGGACACGCCCCAGCCCGACCCTAGACTCCAGCAATTGGCGCCGTTTGATCAAGGTACCGGAAACTTAGAGCGCGCGGGGTTCCGTCCCATGCCGCCCCCACCGGGAGCCGACTGGCTGCCGCCACAAGTACTAGCTCCGCCATCCGACCAGTTTCTACCACCACAAGTACCGGGATTGTTCGATCGCCTCCCGCCATCGCGCTGGATTGATCTGCAAGCAGTGGACAACATTGATCGAAACGGAAACCTAGTCAGGCAATTCAATGACGGCAACAGGGTTGTGATTGCCGGGAATCCGCCACAGCGAATCCTGGTGATGAACGATGTCATCACCAAAGATTTGACGCTAGATGCAAACGGTCGCATCATTCAAGCAGTGGAAATAAACAATGCAACGGGCTTTTCACGCGTACGTCCAGACTGTCAGGGCGCGATCGTCGACGGTTATGGAGCCATGCACGGCGTTAACGGCCGAGTCGAACGCAGAAACGGATTCATCAGCCCCAACGAGCGCGCTTACGTGCAGGGTCTGATCAACGGTTTTCCAGAACGCTGGGCCTACCTGCCAAACAACTTCAACCATCACGGCGGGTATCGACCGGCACCGTACTTCCCTCATCGCCCTCATTACACGCCGCGCTACCACCGCGGACGATAGAACCCACGTTGCGACCATTACTAAATGAAGTAGTGATGGTCGAAACAAACCACTCTGTCAATGCGAAACCAGCCGACACAAGTATAGAAGCGGCGCTGTGAAGCAGACGAGGCGAATGCCTTTGATGAAGGAGTGATGAACAAATCTGATGTAAGCGGCGGTTTGTTGTACTATGTGACCGTTCGATTCGGATTGGGGATTAATACATGACTACAAGAATCAAAGCTGTTGATGCTGCAACAGCAACAGGTGAAACCAAAGCAGTACTTGATGTAGTGCAAAGCAAATTTGGAAGAGTTCCAAATGTTTTCCAATTGATGGCGAATTCACCCGCGGCAGTCAACGGTTATCTCGCCTTCAACGAAGCCCTATCCAAGGGTGTTTTGAGCCCGAAACTTCGCGAACAGATCGCAATTACTGTTGCGGAAGTGAACAGATGCGAATATTGTTTGTCCGCGCATTATGCGATCGGCAAGTCTATCGGCATGACCGACGTTGAACTGGAGGAAGCGCGCAAAGAGCGAGCAGCCGATGAGAAGAGCAATGCAGCGTTGACATTTGTGCGCTCGATGCTCATGCGTCAGGGCGACATTACCGAAGCTTCAATTGAGACATTGAAATCAGTAAACATGACAGACGCCGAAATCGCAGAAATAATTGCGAACGTCGGACTAAACGTATTCACTAATTATTTCAATATGTACGCTTGCACGGAGATTGATTTTCCGCGCATCAAAACAGCGTTTCCAGCTTAGTCGATAAATACTGGCGCACAGAGATTCTAAGAAGAGAGCGCATCACGCGATGCGCTCTCTTCTCTTGCAGACGGCTTAGTAGCGACAGCGCAGAACTAAACGCCTAATTGCAGTGTGCTTCAATTTCGCGAATTACGAGCGCTTCCTCTTGAACATGCACAGCGTGTTCGCAGTTCTCAACGCGCACTAATCTTGAGTTCGCAATCGCCTTAGCCAAGTTGTCCGAGTTTCCCGGAGGCATCAGTCTGTCCTCTGTTCCCGTCATAATGAGAGTCGGAATTTTCAGCTCGGTCACGGCGTGGCTAAGATCAAAAGTCTTAAACGCATTAGAGTGCCCCTGCAACCCGCGCACAGAAGTGGGCGTGCTCTTCGAATTTTCGTAGATCAGGCGCATTTGCGGTTCACATCGAATCAGTTGCTCCGGCGAGTACATCAGCGAGAACGTCCACATGTAGATATCCCATAGCGTTTGGCCTTGGGGATTGGCAAGCGCAGAGGAAACTTCGGGAGCGGGCTTTACATACAACGAGCCTGCAGCAGTACTGGACAGAAGAAACAGCGATTTCACCTTCTCACCAAACTCCACGGCGTACTGCAAGGCGATGCACCCCCCCATGCTGTAGCCCATCAGGTGAAACTGCGGGATCTCCAACTCAGTCACTACCTCATTTAAATCAAACGCCATCAGCTCGGCAGTGTAGCTTTCCGGTGAGGCCGGGACGAAACTCAAACCAGTTCCGCGATTATCATAAGTCAACACAACATATTTGCTTGCTAGTTTATCAATGAAACTAACGGGCCAAATTCGCAGGCTTCCGCCATAACCCATAACAAGAACCAAAACGTCTTTCGACATCGCAGTGCTGGTCTTTCGCCAGAAGATACCCGACTGAGTTTTGCCCTCACTAATCGTCGCCAACGCTTGATTTGTCATGCCGGAAACATCCTCAGGATCAACAAATCTAAATCCTACCAGGTTGGCTACTGGAATGCTAAACTCTGCTCTCACCGAACCGTGTCCGGGAGCGCTGCAGTTGGAAACTTTTTCAGGACAACCTCTAAACGTTGCATTGATCGGCTACGGCTACGCCGGCAAGACATTTCATGCACCGCTGATTGCAAGCATACCAGGGTTAAACCTAACAACATTTGTGTCAAGCGATAGCGCCAAAGTACTCGCGGATTTTCCGCAAGCGACGGTCTGCGCAGATCCGAATGATGTATTTCGGAACGAATCAATTGATCTAGTAGTGATTGCTACTCCTAACGATCTTCACTTCGACCTTGCTAAACGGGCACTGGACGCAGGGAAGAACGTAGTGGTCGACAAACCATTCACCACAACGACTCAAGAGGCGGAGATCCTCGTGGCACATCCCGCCAACCAAGATCTCGTCCTGTCAGTCTTCCACAACCGAAGATGGGACGCGGACTTTTTGACGTTAAAGTCACTTCTTGCCGACGGGCTGCTCGGAGAAGTTGTCACGTTCGAGTCGCATTTTGATCGCTTCAGACCGGAGGTCAGGCAGCGCTGGCGTGAAACTGCCGGTCCTGGAGGCGGACTCTGGTACGACCTCGGTCCCCATCTAGTCGACCAGGTAATAGAGCTTTTCGGCGTGCCTGATTCCATTTTTGCCGATCTGGGAATGCAACGCCAAGACGCAACGGCAGTTGATTACTGCCATGTACTGCTTCGCTACGGCAAGCGCAGAGTAATTCTGCATGCCAGCGCGATGGTTGGCGCCGTCGGACCGCGATTTGTCGTGCACGGCACCCTGGGCAGCTACGTCAAAACCGGGATGGACAAGCAGGAAGATTCGCTAAAGTCGGGTGCAACACCGCTTACTCAGGAGTGGGGGCTAGACCCGACAAAGGGCGAGCTTACAACCTGGAAAGACGGTGTTGCCACGACAAGCGAGGTGATCACTGCGAGAGGCCGGTATCAGGACTACTACTCGGCAATCAGGCAGGCAATTCTGAAGCAGGCACCAAATCCGGTACCAGCAGCGGAAGCGCTGACAGTCATGAGAGTTCTTGAGGCTGCGACAAAAAGTGCGGAAGCAAAGCGCGAACTGTCTGTAAACATGACGGCAGTGCATTAAGTCACGCGATGCGGACAGACTGCGTCGATAGAAGGATCCGTTTCTATTCGAACAGACTCATCAGCGGCTCATCTTTTAGAGGATGCAACTCCCTGGCCAACTGTCTTAGCGAGGCGAGGATCACAGAGAACGGGGACGACACTTCATTTGAGTGCATTGTATCGCGAGCCGGTTGCATATAGATTGCAGTATCTATCGCACCGGCATCGCAACTCTCGAAGCACGTTTGCTCGACTGTCAGTTTGCCGGTTCGTGTTAAGTCAGCCACGAAACTGTCCAGGTCATGCATGGAACACAGACATCTCGTTTCATCCATATGGCTTCCCTCTCACCGACTTTTTCATCATAAGACGAAGGGACAGGGAGATCATCCCGCGTGCAGTTGAATTCGGGTCCTGGCACATGTTAGCTCAATAGGGGTACTTGTTCACCCTATCGGTTCTCCCGAATTAGTGGGGGCGCAAAAGCAACATAATCCGGTCTGCCCCGCTCACACTACATCTTCAGGCTTCAAGCAGGCATTGCCCGTCGGACATGGATTAAGATAGACCGGAACATCCGTAGGAATTACAGAACCGGGTAAGGGCATCATTTTGCGCATAGGCATCGGAACAAAAGGTCTTGTCATAATAATAGTTCCGTTTCTTTTCCAGATCGGATTCATAACCGTATTGGTGTCGAATCTAAAATTGGCTGAAGAAGCAGCCAGGGAAAGCGCGAGAGCTCGTATGATTTCGGGTTATACCTCGGCGGCAGTAAACCTGGTAGCTACAAATACTACTGTCGCGGCAGGCTATGCCTTGAGTAAGAACGAGCGATACCGTTCCTACTTTCACACCACGCTGCAAGAAGTGCGCGGACTAATGAAGCAAGTCCGATCACTTATGGTTCACCCGATCGAGCTACAAGAATTTCAAGTGTTCGAAAATCAAGTTGCGCAGCTGACCAAGTTCTCGACGGAAGTTGTGGAGCTGACAGAGAAAGGACAGTCCGAGCGAGCCATTAACAAAGTCAAAGATCCATCAACGGATACACTCTGGGATCGCGCAAAAAGGGCCGGTGGACATGTGGTCGGACTTGAGAATATGGGAATCTCTCGCGTTGACGCCATGTTGCTGGAAGCTCGCCAATCACTGACGCAAACGGTCATTACGGGTGTGGCAGTTGACTCCGTGTTGATGCTGCTCCTTCTCACTTTCTTTAGTGTCGATATAACAAAGCGGCTTTCGGTAATGATGGATAATGCCAGGTTGTTTGCAGCTTCAAAGCCGCTGAGGAAACGGGTAAAAGGGTCGGATCAGATATCGCAACTCGACGCAGTTTTCCATAATATGGTCGAAACGGTCACTGCCTCACTAAAGCGAGAAAAAGCCGTCGTTGATCAAGCAGTGGATGTGATTTGTTCGCTTGACGACGAGGGTAAATTCACAGCCATTAACCCTGCAGCAGAAAGTGCCTGGGGTTATGCCCCTGAGAATTTAAAAGGACGCAACTTTCTTGAAGTCATAACTCCGATTGACAGAGAGCATGCAAAAGAAGCATTCGAAACAGCCAAAAGGGACGGCAGCTCGGTAACGTTCGAAACCGAAATCCTGGTGTCAGCAAGCGAAGTCAAGAATGCTGAGTGGGTTGCTTTTTGGTCTACATCCGACAAAGCATTGTTTTGCGTAGTGCATGACGTTACAGAAAGAAAGAAGGCGGAGCAAATACTGCGCGAGAATGAAGCACGAATGCGCGCCATATTAGAGAACATGTTGGTAGGCGTTTTTGTCAGCGATGAAAACGGTTTGATTGAGATAGTAAATCCCAGAACGGAAGAAATGTTTGGCTACAGCGTCAATGAGCTCACCGGCAAGCCTCTATCAGAGTTTTTGGTCTCCAGCCCGAAGAGTTCGCTCGAGGTACTGGAGACCACAAAGCATCACATTTCCGAATTGGACGCACGCAGACAAAACGGCGAAGTTTTCCCGGTCGAAATAACCACCAGCGAGTTCAACACAGTCGATGGACGAAGACTTCTAACAAACGTGCTCGACGTATCCGAGCGCAAAGAAGTGGAAAGAGTTCGTCGAGAATTCGTTGCCATTGTGTCGCACGACCTGCGCACTCCGCTGTCAGGCATTGTCGGCGGGCTGAATCTACTTTCCGAAGGAGTGTGCGGGGAACTTCCAGTTCGGGCGCAGGAGATAGTGCGAATTGCCGATCGCAGCGCAAGCCGCCTAATGAGCCTGATCAATGACCTTTTGGACATAGAAAAGCTCGAGGCCGGCATGATGAACATAGAAGCTGTCCCGGCAGACATGCGTGAATTGATCCTGACTGCAGTATCTGATGTGGAGACTCTGGCCGACAAATCAGAAATTGAAATTGTGATTGAGGCACCGACTCAGATAGCACTGGCAGACAAAGACAGAATAGTCCGTGTGCTTATCAACCTGCTTGCGAACGCAATCAAATTCTCGCCTCCATCAAGCAAAATCATGGTGAATGCGGTGACAACAGGCGACTATGTGGAAGTTAGCGTAAGCGATTCGGGAAGAGGCATTCCGGAACACTTCAGACACTTGCTATTTCAAAAGTTTCAACAATCCGAAAACACCGACGCCACAAAGAAGGGCGGGACAGGGTTGGGGTTGGCGATCTGCAAAGCTATTGTAGAGCAGCACAAGGGCACCATCGGGGTGGACAGTACCGAAGGCAAGGGAAGTAGATTCTGGTTTCGCCTCCCCGCCACTACTCTCCAATGACGGATCTTCGATGAGTATCGATGAAGTTCTTGTTTTCGGCTCAATGAAATTACTTATACGACTCAAGATTCTCAAACTCCCCGATTCCATCGGCGAAGTCGAATCAGCATGGCACTCATCTGATGGTGCAATTGCCGACATCGGATCCCATACGGCTTGCTTTCGTCACGAGAGACAGCGAGCAAGCCGTATGGATTCATTTGATATGTGAAACTCCTCAACTCCGAATTCGGTCGAAGCAGGAGAATTCAGGGTTGTCTAGAACGAGTTAGGAACTAGGACCACCAGTGGAAGCTGCACTTGCACCTTTCGGTTGCTGAACCCGCACGAGCATCATTCCTTCAGTATTGGTCGCACTGTAGTGAACGAGACAAGGCGCATCGTCTTTAGTGATGTCAACCAGGCTCGTATCAAACACCGTTTGATTGTTTTGTCCTATCGTGAACGAAATGCGCTGGGTCTGCTTGTTCAAGGAGCCGTAGACCTCCTGTGATTCGCTCGTGAGCTGGTTGAAGTAGTTGCCGCGAACAATGCCCTGTTTGTTGATGGCTAACTGCAGCAACATGCTCGATTGCGACTGCCCCTTCTGAACCAACGAAAATACGCCCAAAGGCTGCCATTGATCCGCAGTAGTAGTAGCATTCGGGTCCTGCTCATTGACAGTCGCATAGGTGCTACCTTGACCAGCCAGCGCCAAGGCCTGATTGTAATAATCCTGCTCGGTACCGGCGGCGGCGCCATTGATGTAGACGTTGCCACCATTGTAGCTGACGTTCGTAACGGAGGTGGGATTGTTGTTATTGGAGTGCTTGCCACCGCCGCTCTCAGCAAGGGCTGCGATGCCCAGGAAGCTTGTAAGCGTGCTCACACCCATCATCGTCCAAGCCGTAGCGCTAGACCAGCCGGGGCAGTACCAGCCGCCCGGATACCCCCACCATGCGCCATGATACCCGCCGTAACCGTAGGCACCGTAGCCGTAACCGTGACCGTAACCGCCATAGCCACCGTAGTGGTTGAAGTTGACATTGTTGTAGCTATTGAATGAGTTGCGAACACTCGAACTGTTCCAATTGTTTTGATTGAATTGGTTGAAGTGATTGCTATTGTTGTTCCAATGAGAAGCGTTCCCCCAGCCACCATCGGCCGGGTGATTACCGCTGATGGGCTGATCCGGATGATTGGCCCAACCACCATTGCCATGGTTGCCCCAACCGCCATCGCCATGATTGCCCCAACCGCCATCGCCATGGTTACCCCAACCGCCATCGCCATGGTTGCCCCAGTTGCCGGAGCCGCCACCATGGTTGCCCCAGTCGCCGCCGCCGGAGGGTCGAGTTGCAGCACCACCACCGCCGAAACCGCCGTCATTTCGGAATCCGCCGTTTCCGATATTGCCGGCGCGGCCGGCGCTGTTGAATCCGCCGCCAAAGTTGCTGGACATATCACGTCCACCGAAACCTTGTCCAGCTGACCGTCCAAAGCTGCCACCGGAGAAACTTCTATCGCCGCCGCCGCCGAAGCCGCTAAAGCTGTGTCCGCCGCCGCCGCTGAAGCCACCAAAACTGCGTCCAGCGCCGCCACTGAACCCGCCAAAGCTATGACCGCCACCGCTGAAGCCACCAAAGCCTCCGCGCGCAGCAGCCGGATAAACCGAAAGGATGCTGAGCATCACTGCTAAAACAAGAGATGTCTTTTTCATGGTTGCCGCCTAGTTCACGCGATCTGTGGTGAGGGAGCTTGTCTTGAGAGATTTTTGCACGACCAGTGCATCGCCATCCGCAACCGGCACACCATCGATGTTTCTGTTGACGGACTGCCATGTGAACTTATCGGGACCGGACAAAGTAATAATGTTCATGGCATTGGTTCTGCTGCCGGATTGCTCGACACCTTCCATCGTCACGACCCATTGAGCGCCACGCTTCGTCCACGTTCCATAGCCAAATCCGCCGTTGGAATCAAAGTTCCACGACACGATCTGTTCTTTCGTTGGATCCCAGCCGATTATCTGAGTCTCCGTGCGCTGCGGTTGTCCAGGTTTGTCGATCAGGAACTTGCAGAGTATGAATGATTTGTTCCCGGTCCACTCGCCGTGCATGCGCACCTTGGAGGCACCATCGACCGACCAATCGCCGACCAACCACTCCATTGCACTGAGATGATCGCTGGCGTTCTTGTTCGCAATCGGTGTCTCCGTCGCAGACGCGACATACCACTTGCCGGCTTGCTTCTGCAAGACCATGACAAAACGCGTCGAGGGTTCCATGCCGACAGACGACTGACGCATTACCGTTCCTTCGGACCATGCGGCATCGGGCCCCAGAAACTTGATTGAGGTCGGAGTCAGTGAGATCGCAGCCTTCCGTCCTTGTGCCTGACCTTCGGAAAAGCGTCGTTGCACGGCATCGCGTCCGCTGGTTTGCACGCCGTCGGCATCAATATACACACCGTCAACAGCCCACATGCTAGCCATTTTCTCGACATCACCGTTGCTTGCAGCTGACGACAAAGCAGTCAGATGCGCGCGAATTTCAGAATCGCTATTGGTGACGGACGTCGAAGCTGCATCGGAGGACTTGCCGGCCTTCGATTTGCTTGAGCTTTTATCTTTGGAAGCACAATACGCTGGCGGCATAGCCAATAGTATTGCGCCAGTAAGAAAGACGGCGAGTGTGTGCTTGGAAAGCATGTGTGGCTCCTTGCTGTTGGAATTTCCAATTGACGCTATCGATCGGAGCCGAACAGCCTCCGTAAATCGATGCACCTTGCAAGGAAAATTGTCTCATTGACCCGCTGAAATTCTGCTCTTGACTGCCAATCGATTAAGTACTACTTTAGTAGTTCAAACAGCGCTTCAGTCAGATCGACGCATTTCGAGGTGAGCAGTGCTTCTCCGGCATAGACGCCTGCGGAGTCGAGAACCATTTCCGTACCGAATTTCTCGCTCACGTTACGTATGGCGACCTTTAGAACCTCCCGACGAGCCTCCGCTACAGTTTGAATTTGCGTAAGGAAAGCCTTCTGCTCGTCGTTAATGCGCCCTTGCATATCGGCAGCCATGCGTTCTATCTCTTCACGAGACTTGCCTTCGTGTTGAGCTTCCCGTAGCTCCGCATTCAGTTCGGTTACTTTCTTGGACATTTGAGCTTCAGCTTCATTCCCGGCTGATTCCAGCGATAGCTTCGGCACCCGACGCTCCAACCGCCTCATGTCGAAGAAACCGATTTTGACGGAGAACGCCTTCGCTGCCCCTCCCGCAGGTCGATTCGCATGAAGACCGAGTTGTTTCAAGAGCCTTCCGGTAACATCCATTCCGTTTTCACCGACGAGCTGAGCGCCCTGCCAAACCGTCGCAGCATCCACAATAACGTCGAGATCCCTCTCCTTAGCCAGTTCCACTACAGCAGCGCCAAGTTTCTCTCGCGCAGTTTTCACTTGCACTGCGGCTAACGCGTACACTATGTTGTTTTGAGCATTCAGCTCGATTTGTAGTTGCTCTGCGCGCTTCGCGATATCGCTCTTAGACTTTCCCTCAGCGTGCATGTCCTGCAACTCGCGATTGTTCTTTTCGAGCATTTGCTCAATTGTCTGCCTGGCATTGGCGCGAGCTTTGTCCGCTATAACACAAGGAGCGTAACTGGCTTTTATTTCGTGCGAGTCGAAATAGCCGAGACGGATAAAGATTGTTTCGGCCGATTTCCCGCTCGAGCCGGCAGGCGCCGGTGTTGAGACCGCAGTATTGATCGCTTGGGGTTCATTCTTGTCGGTTGCGTCTTTCTCCGACTCAGCAAATGCCGACTGGAATACCAGGCTGGAGAAGAAGATGACGAAAGGAAGAAAGAGCTTACACATTGCTGAACCTCATGCCAAGCATTCATTTTAACCCTTGTGGAGGATTTGCGCAGCTCCTCACTGTTAGTCGGCAGGATTTGAATCGGTTCAAACGCATGAAATGATAGACATAAAGAGCATGTTTGTTACCGCAGCCGATGTCAATACGCTTCAATAATGGAGGGAGTATGACGCTACGCGGCATCAGATTTTGAACTTTCGGACTTTCACTATTTTGTCGTTTGTTGCAGCAGCATTTTGGCTGCCGACCCTGCACAAACAGTCACCAGTTTGCGCACAAACCGTGCGCAACAGTGTTGCAATAAATGCGACCATTGCCAGCCTGCCACCGGAGCTGGAACAGGTTGCCAAAATCACGGGGGCACTACCTGTGATGCGCGACTTGCAGAATGTTCAGACGCAGCTCAAAGGCAGCCCGAGAACGCTTTCTCTAGAGTCACTGGCACAGCGACAGAAACTGATCTACCTGCACCAAAAACTCATTCATATATTAGACACCGCAAATCTAGAAGTGAACGCCACCCGTGGCGAAGTCGAAAGCGAAATGACGATCATGCAAGAAGTGAGAGCACGCATGGTTGACGAAAATGCGCGAACACTTCGCCGCAACACCATCGTAAACTTTATTAGTGGTGGCATAACGAAGATCGCCGGTTACTCCATCGCGCTGGGGGGGAGCGAGCGGCCTTCAAACATCCTCGAAGTTTTCGACGGCAGCGTCCAATGTGCATTGTCCGGCATGGTCTTGAAGCAACTCCATTCTGAGAGTGAAACAGTAAAAGCTGTTCCGAAGTTGCTAGCGGTTCTCGATCAGCAGGGTGAGATACAAGATGTTTACCCTCAACAAGTTTGGCAGTATCTCAGTGAAGTTCCCGCTGCTTCAACCAATCGCGCAACACGACGAGCACTGTTATGCGCAGCGTGGAAAGATCGCGGATTTGTTCAGCGCCGAGAGAAAGCAAACATCCTTCAAACCGGTCACTTTCGCAGCAATCTTTCACTGGCTCGAATGGCTCCGCAACTACTCGACGACCGCCTGGCGATGCTATCCGAACTGCGCACAACCGTGTCGGAAATGCACATCAGTTTGATGCAACTCAGCGGTATCAGTAAAAGATCGTACGACGACGATCCTTCTTTCGACTAGCCACCGGATTTTGGAATTAGGGTTATGTTGCTTGCGCTCATCAGTGCGCGCAACTCCTTTACATTTCCAAATCCGCTAATGGCATTGTGAACGGAGAACGAGTTTACACCTATGACCTCGAAGGTATTGGGATTAATCAATGGTCCGCCGGACATCCCCGCTCGCAAAGGCACTGTTGCAAAGGTGGACACCTGCGAACCGTCACCGGGAACAGGCGAAGTCAACAACCGTATGAGCCGCAAGCGTAATTCACCGCCAAGTTTTTCCATGGTAGTCATTTCTGCAAGTCTGGCAGACAATGCGGCTTCGCCTGTCACTTCACCTTTGAAAGCTCCGCCAGAAGGAAGGAAAGTTCGGAATCCACTGCCATTGCGAAGAGAGCCAAGAGCCATGACCGGGGTTTCGGCGGAAGGAAGCGTTCGGGCCAATTTCATCGGCGTCATGCCGTGCGGCGTGGCTGTCTCAACAATGGCCAAATCTGTTTTGGGATCAATCGCAAGAACCTTCAGCGCCTTTTCACCTTTGACATTGGGCACATAAAGCGACGCACAGTAGCGTGACTCCCCCAAAACGTGTGCTGCTGTTACCAGGCGGCGCTCATCAATTGCGAAGGCGGTACCATGCGAGATACCGGGCTCACCGGTGACTACTCGTATAGTGCCAACGCTGCTGTTATCGAACCCGCGCGATTGCAAGTCGTTGTAAATATCTGCGCGTTGACCGATGCCGGCGCCACGCTTGGCACCGAGTCCACCACACACTGATGCGAAGGTGGTATCAACAATGAATTTGCCCAGAGTGTTCTTTACACCCTGCAAATTTGTATCAAAGTTGTTCGACGAATTCCAGTTATCAGACCAGATTCCCGAGAGAGATTCACCACGAAGCGCGATATCTTTCAGAAAAGCGTAAGTGAGGCCGGCACCAATAATTTTCATTCCGGGAACACGACGCTGCAAAACACCTAGCCCCAGTCCCAATCCGTAAGCCACGGCGCCTTCGCCGGCAGTATGCATAGGATTGGTCACCTTGTCCGCAATACCGGAGCCGATGCCCAGAACAGTCCCGCCGCCAAAGACGCAGGCCTCTCTCAGCAGTTTGCTCCCGACACTCTCCTCAGCGTTCAGAAGACTGGCATTCTTGTCGGATACGATTAAATCGGTGGGCACGGCGCATCAGTTCTCCCCGCCCATGATAGAGGAGGACGCGGCATAACTCCATACGTGATATCACCATGAAAGAATCGCATGGAAGTCGCCCCGGGCTTGGAAGCAACGAAGTGTTTCAGTCGCCGATTTCCACAACTCATCAGTGAGAGTTTTGTCGCTGAACGAATCGATCGAGCCTAGTAGTCGACCGTCAACGCACGCATTCTTGCAAGCGCTTGCAAATATTCAACCTGCGTATTAATCAAATTGATGCGAGCATCAAACAGTTGCCTTTCGCGCTGCGTTACAAGAAAGACCGTGCTGTCTCCCATGGAGAACCGACGCTGCTCGCCCTGGTAAACCTCGTTTGCTTTCACTGTTTGCAATTGCACCGCCAGGTATCGTTGGTGAGCGGCATTAATCGCGGCAGCTGCAGTCATAACCTCGGCAACGAGGCGTTGCCTCTCGGCGATTTCTTCAGAATTCAAAGCATCAATGTTGAATTCATTGGCTTTCATTCTGCCGCGCGCTCCACGCAAGAATAACGGCTCGCTAAAATTCACCTGCATGCGATAAACGTTTCCGATGCCGGACTGTCCCGTATCATAGCCCTGGGTGTACAAAGCATCAGCCTGCGGGAGCAAATCATTTTTTGCCAACTTCAAACGCAACCTTGCCTGGTTACGCTGCAATCCAATTCGCTTCAGTTCCGGTCTGCGGGCTATCGCTTTAGCAACGCAAGCTTCGGTTTGTTCAACCGTAAACTGCTGCGGCAACGGCCATTGTGGTGGCACGTTCGTTTCAGAGAGATATGGACACGGACGCCGATTGTTATCAAAGAGGTACACGGACAACTCAAAAGTGGCTCTTTTAAAGTCAAGATCGGCCGCTATTTGATCCGCTTTGCGACGCTGAATGTCTTCCTCCGCCTCGGTGACATCGATACGAGGTAAATCGCCGGCTTGAGCCCGTTTCCCGGCGACCGCTACGAGCAATTCCGAAAGCTGCACCAGCTTTCGGGTGACTTCAAGTTTTCTCTGGGCACCGACCCAGTTCCAGTAAGAAAGACTGGCACGCAACAAAATATCCAAACGTGTAAGAGAGAATGTTTGAGTTGCTACCGGTTCTTCTATCTTCGCAACTTTCTCATTAGTTTCTCGTTCGTTGACGATCAGGCCACGAAGCAACGGTACACCGACACCACCGGCATACTCGCCTCCGTATCCTGTTTCGATGAAATTGGACTGCGCCGAACGCGGGTTGTAGCGGTATGTACTTAGTATCCGAACACCGGAGCGAAATGGAATTTCCAACCCGGGTTGATTAAACACCACCCGCTTGCGTGTGGCGAATTTAGACGTGTTTTGCATAAGCGTAAATCCATCCAGCGTCGTCAACACCGGATCGAATGCGCCTTGCACCTCCAAGCGACGAGCAGAAGCAATACGCCTTCTTGAGTCGGCAGCGTCAAGTTGCGGATAAAACGCATCGACTGATGCAAGAAAAGGCTCAAACTGCAATTCATCTCGACGAGCGATAACAGCAGTTGCGCTTAACGCCGGTAGTGTCACCCGCTTGGGAAAGCCTACCGGCTCACGAAGTTCAGCGGCTCCGACATTTGCACAGCTGCAGCAGGCCAGAACCGCGACGACAACGGCACTCAGGTAGCCGCCAAGCTTTCTCATGGCACGCGCTTTTCCTTGGTCGCCGAATCTGCTGAAGCTTCAGGGTTCTGCACTGTTGGCTGCCAGCCATTGAACTGCCGCCACAATTCATACCAGAGCGGCACGTCACTCAGTAAAACCCATCCACTCACCTGAGCACCGGGACGCAAGAACTGAGTCGAAGGCCAGGGGTCAGCATCTTTTCCGGCAATGGCGTCTTTATCCGGCACAACGATTATTCGGTAGCGACTCTTACCGTCATCAAAAGCATCAATCACCGCTACGGTGCCGGCAAAGGTGCCGATGGCAATTCGAGGCCAGCCAATAAATTGCAGCGCCGGCCATCCCGCAATTTGCAGGCGAACAGGTCTGCCTACCGAGACTAACGGTGCGTCCCAATCGCGAATGCTCAACTCAGCGGCGCGATCTTCCGTCTGAGGGGCAATCATGGCCAAAACTTCGCCGGAGTTGACTATTTCACCGGCGCCAACTCTAAGGAGTCTTACTATACGACCGGCGCACGGCGATACGATTGACCGTTGTTCGACTCGATGAACCAAGTTGCGAATATCAATTTCCAACTTATAGAGCTCGGCGTTGGTAGCGGCGATAATCTGTCGCGCATCGGCCATCGATGCTTGAATCGCGTTGATTGAACCGCCGGTATCGGATTGAGTGCGGTTCTTCTCGAGTCCGGCAATTTTTGAGTCTTCCAGTGCCACGTCCAGATTAGCATTGGCGCGCTCCAATTCGGTGGTCGCTCGCACTTTCTCCAGCTCGGCTAGTTCTTTGTCTCGCTTTGAGCGCAAACCATCATCGTACAAAGCGGTGATTCTTTCAAATTGCCATTGAGCAGTTTTAACCGCTTGCTTGGCCGCTTCTACGCTTTGCTCGGCGGCAATGATGCGATCCTTGGCCTGGCGCATGCGCTCGGTAGCGGCAGGCACCGCAGCACCACGCACCTGCGTGGAGTTGGCAGCTTGAGCACTTAATGCCGCTAATCGCGATTGAGCGGCGGTCCTCTTTTCGGTGAGCGCTTCTTTCTGCGACAACATGTTTTGCATTTGCGATTCATCGAGGAACCGCGAGTCGACTTCAGCAACATCGACGATTTTCTGCCCCTTCTGCACATCATCGCCATCGCGTACATACCAGGTGACGATTCGCCCCGGGATCTGCGCAGCGATGGGTTGAGGTCGATGCATCGGTGAGAAGACTATGATTTTGCCTGTGCCTGTGACTGACTGCCGCCAAGGCAAAAACATGGCGCCCGTTACGGTGCCAACAATCAGAAGTATGAGAGCGCTGACGACGAATTTTACGGCGGCGGGCGTCCTGACCATGTCCAAAGCTTCGAAAACAGGCCGAGCCTTCTTACCACGCTCACGCTCAAGAGAATCCACGCTCACCTTCCGCTTCTCCGAACCAGATCAGCAAGATTCGGAAATAGCGATTCGAACTCGCTATTTTTGCGGGCCAGCAAATCTCTGAGCGAACCGGATTCCACTATTACACCCTCTTTCAAAATAACTATTCGAGAGGAGTGAAAGATTGTATCCGCGTCCTGCGAAATGTCGATTATCGTCCACGGCACGTCATTGGCATAGATGCGGTCAAGAATCTGGAGCTTAGTTTTCTCCTCAATACCAGTGAACGCTTCGTCGAGAATTAGCAATTGCGGCCGTTGAAGAATGGCGCGAGCAATCATCAATTTCTGCACTTGTCCGCGCGAAAGATTGCGCCCGCCGCTAAGCAATTGGGTCTTCAATCCTTCGGGCAATCGAACCAGATCTTCCTCAAATGCAACCATATCCAGTGCCCGGAGAATATCTTCATGGGAGACATCCGGTCGTCCGAATGTGAGGTTATTCTCAATGGTCTCCTCAAATACTTCGTTGCTATCAGTCACCAGGGAGACGACGCTGCGCAGGCTGTCCATGCCGATATGGCGAACATCCATTCCGTTTAGCTCGACAATGCCAGCACCTGGTTCAAGCAGACCACACAGGACATAAGCCAATGTCGATTTGCCCGAACGATTGGCTCCGAACAAACTGATGCGTTCACCCGGGTCCAGGTTCAGATCGACACCATCGAGCACGGTGTTGTCGTTGGCGAAGGTAACCCTCAGCCCCTTTACCCGAACAGCAGCACCACCTTCGGTGCGCTTAACCACGGCACCATCTCGTCGCTCCAACGGCAAATCTTCAACGTAGCCGATTTTGCCCAATGCCGAAAGTAACTCATAAAGAGTTTGCAAATGACGAGTAACCCGTTCGATTGCAGGCAGCATTTGCGTCACTATCAATTGCGATGCCACCAACTGCCCCAGAGCGAGCTGGCGTTCAATGACGAGCCAGCCACCAATCGCCAAAACACCCGACGCGGCAAATGCCTGAAAAAACACCAGTGCAGTAGACTGCCTGAACAAGACATTGAAATGTTTGCGACGGGCTTGAGTGTAATCGACCACAAGTTTGTCGGTTTTCGAGAGCATTTGCTCCGGAAACTTATTGAGCTTAATTGAGGTTTCACACCGCCCGATCTCTTCCAGCCATTCTGCCACCAGATAGCGTTTTGCCGTCTCGTTGCTTCGTGTTTTGTAGCCGCCAATTCCCAGTACAAAGGCTTCGAACAGGAAGAACCCGATCACTATCAAATTGAAGCCCAACAAGTACGGGCTGTACAATGCCAGCAGCGTCAAGCCAATCAATATTTGCAGGACCGCCGCAGGAACATCCAACAACAAGTTGGCAAAATTTCCCTGCACGGTGATTACATCAAAAAAACGATTGACTAGATCAGGAAGATATTCACTCGATAGCCTTGAGTGTTTTATGCGAGGAACTCTATAAGCAATTCTCAATGCAATGCGGTTGAAGGCTCGCTGCCGAACGAGCTCGACCAGCCATATAGTCAAGAGACGAAGGATCGCAGCGAATACCAACCCGCCCAGAACCAACGATGCAATAACTACAATCGGCTGAAGGAAGAATCCCGCAGCTATCGTATTCACTACCATTTGCGTAGAAAGGGGCACTGCGAGGCTAAGCACGCCACCCAGCGAGCTGTAGATCAAAATGAGAACGAGGTCCCCTTTGTCCTCAACGATCATGCGCCACAATCGCAAGTAGGGCGACGTGGTCCGACCCGGTTGGTTAGCGTCGCCAGCGGGGTAAAGCACTCGTTCTAAAGCTTCTACGGTCATAGATACCAGCGACGATGCGGACAACCAGTTGAGAAGTGCTCATTTTACCAAGCCCGGCAAGGCATTTGCATGAAGCAATGCCATACTTCCCCCGCCACCGACACCGGAGCTGCCAAGTCTTAGAGAGAAAGTTTATCGGTTAATTTGCCCACAACTCACCCGCACAACTTGGGGATCAACGAATATATACGGGGCGCACGGCAAAGAGAATCTGATGTACAAGAAAACACTTAACCTGACGGCATTAACTCTGGCAACGCTTCTTTCGGCGGAGCCAACATTCGCACAAATGAATACTACAACAGCGGCCTCAACACTGCCGCCCGCGGCGCCGCTGGCGTTCGACTCGGTCAACCGAATCTTCCGAGAGGATTATGCAAGAGCCAAGCGCGAGATACTAGAAAAATCGGGTGCGGTTATTGTCTGCAACAACGGCGCACTGTCGCTCTACCAAAACGGCGCGTTGAAAGAAACAATTCCGTTTATCAAACCAGCATATACAGGGTTGAAGGAACTAGCTCATATTCCGCTGGCGTCGTACGTTGTTTTGATCAATCAAGTTGACGAACACTCACCGCAGAAAGCCTGCGCACTAAACACCGAAACTATCGCACGGCTCAGCGGTCTGCAACAGGCAGTTCAAGCGGCAAGCAAGAAGATGTCCGACTCCGGAGTTCCGCAACAGAGCATGGAGCGACAGCAGCAGATCATCAATCGTACGGATGCATTCCTGGGGGCAGCGCTGACCCGCAAACAGATGTCCTATGAACAACTGAATGCATTTACCAGGGGAATCACCGCGCTTGAAATGCGAAACGCAGATGGCGCAGCGGACTCGCAAATCTCGTCCATGGCGCAAATAGTAGCAAAATGGAAAGATGCGATGCCCGCAGCCGAATGGAACAAAATTCGCGCAGTTGTGGTTTCAGGACACATGCCGCGAGCGCAAAATTCATCCGGGCAATTCTTTGCCAATCTTCTCCACGAGAAAAGAGAAGGCGGACGTCTGATCATTATTGAAACTGCGCCAGACGACGCTGCAGCGCTCGATTCGTTCGCGACGCACGTGCTCGACGGCAAGATCGCAGTAGACTTTTTTGGCGATCCCTGGCGAATGCACAGAGACTTGCTCTCCGACAGCATCACAAAATCGCTCAAGAAGGGCATACAAAAGCAACAATAGCGAAAGCCGAAAAGTACTGATTAGTCTTCGCGCAGAATCAACTCTTTCACTGACGCGCCGGGCGGCAAACGGAAGAGTTTGATCAACATGTAAATCGCCATGGCAATATTGCCCAGAATCATGACGGCGAAGAACCACACAACCTTCAGCACAACAGACTTTTCTTTGTAGCAGACCCAAAGAAAGAAAGACAAAAATCCGAAGTATGCGTCGAACAAAGTAGCGACGAACCAAGGATCACCGGTAACAGCGGAGGGAATCGAGAGAATGCTTTCTTTCAAGGACGCCCAAGTCGTTACTGACAGCATTGCCAACAAAATTCCAACATAAAGAATTTTCAGTAAACTAATCATTTCACCATGGCTCGCGTGAGGCTAACGATCATAGCGTAGCGCATTCCAGCCACCAGCTGGTCAATGTGGAGCGTCGAGGCCGCAGAGCCGGTCAATCGAAGGAAACCGGGGCGCGGTGCTCGGCACTGTGATAAAGGCTGCTGAACCAGTAAACTATAGAACCTTTGCGAACCTTTCCAAGTGCTGGCAAAGAATCACCAACCGCTCCTCTCACATTTCTTCGGGAGACAAAAGTCAATGGGCACGGCTCGATCTGCGATACGCGGCAGTTTTTTCGATTTCGTGGACGATCCATGGAAACACCCCGACGATGAGAAGAAGTCAGCTCGGTTCATCCAAGACGGGCTAATGGTAATTGAGGATGGAATTATCAAGGACTTCGGTTCCTTTGAGACACTGTCTGCCAATTACCCGCACGTGCAAGTTACTCATATTCCGAATCGATTGATTCTCCCCGGATTCATTGACGGGCACATACACCTGGCGCAAACGCGTGTGCTCGGTTCGTACGGCGAGCAATTGCTGCCGTGGTTGCAAAAGTGGATTTTTCCGGAAGAGAAGAGATACAGCGATCTGGAGTACGCCCGAAAAGGTTGCGAACACTTTTTCAACAACCTCCTTGCGGCAGGCACCACTACGTGCCAAGCTTTCACTACACATGATGCTACGGTGGCGGATGCCTTTTTCACAGCAGCAACAACCCGCAACATGCGAGTGATAAGCGGCGTCACCGGCATCGATATGTTCGCGCCGGAAGGCTCTACCGACACGCCCGAAAATTTCTACAACGACTCGAAAAAATTACTGGAAAAGTGGCATAAGAACGGACGCAACTTGTACGCCATAACACCGCGCTTTGCTCTGGGCTGTTCAGCGGAAATGATGACCGCTTGCCAGCGATTGCGCAAAGAGTATCCCGACGTCTATGTCAACACTCACGTATCGGAAAATCCGACGGAGATTCGTGTGTGCCTGGAGAATCACGGGACGAAAGATTATCTGGAAGCGTACGAAAAATACGACTTGGTCGGGCCTCGTTTCACCGGTGGACACGGAGTTTGGCTTTCCGACGACGAAATGCGACGCATTTCGATTGCCGGCGCGGCGGTTTCGTTTTGTCCAACCTCAAATCTTTTCCTGGGCAATGGACTTTTTCGATTGGGCAAAGCGAAGGATCCCAACCAACCCGTCAAGCTCAGTTTTGGCAGTGACATCGGCGGAGGAAACAGATTCTCGATGCTTCATGTTTTGGACGAAGCTTACAAAGTCGGAATGTGTAACAACACCATGCTGGACGGCAGCTTAGACCCTCGGTTCAAGAATACGGCAGAAGCAGAAAGAAACAAACTTTCGCCCTATCGTGCTTTCTGGTCGATTACCCTGGGTTCAGCTGAATCACTTTATCTGCAAGATACAATCGGCAACTTCACCCCTGGTAAAGAAGCAGACTTTGTTGCCCTCGATTGGACAGGTGGACAAACAGGAACGGCCTGGCACACTGAAGTTTTAGTTCAGGATGGACCGACCACGATGGACGAGGCTGCCAATTTGCTTTTTTCAATGATGATGGTCGGTGATGATCGCTGCGTCGACCAGACCTGGGTCATGGGCAAACAGCTTTACTGTCAAAGTACGGCGAAGCCGGCGCTGGCCGGCAAGTACTAACCCGGTCCGAGGAATTGAGCCTCAGGG
The DNA here is from genome assembly GCA_019752635.1 of Candidatus Obscuribacterales bacterium. Lineage (GTDB taxonomy): Bacteria > Cyanobacteriota > Vampirovibrionia > Obscuribacterales > Obscuribacteraceae > JAKFUT01. The sequence goes on along the minus strand of JAIELX010000054.1, from coordinate 165,063 downwards.
GCGCATCAAGAAACTTGCCTCCAGCACCGCAAGGACCCGGTCTACTTCTTCGATTGTGTTGTAGTGAACACAGCCAAGACGCAACATTCCGCCGCCTGAATCCAGGTTTAACTTCTCAATCAACGACAGAGCGTAGAAGTTGCCATTCCATGAAAATATGGAATTCTCCGCCAGGTGACGCGCCACTGTTTCCGGTGCCAAACCTGTAACATTCAAGCCAAAGGTAGGAGTTCGGGAAGAAGCCCGTGCAACGTCCTTAATGCCGTAAAGTGTCACTTCAGGCATTTTCGCTAACCCATTGAGCATTCGCTCAGTAAGTATCTGTTCGTAAGACTGAATTCCTCTCATAGCGCTAACCAGTCGCGAGCGCAACGAACTCTGTTCAGTTTCTTCGGATAAATCAGCCAGATACTCAACGGCGGCGAGCACTCCCGCAATTGATTCGAAGCTCTGCGTGCCCACTTCCCAGCAGTTCGGCGGGTTGATGCAGGCAGGTCTGACTTTGTACGGTTTTAGCCTTTCCAGATGTTCACGCTTGCCATATAGCGCCCCCATATGCGGAGCAAAAAACTTGTACGGCGAACACACCATAAAGTCGCAATCCAGTTTCTTTACGTCCATCAGCGCATGCGGAGCGTAATGAACAGCATCTACGTAAACCATCGCTCCGACTTCTCGGGCCAACCGCACTACGGCTTCAACATCGTTAATTGTGCCCACAGCGTTCGATGCAAACCCAACAGCTATTAGCTTTGTCTTGTCGTTCACCTTAGAGGCAAAATCGATCATGTCCAGAGTGCAGTCCTCCGGATTTACATCAACCTGTTGCACAACAACGCCAAGTTCCTCCAGCGCTTTCCATGGAGCAACGTTGCAGTCGTGATCAAGTGTGGTCACCACAATTTCATCGCCTGCTGTAAGCGTACGACCTATGGCGCGGCTGATAGCAAAAGTAATGGTAGTGGCGTTAGCACCAAATACAACCTCGTCTGCATCGCAATTAAAGAGAGCGGCCATCGCACTGCGAGCCTGCTCAACCACAACGACCGTCTCTTGACTGGTAACGAACAGCCCGCCTTCGTTGGCATTCGAGTTTGAGTAGTACGCGGTCACAGCGTCAATAACGCGACGACTTACTTGCGTTCCGCCCGGTCCGTCGAAAAATACGGCAGGCCGCCCGTTGACTTGTCGTAGCAATGCCGGAAATTGCTGACGAGAATTTCGGATTCTCTGAATCATTACACTGGAAAGATCGGCAACAGGAACGCTGCTAGTCATTAGTCCGCCCTCGGTTATTGCTCTTGTACGGAAACCGGTACAAGGAGATCGTCAGTGACTGTCATGCGCATCAAGAGTTTGACCTCTCCTTGAAGGCAGTTGTCCCAATGGCTCTGCTGCAAAAAATCGAAGATCACCTTCTCGCCGGCCTTCCACGTTTCGACGTCAGGCCATTGCGCATACGAAATCCAATTTCCTTCAGGTGTCACATGGAGCCGGGCACCAAGTGAATGAAAATCGTCAACAAGCGCTTGACTTAGTGACACCCACCCGGCACGAAACTGAGCTTCCATACCGGGTTTCACTTGAAACTGATACACCAGACAAAACATAGAACTTGATTTCGCCCCGAAAGACCGTCTAGATTAGCACATGGATGAGCAACTTCGAGTTTATCTTTACTACTCAATGACCACTTCTCCCGGCAACCAAAAGGCCTTTCTCATTCGCCGCGCCTTCGGTGAAGGAGAGCTCGAACACATCAGAAAAATTACAGTAGCGGCAGGGATACTCGGTTGTAGTATGTCGAGGCCACTATGGTTCGCTTCCGAACGAACCTATCCCGCAGCCCCGCTCTTCAGCATGATCACCCCCGGTCCGCAATTAGAGACCATACTCTCGTTTCTGCTGCTCGGTGCGCTGCTCGGTAGCTGGTTCAAAGTAAGAATGACAATAGCGGCGGTTGTGCTGATAATCATCCTTTGCCTGACAGACCAGACTAGATTTCAGCCCTGGCTCTATCAGTATCTCTTGCTCCTTTCCGCGCAGGCCTTGCCGCTAAAACTAGGGGGAGGACCGGTCAACATTTTGAATGCCTACCGATTCATGTTTGTTGCTATCTATTTTTGGAGCGGTCTGTTCAAAATCAATTGGACATACGCGCACATGGTCTTCCCGTGGTTGGCGGGGAACAAGATAAAGACTCTTCTGGGAGTCGGCGCAGTGGAAAGCCTTGCCATAATCTCGGCAGTCGCCGAAATGTTGATCGGATTAGGTCTGCTTTTCCCTCGCACCAGAAATGCAGCGCTCTGGTTGTGCATTCTATTGCATTGCGGAATCCTTCTGAGACTCGGTCCGCTTTCCTACGGATGGAACACTGTGATCTGGCCCTGGAACATTGCAATGATATTGATAGCCATACTTTTGTTTCGCCGGACACCGCAGATATCCGCAACGGACATTGCCAAACCAAAGAAGTTTTTTCACCGGTCGATTGTCCTGCTCTGCGGCGTGGCGCCAGCGCTGAGCTTTGTGGATCTGTGGGATTTCTATCCCTCATTCCATTTATACAGTGGCGACCACCAGGCGGCGCAGTTGAAACTTTCTGAGGCTGCACTCTTACGCCTTCCGCCCCGGACGAACAGTTTGGTGAATAAGAATGAGAAAGGAGAGAATCTTTTGCATTTCGAACCATGGTGCGAAAAGACGCTGAACGTACCGCCTTACCCTGCAGAGCGTGTCTACAGATCTATAGCGAAATCATTCGCAAATCAATATGGGAAGGAGAACAGCGATGTCACTTTGATCCTGGAAGGTAGACCATCTCTTCTAAGCGGAGAGAGAGAAGTCCGTGTCATCGAAATAAATCCTGCCAGGTGAGCGATCGACGAAAGCGTCCCCACAGCCTTGTGCCTATTTTGTTGCCCGCGTTTGTCAGCCAGATCGCTCCGGGACACCCCCGTCATGTACTCCATCGCGATGCCCCTGGCGCAAACACATTGACCATTGGTTCGACCTGGTCCTCAGCCGGCACTATCTCTTCCTCTGTGCCCCGGGATGCGCTAATATCCCGCCAAGCGGGTATTATTAAGTGTAGTCGTCCAGGAACCCTCAGTGGATAAGGCACAGTTCTACCAAAGGGCACTGGCAGCGATCGAACTTCGTCGCTGGGATGTGGCCTGCCGTGAGTTAACACGCGCCCTCTCCGAAAGCCCCAATGATGCCAGGGCTTTAAGCTTGTTGGCTGCTTGCAACTTTAATATGGGCGAAGTCAATCGCGCCATCGAGCAGAGCAAATTGTCGATTGAGTCGGATCCGGTCTGGACTCATGCGCATTATGTTCTTGCGCTCTGCTACACCAGCGTCAAAAAGTTCAAAGAAGCAGAATCAGCGATTCAGGAAGCACTGGCAATCGAACCGGAGAATCCAGATTTTTTGATGGTTTTTGCGAACCTGCAGTTCGCCCGGATGAACTGGGAGCGAGGTTTGGCACTTCTGGAACAAGGCTTGGCGACGGACCCTTCCCACGCCAGCTGCTTGAGATTGACGGCATACGGACTAAGACAGCTCGGCCGATTAGAAGATGCGGACGAGATAGTTAAGAAGGCGCTGGCACTCCACCCGGAAGATGCACGATTGTATGCAGAAGCAGGTTGGACTGCCATTCGCACCGACGCGGCGGCGGCGGAAGAACATTTTGGCGAAGCCCTTCGGCTCAATCCGGAAGACAAGTCCTTCGTGCGCGGCATGAAAGAAGCACAGTTCCAAAGTAAGTGGTTTTTCCGCTGCTTCCGCTACATGTTCAAACCCTGGATATGCGTGCCGTACTACGGTCTCTGGATTCTCTTCTCCCCGCACATTTCAACTCAAGCCGCCAACCTCTGGTTGTACGGTCCGATTCTGTTTCTTCTCGTGTGCAGCATTCTGAACGCATTTTGGGAATTTTTGCTCGATTGCTATCAAAAGATCCGCTTCCACTATCTAACCGATAAGAAGAAAGACGTGGTAAAGCAAGCCGGAAGTTCAGACGCCGCAACGGAACAGGCGACGATCAGCTCTATTTTTGCACCGGACCCGCTCGGGTGGAAACGGACAGAGCGGTCGCAGCTGGCACCGGCGCCAGTTCAGCCAAAGAATGCGCACCCGTTCATAGCCTGGACGCTCAAGAACCAGACCACATTGATTGCAATACTTGTGATAGCGTCTATTGTGCGCCTGCTGCTAACCCTGATTAAAGGCAACTAGTTTGTAGACGCTCGGCTCCTCGGCATGCCTCCTGCCCTGCGCGCGAAGTTTGCGGAACGCTCGCTCGAGCTGCGCTTGGGCGAATTCAACCCGGCGTGGCAACCATTATCGGATGAGGTCGTCTACCCTTTCGGGAGCAGTCCCTCGTTGTCAGTCATTGGAGCGGAGATAACATATGTGGGCGTCTGAAAACATACAGGATGCAAAGGAAATATTGCTGTCAGCCGCGGAAGCAGGCAACCTCGAGCGCATTGCCGCAGGCGAAAACAGCTACATCGTTGCTAAAGGCAACAATTACAAAGAAGACGTGTATTTCAGCGCTCTTGAATCGCTGTTGAAAAATCACGAGTTAGCCGTGGTGCGAGTGGAACAAGACCGAATAATGTATGAGCGTAACGATTCGGAGTATGACGATGAGGAAGATGAAGAACCAATCGGCTCCTGATCAATAGCCTATCTGTTCCTATTTCGACTTTGATTGCAATGATGCCGGTCTTGGTGTTGTCGGTACTACCGACAGTATCGGAGGCGCGCCTCGCCACGCTTTACTGAACAGCAGCGGCGTCTGCATTTGTCCCCGGTCTCGAAGGACTTCCGACTCGACTTGTTCTTTGAGATAGGCATACGCCTTGTTCAAGTCGACAGACGACTTCTCTTGTTGCAGAGCCTCGATCAGTTTCCTGGTAAAAACGCTATTGGCGTAATTCTTGGATTCCCAGGATACCTGCTCCGGTGCGCTTGAGCAGATAATAGCCTGCCCGGCGCCTACCTCCAGCTTCGCGGGGTCAAACTTAGTCGCTTCTCTAGCGAGCCCCTTTTGGCCGCCGGACACGGCTCCGCTATGGCACACATCAAGAATGACTACAACGCGATCACTATGAACCTGCTCCTTGATTATCTGCGAAAGCCATTGCATTGGAATTCCGGTACTCAGCAACGCGTTGGCTTGTGTATCATGGGCAACCAGAAAATTCACGCCGCCTGCTTCATCACGAGAAACGCTTCCGTGGCTGGACACGTAGACAACAACCAGATCATTCGGTCGGGCCAGTCTTCCAAGCCAGCCACCGCCCAGCTGCTTAATGATATTATCTCTGGTGGCATCCTTATCCGTGATCACTTTCACGTGATCCGGAGCGAACTTGGCACCAGACTGCAAAAAGTTACCAAAGTCAATTGCATCTTTTGCAGCGTATTTCAAATTCAAGTCGGAATCGGCAAAGTTGCTGACACCGACTACCAGGGCCCATTTATCCCCTACCTCGACAGGTCCGCTCGGTGAAGCAGCAACGTCCAGCCTGGAGGCGGATTGCGGCACAGCCACAGGGTTGGTTGCAACTTCGGGATGCGCAGCTTCAATGGTGGCAATTCGCGAGTTGACCTCAGCCAATTCCGCAGTTTTCTCTTGTTCCTTCAACACTTTTGTCAGCAGGCGAAGGTCGCCCAACAAGCGAACGCTGTTAGTGCCGAAGATCGACTGACGCGCCGCAAGTGCCTTGCGCAGATGTTCTTCCGCCTCGGGGAGTTTCTTTTCTTGCCGCTCCAACGCCGCCAATTCCGTGTACACCATCGCAGCGGTCTGAGGGGCCGACTCCTTGTTGTTTGCAAGAATGTCCGCGGCCCGCCGGACTAGCTCACGCGCATCGGCGCTTTGCCCTTGAGCAAGATAGATCTCACCCAAAGAGCACATCGGCAGTATTGCCGAACTGTTATCGGAGCCCAGAGACTGCCCGTAAATCTCGATCGCGGCTTTCAAAAGCGGAACCGCTTTATCGAATTTTTGCTGATCCTTATAGACACCTGCCAAAGTAGTCATCGCGGTAGCCGTAGAATACGAAGATGGTCCGATAGCTGCGCTTTGAATTTTTAGCGCTCGCAATGCCGCTTTCTCAGCTTCATCGTACTTACCCTGATTCTTGTAAACATCGACCACCTTGATCAGATCATTTCCGACACTTGAATGATTGGCACCAAGGTGCTTTTCGTGAAGTGTGAGCGCTCCCTTCAGCAAATCTTCAGCCTCAGAGTACTGATCTCGATTAACCGCGTTAGTGGCAAGCATCGAATAGATTGTGCCTGCGTCCACACTATCGACCCCATTGGTCGCTTCAATTACTTTGAGCGCTTCCAGCAAGAGTTCGTGAGCCTTGTCGTACTGCCCCCGACTAGAGTATGCCACCGCCATATTCGCCTGAGCGGTGGATTTTCCGGTGACATCCTTTGCATCAGTCGCCAGTTTAATTGCAAGCTCGTGAGACTTGATCGCTTCTTCGGTGCGACCCTGGGCAGTCAAAGAGCGGCCGAGAGTGTCGTGAATTACGTTTGGGGAAAAGCTGTTCTTGAGCATACTTTTGTCGCGTAGTTCAATGGCTTTTCGCAAGAGTGTCTCGGCTTCCGCCGGACGATCCATTTCCAGATAAAGCGAGCCGAGAGCAGTGAGGTTCATACATCGGCAGAGTGTTTTGATCGGTCCCTTGCCTCCAAACATGTCCAGCCCGCGTTTGTAGAGCTTCTCGGAATCGACGAATTTGTTTTGATTTCTATAAACCGTCCCCAGGAACATCAAAGTAGCGAAGAGCTTAAGGTCATCTTTCCCGGGGTTTCTTTCTCTAATCGCCAGAGCCTTCTTAAGCACTTCTTCAGACTTGGACATCTTGCCGGTTTTGCAATAAGCCTGACCGGCAATATCGTAGAGCTGAGCAAGTCCGAAAGAATCGGGAGGAACAGAACCGATGTTCTCCAGCGCCATGTCCAACTGCTTCTCCGCAGCGGCAAACTTGTTCTCCCTGTACAACTTCTGGCCCGCTTCCATGTAAGTGGTCCACAATGCATCAGAGGCAAAAGTCTCAGCGCCGAAAGAAAGCGCCAAGGCTGAGATGGCTATCGCGGCCACACGGGAAAGTTCTTGCTTCAAGGGAAACTCCGAGCGAAAAGCATGATTTTAGCACCTGCGGAGCCGAACCCCCATCAGCGGGCTGTCTACATCGAGCGGTTCGAGGCAAGCCTTATGGAGCTGAAATTTGGGTTAAGAAGGATGCGCCCTTGACAATAAGAACTTACACTGGCTGTATTGATTAAAAGGTAAGGGAACCGCTTCTCGATGCTCAAAAACTTTGAGACATTCATCGGGTCTTTCTATTTATTCAACGCCTACACCACGGCTGCGAAGAGATGGCGCGGCGTTGCCGCATGGTATCTGGCCATCCTGTGCCTTCTATGCGCCGTGTGCTGCCACATCAAGTACCAGTTTTTATTTTCCGAAATCGCCCAGCAGACACAGAATGTAGCCCATACCGTACCGGGGCTGAAACTAAAGAAGGGTCGGCTGCTGCTGAAGAGCGAGAATCCTCTGATTATCGGGTCGCAAGACACGAAAAGACCATTGCTCATTATTGATACCACGGCCGACGATCCCAATTGGCTCAACAAAGGGGCACCGCTTGTGGTGCGGAATCAAAAAATTCAACTTTACTTCAATGAAAAGGAGAGTTCATGCGTTCCAGCGATAACGTTGCCGTTGCGCAATATATTTGGTGACGCAGACCTGGACGTCAACCCCACCGAGATCGCAAAGCTCATTGGCAACGTGTGCCTTGCGCTTTCGATCGGCCTCTTTTGTGCGAATTTCATTTTTCTCTTCACAACAAGTTTGATTCAGGCATTGTTATGGGCCGCAATCGCGTACTTCATCCGCAAGTCGGGTGGAGCAAAGCCGGTATTCAGACCGGTGATGCGAGCAGCCGCGCTGGCGCTGACACCCTCACTTGTAATACGTTCGATCACTGGATTGTTCGGAATCGATTTTCCGTTGCTTATCGACGTAATGGTAGTCGCAATTTATTTCGGCTACTTGTACTTCGCTTATCGCGCGCTCTTTCGCGCCGGAATAGAACTGAAGACGGAAGCTAATCAAGTACCGAAGCAGGGTATGTCGCCAGACGGAGCCTGAGGCTACTCAAACGGCATCAGGTAGCCCGTTGTTTCAAATCTACCGCCGGTAACGCTTTCAGATTCAGGCACCGGCTTGCCTAATTTCTTCAACTCCACAATTGCTTCAAGTTGATTTTTGAGTGCACCTTTCTGATACCAGCGTACCGCTTCCGCCATGTTCTTCTCGACACCGTATCCATGCTCGTAGCAATGTGCCAACAGATAACACGTCCAACCTTCTCCTGTGGACTCCGCCTCTTCTTTCAGCGAAACAAATCCCACGACCATTTCATCGTTCAAGGCGCCCCTGGTTCCCTTGCCTTCCTTGAGATTCAAGAGTCCCAACCTCAGATGTCCTTCAGCACTACCATTCGCCACTGCGCTCTCGTACATTTCCCTTGCCCGCGCATTATTTTTTGCCGCACCCAAGCCGTTTTCGTACATCCGTCCCAAGAAATTTCTTGACGCCGGGTCGGAAGATAAACTGAAATAGTCAAATGCTTTCCGGTAGTCGACAGGGACGTTGTAACCGTAAAAATAGATCGTGCCCAGATGAACCGTTGATTGGTCGGTCCCCGTTTCGGAGGCTCGTTCCAACCAGCGGACGGCTTTCTTCACGTCCTTCTCAACCCCGATGCCGGATTCGTAATACGACGCCAACACGGGATAAGCATTTACGTAACCACTCTCGGCCGAACGCTTTGCCCAATAGAATGCCTTCTTCTTGTCCGCCGGCACGCCCGGTACATCGCGTCTGTAAAAGTAACTCAAAGCCAGCATGGAGGGCGGATGATTCTTTTCTTTAGCAGCGCGCTCGTACAACTTGAGCGCCTTCTCAAAATAGGGCGCAGACTCGCGCGACGAACCAATGCCACAGACCGGTCCATAAACCCCCGTTTCATAATCTAGAGCAAGGTTATGCATCGCCACTGGATCTCCGGCCCGAATCGCTCTTTCGTATGCTTGTTTGGACCGAGGCAGATCTTGAGGCAGACCTGTCGCGTAAAGGTACCCGATTCCAGTCCAAGCCCTGCAAGACCCACGCCTGGCCGCCAGGGACAAAGCGCGCAAGGTTCGCTGCCTATGCTCCTGCGATCCGAAGTCATCCGCCTGCCACACGTCCGCAATTGCCTTATCAGGCATGTATTTGTAGTGCTCCCAGTCCCCGGACTGCATGAGAGCGGAAACAATCAACGAAAATAGCAGAAAAACTACGATCAGATGTGGACGAAACGTCCTGCTACCCGGGTCGGAAGTAAGCTCAGGTGCAACAGAGTTGTCGCCGGATTCACGGATTTCTTCCGCCGTCGATTCCGATGCCGACTCAGCGGCCGGGGTTGAAGCCTCGGTACCAACCACAAGGTTGAGGCGCGCTTCCACATCAAGAAACGCGGGAGAATCCTGCTCGTTTTTCTGTTCGGTGCCTGACAAAATCAAAGTAGTAATCCGCGCACTTGAAAACCAATTATGCACCAATTCCCGGAATTTGCAGCTTAAATCAGTACAGCGACGGAATCGCAGACTTTGAATCCTAATTACGCTCAGCCGGTCGTTTACTAAATAAGACCAATTGCAAACAGCGTATGTACTCGGTTCGAAACTTCCCTTGTGCCAACATCGTCTCGATTCCTAATAGAACAATCCCGGAGCACAATACGTGCAAACGCAGTTGAAAAACGCCAACGAAATTAGCCTGGTACTCAGATGCTTCGTTGAAGAGTGGGGTGTGAAGCAAGTCGTTGTCGCCGTCCCTCAATGCTGGAAGGACGACGACAGCCCTGGTTCGCTGGGAGAAGTTCAGTTGGAATACTCCACGTTAGACTCAATTGTAGTTGCAGTCGAGCATAGTCATGGCTTTCACTCCGTCTCGATGCGTTGGGACGGCGAAATGACGTCTTAGTAGTTCTCAGTTAGCGTATGCTTCTTGAGTCGCTTCCGGATCAATAACTTCTGATTCAGCGGCAACTGAAACGGCAATCCGCTGCTGCTTCATCATGCTGATCAGCAGTCCGCCCATCACAACGCCCATTCCAACGTAAGCATGCGTGGTCATCGAGAAGTTGCGCTCGAACAGTGCATCAGTCAGCAAAGCCACTATCGGATGCACAAACGCCAACGTCGATGCAAACATCAACGATGAGCGGCGTAACAAGTAGAAGAAGGCAGGCAAAGCGACTACCGACGAAAACAGCGCCAGGAAAAGAATCGCCAGGCTTGGCAGCAGTGGTAGCGGAAACGGGATAACCTGTCCTTGAACACCCGAACTCAGTAAGAATACGAGGCTCATGGAGACAAAAAACACAAGAGCGCTTTGAAGCGAACTCACGCCGCCGGCTTTCATTTTCATGACCAAATTGGCCAGCGAAAACATTAACGCCGACCCTAACACAGAAATCATTGCCACTACATGCGATGGCGACATAACAAGGCGCTCACCGAAGATGACGGCGACCCCAATTAGCGCCGTCACGAAACCGGCAACGGTATTAAAGGTGATGCGCTCTGCTCTGGTAAAAAATGCGAGCATGGCAGCAATGATTGGCGAAGTCGCACTGAGCACGGCCGCTAACCCGCCGGACACAGTGACTTCGCCCCAATAGAGCAACGCGATTCCAGTTGCATTGATCAACCCGGCAACCACAATCCATTTTAAGGTTGACTTGTTTAGACCGCTGAAGGCCTTCGGAAACATGGGAATCAAAGCCGTCAACACAATGGCGGCGATGGTGTAACGGATCGCGGCCCCTGATAACAGAGGAAAGCCACCATCGGTCACCGACAGTCTGACGGCAAACCAACCGGTTCCCCAAATCAGTGCGCAAGCAGCGTATGCAGCATAAATGCTCGCTCTACTCGAAACAAATCGGCTTAAGATATCCGGCATTGGCTCCTCCAAGATCCATATGCCCCGACAGAAGCGTCCCTAGCCACTCGACATCAGATCTTTCAGCCAGAACCCGTTCTCAAGTGTCGCAGGTTGGTGATTCGTTCACGAGCCTGTAGCCCAAACCGTGCACGGTGCCAATGATCGAAGGTTCGCCAGGCAGATCAATCTTCTGTCTCAATTTGCTGATACAAGTTCGAACGGTTTCCGCCGTGCGTTCGGATGTGGACGGCCAAACTCGTGAAAGCAGAGCATCTTGGCTAAAAACCTCACCGGCATGAGCAAAGAGAAACTCCAGAATCGAAAACTCCAACGGCGACAGCTTGATCTCCTTGGCACCGCACCAAGCCTGCATTGCGCGGAAATCCAAAGTCAAATGCCTGATCTTGACCTTCTCTGTTACGCCTTTTGAGCTACGTTTCAAAACGGCATGAACCCTGGCGACCAGCTCCGTGGGATGGAAAGGCTTGGTCAGGTAGTCATCGACGCCGACGTTGAAGCCAGCCATTTTATCTTCGATATCAGACTTACCAGTGAGCATCAAAACTGGTGTTTCGCCACCTTTAGATCTAAATCTTCGGGTGATCTCCAATCCGCTCAGCCCAGGTAACTCCACATCCATCACTATAAGGTCATACTGGTATTGACTTATGTACTCTAACGCCAGAGCGCCGTCGGGCACGACTTCGACGGTATGATGCTCAAAGTCAAGGGCGTCTTGCACAACAGTTGCAATGCCTGCATCGTCCTCAACAATCAGTATTTTCGCCATTTATCCACCGCTGCCGTCCATTGCCCCGAATCCCAGCTATATTATAAATCGGGTCTACCCTTGAAAGGTTCCAAAGGCTCTATGCTCTTCGCGGTGCCAAAGTATTAATGAGAGTCGCACAGAAAGGATTACTGGTCGTAGGGATACCGCTGCTATTTCAGCTTATCTTTGTGACGCTCCTGCTCTTGCTGTTCACTCAACTTAAGAACGACCTTCTGGAAGAAACCAAAGCCAGAGATGGTATCGCAACCGCGTACAGCCTGATGATGTGCATGACGGACGCAAATCTGGCGGCGATCGGATGCGCCGCCACCGGGGATCACAGATTTGAAGCGGCATTCGATCGAGAAATCAGCAAGATCTACAAGCTCACCGAAAAGATTCGCGATTTGAGCCAGGGCCATCCCGAGCAAATAAAGCAAGTCAATGACTATGCAACGGCCAGTAAGCGGTTGGACTCACTCTACAAGACCTACTTGCGCAATCCTGCTCTAATAACAACCAGTCTTTCCGGCGCGGCCCAGGAGGATAGACGCGAAGGTTCGCTGGCCTCAACCAGCACCCGACTAGGTCGTGCACTCAAGCTCTACATTGCTGATGTAGAGACGCTGGCTGATCAAAAACTCCAGAGTATTCGTTCAGCAAGAAACGTGATTCAAATAGTGCTCACCGGAGGGTTATTCCTGGACGTAATGCTGGCCGCAGGGATGGCGCTGTTCTTGTCGCAGGGCTTCATAAAACGACTGGATCTGGTGTTTGACAATGTTGACAAACTGCGCAGGCGAAAACACTTACCGCCGCAACTCACCGGTGATGACGAAATCGAAGAGGTGGACGCAGCATTGCATCGAACGGCAAATGCATTGATGGAAGCAGAGAAGGGGAAAATGGAAGCGATACAAGTCATCCACGGACAACTGCAACGGCCGTTGGCGGAAACGCATTCCATCTTGAACAGCATTGCCGACGACATTCCAAACATTTCAGAAAAGGCACAAAAGCGAATCGACATGGCCACAACCAACCTGGATCGATTGCTTTTGCTGCTCACGGATCTCGTCAACTCAGGCAGCTCGCCAAGCACATTTTCTTTGCGCAAGACAAAAATCACATTGGCGGATCTTATTCGACAGGGTACCCTCCTGTGTGAGCCGATGGCAAAACAAAACGGGATAACCATCTCGATTGAGCCTTGCCCGGATCTCACTTTCGACGGTGATTTCGATTTGCTCTGCCAAATTTTGATCAACCTCATCACCAACGCAATCAAATACTCACCCCGTGAATCCGTTGTCACCATTGCAGGTATTCCGGTCGATCAACAAATTGAGATTCGCGTCAGCGACAAGGGTCGAGGAATTCCGAAAGAACTGCAAGAAGACATTTTCAAACTATTCCAACAAGTCGAAACAACCGATGGAACAAAGAAAGGCGGCACGGGGCTAGGATTGGCAATCTGCAAAAGCATAGCAACCGAGCATGGTGGCACAATGGGCGTAGAAAGCGTTCTGAACGAAGGAAGCTCATTCTGGCTTCGAATTCCCGTTGCACACGCGTTTCCCGAATCGGAAGCCCATCCTCGCCCACCTTTCAGAGTATCGATCCGGTCGAAAATATTAAGCCTGATTGTCAGACCGCTCGGAATAACGACCGTGCTAGTTGCCTGCTTGTCCACGGCCGTTCATGTGCTCAATGATCAGATTGAGGCCCAGATAAATGCACAACAGATAACAGCAGAGGTCAACAAGATCGTTATCACCGGCGTCAACCTCTTGCGTCTGACCTTGCTTGAGGTCAGAAACGAAAAACAAAGCGAGATCGCCTCGCAACTGAGGATCAGCCAAGAAGCACATCTGGAAAAGCTCAAGAAGCTCTCCGCCCATCGCACGGCGGTGACTCCCCTGGTAGCGCAGATGCAAGTATCGATGGCGGAAGTTATGGCCATCACGAAGACCTCAGTCGATCCCTCTAAGAGATTTTCGGCGGTGGCGCAATCGCAACTTATTGACACCTCAAGAATCGCTGAGTTCAAAAGAAGCAGTGTAGGCGCGAGACAATACGGGCGACGAATAATAGCTCTATCAACAAACGAAGAACGGAGGAACCAAAACTCGGTACTAGTTCTCTATTCCTGGATTATGATGACGACACCGTTGGCGGTGCTGGCAGCAATTTTCTTAACTATTTGGTCGTCGACTCAGTTTAGTCGGCAGATTACCAACAGACTTACAAACCTGCGAAGGAATGCAGAACTACTGGCCCGGGGACCATTGCGTTCCCGAGCCGAAACAGGCATGGACGAACTGGCGCAGCTGGACCAGTTTTTCCATCATGTATCCGACCGAATGGAGGAATTGGACGAATTTCGAAAACACGTGGTCGGAGTCATTTCTCATGAAATGAAAACACCGTTACAAAATGTCTTCGGTGTTGTAGCATTACTGCCGCGCCTTGTTGGAGCCGAAAATCAGACGGCCGCATTCCAGCTCAACGTCGCAATAGCAGAGTACCAGTTGCGACGAGTGATTAGACTGGTGCACGATTTGCTTACAGTCGAGAAGATCCATTCGGGAACGTTCAATCTAAACATTCAGCCAACAACACTAGGTGCCACCTGTGAGAATGCCGTGCTACTTGCGTGCGATCCTCGCAGCGAGGAAGGCGCAGTAAGCATGGAAGAGTGCCCGGATACCTCAGTCAAGCTCGACGGAGAACGCGTTGCCAGTGTTCTTGCCACTATCATCAAAAACGTCTTGGACGAAGGAAGCAGCGTAACCCTTCGAGCTCATGTCAACGAAAGGCTTGCGCAGTTCGTAATCGAATCGCAAATCCCCCGCAGGCGAGTTAATGAAAGATTTCTCGAACAGTTTCCCGACCTCACGAGCAGCCGCTTTAGCAGCATAACCGGAAGCATAGTGAAAGAACACGGCGGCGTCATCTCCATCGAAGGCTCACCGGAGGAACCTGCGACTTTTCGATTGGAACTTTCACTAGCTAACTAGAAAAAGGCTAGTCACCACAAAGCAAAACGATCTTGCCTGTTGTTTTGCGATTCTCCAGCAATTCATGAGCGACGGAGGCTTCGGTCAGTGGCATGGTGTGGTTGATGGACAGCTTCAGCCATCCGGCCTTCAGCCCTTCCATAACGCCGTTTGCTCGCATCAACAATTCTTCCCGTGTATTGAGCATGTTGAACAGACTGCCCCCGGAAACAGTGATCGACTTCTGCTGAAGCGAATTTGGCATCAGCGGTTCGGCTTGACCGCTTGCCGATCCGTACAAAGTAACGTGACCGCGAACAGCAACGGCATCAAGGTTTTTAGTGAATGTGTCCTTGCCGACTCCGTCAATAATGTACTCGGGTCCTTTGCCATCAGTAAGTCTCTTGCTCTCTGCCACAAAATCATGAGTGGAGTAGTTAATTACTTCATCGGCACCGGCTTCTCTTACTTGCTGCGCTTTTGCTTCACTGGAAACGGTGCCGATTACGCGAGCTTGCAACTTCTTGGCCCATTGCACCAGCAGCAAGCCCATACCGCCTGCGGCAGCGTGGATCAGAACATTATCTCCGGGCTTGATTCGGTGAAACTCGTGAAGAAGGTAGTGCGCAGTCATTCCTTGCAGCGGAAATGCAGCGCCTTGCTCAAACGTTAGTTCTGCCGGCAGTGGAATCAATCGTTCGGCCGTTACTATGTTCGCCTTCGCATAAGAGCCCGGAGCGCCGGTGTAAGCAACTCGATCGCCAGCACGAAACAATGTGACACCATCGCCAACAGCCTCTACAACGCCCGAACCTTCCAACCCCGGAGTCCAAGGCAGGTTCACATTGTACGTTCCGCGACGTTGATAAACATCTATGAAATTGACACCGGCCGCATGAAGCTTCACTCTCACCTCACCGGCGCCGGGCTCGCGCAAGTCGAACTCAGAGTACTTCAAAACCTCCGGTCCGCCGTGTGCTTCCACTCGAATACCGTGAACTTTCGTCTTTACTTCTGTTGTCATGGCGCAACCTCGCGAAACGGCACAACATAATACCGCCTGACGCGCGAAGCAATCAAATTACAATTGCATCGAGCTAGCCGTAGAAGCTTTCTTCCAGCGTTGCACCGTCATCATCAGTGAGACTGGTGCTGTTTGCCTTCACCTTTTCAAGCATCTCTTCCGGGTCAGCTTCGGTGTGTCCAATGACACAAGATGGATGAAGGTAACCGGGTCCGCGCCGCATGAAACCGCCAGTGTCCACTTCAGTCTCGATGGCCACTCGCAAGTTGCCCTTTTCGATCTTTTCGCCGCAGCTCAAACATGTAGATCTGTTGGTCGGAGCCATTTCTGCGTATGGAAAATTGGCTGGCTTTTCTTTCTTTGCGTTCGACGACGCTGCTTTCAACAACTCATCTTTGTTCGGAACATCCATCTCCGTGGTTTCAAGGGCCGACTTCAGTGCCGCACCTTTCTTCAGCGAGGCACACTCAAGATGGTGCCAGTTATAAGTTTTATCGCCACCGGCAAACGGATTGTCCACTTCTTCGCCAAGGCGAAGGTCGCCCTTTTCAATGGTTTTCTTGCACGAACGGCAACTGGCGCGTCCTGTTTTCGCAGCTTCGATGATGTGTCCCACGGTACCTCCTTCGTTTGCCTCATTTCCGTCAACAACCCGGGAAAGATACCACAAAACGAATCGACCATGGTGCCCAAAGCACCATGGTCGATTCGTTTTATCTTCGGGAGTTCTCTATTGAAAGCCGCTTTTGCTGTCGATCAAGTTGCTTAAGACTAGTCCTTCACTTCTAGAACGGTTTGGCGAACACCGCCGAATTTCTTTCTCTTGATCTTTACTGTATCCCAATCGTTCAAATCACTGCTATCGATCAGAATCGGTAAGCCCAGTGTTCGCAATTGTTGGAGCATTTCAGCACGAGTTCCGCTGCCGGTGAGAACACTACTGACCACAGTCCTATTCACGAATCGCGAACTGCCAACCAAACGCGGGGCAAAAGTCGAACGGTTTTCGAGCAACACCGGTTTCGAGATTACCCGAGTTGCAGGAGCGCACTGATCCATGAGCACCGGGGCCGGTGCACAACTATCCTCCAGCAAAACAGGTGCACTGAGAGTGCGTTCCACTAGTACCGGCCTTTCAATCGTTATGGTTGGCTGAACTCTGTCGACGAACCGTCGAACAGCCACGGGCTGGGACTCCACTAATACTGGTTGAGACGTGAATTTGTATATATAGCATTCAGCGAATGACGCTAAAGGGGCCACGGCACCAGCCAGTATGGCGCCGACAGCGGTCACGATGAACGCGGCTTTGCGTTTATCCATTACTGCACCTCCTAAGGATGGAAATAAGCCTTTCCGCGGGGTTCGACGCGACAGAATCCGTACCAGTTCCCGTTTTCCGGAGACAAGCTCAACGACATTCGTGCTTACAAATTCCGCACAATGTCCGGAAACATCCAATGGATCAACCACCGCCAGGAGGCTACAAAATACGATTGCCCGTTACGTGAGGACACAGTCTGAAAAGCAAATCTATGCCAGCATCTTCACATAAGAGCTTGCGCAGGATTCGTCCAAAGAAATCCGAGTAACAGACACCCGAAAAAATGCGCAAGATTGTCGCACACGTCAATAGTCGGAGGTACGTATGGAATTCCGTACTGTGAGTACCGAAGTCTCGCTACCTAGTAGTTGAAACCGTTCTTGCGAATATGGGTCATTGGCTGTTCTTCGGAAAGAACACGGCCATCGACCACTTCAGCTAAAACTATTACGTGATCGCCTGCATTAACCAGGTTTTCCACCCGACACTCGAGGAAGCTAACAGCTTCGGAAAACACCGGACTGGAAGCAGCTTCGCGTTCCAGTGTGTTCAAACCCTCGAAACGATCGACACCTTCAGCCGCGGGACCGGCGAACTTCTTGAAGATGTCCATGTTTTTGCTGGACAGCACATTGACCGTGATCAGACTTCCAGGAACCATTGCATTGAGAATCGGTCGCTCTTTGTTCACGGCTAAGGAAACTTTCGGAGGATAAAATCCGGCTTGAGCCAACCATGTCGCCAGAATTCCGTGCCTCTGACCATCGCGCATGAGCGTCACGATATAGACGCCGCTCGGGATGCGTCCCAGCGCCGGACCAATTTTTTCCTTCAGCGCGTCTTTCGTTGTATCGCTGAAAACGGCAGGCGCAGCAGCAGTCGATGTAGTCATGTTGCCTCCAGGTGCAAGGTTGTTAACATGATAATAGGGAAGGAGCTCAAAACGGCGATTCATTTCATAAGATTGCCGTCATAACGCAGTCTCATACGCGATTTTCCGTGGTTGCCAATGCAAGCTGTCGGGCAATTCACCTCCCTTCAGGCACGTATGTAGAACACCTATCAGTATGCTAAACTTCGTCTCACTATGAAAGAAGTAGCATCAGACCTTGAAATTTTGGGCATTTTGCAGCGGGATTGTCGAACACCGCTGGAAACTGTAGCTCGAATGATCGGTAAATCCTTAGAAGAGACCAGCGCCGCCATTGAGCGGTTGCAAGCGGAAAGCATCATAAAACGCTATGGCGCAACAATTGATTGGGAAAAAATTGGTATCGAGAAAGTCGTATCATTCATCGACGTGAAAGTGCAACCGGCCCGCGAAGTTGGATTTGACGCAATAGCTATGCGTATTGCGCGTTTTCCTGAAGTCAGAAGCGTGTGGCTGGTTTCCGGCGGCAGTGATTTGCGAATTCAAGTCGAAGCCGATAGTTTGAGAAGCCTCGGTAACTTCGTGGCAGAAAAAATTGCCACCATAGACGGGGTCACCGGTACGATGACGCAGTTCATTATGCGCAAGTACAAAGAAGATCACGTGATGTATAACGAACCGGAGACTGACGAAAGATTGATTGTCAGCCCGTAAATCACAAAGAAGAGAGCAGCGAAGATGGGCGAGAAGAGCGAAACGCAACCACAGTTAAGGTCCTTATCGCGCGCAGCCACCGAGATTCCCTTCTCTGGAATTCGTCGATTTTTCGATATCGCAGCAAGCATGCAAGATGCAATTTCACTAGGTGTCGGCGAGCCCGACTTCGTGACACCATGGAACATTAGAGAAGCCGCCATTTATTCGATCGAGAAGGGACAAACCAGCTATACCTCGAACTACGGTCTGATTGAACTTCGACGCGCGATAAGCCGCCACGTGGAACAACTCTATGGTGTGCACTATGCACCGGAGTCTGAGATTCTGGTCACGGTGGGTGTTTCAGAGGGGCTGGACCTTGCAGCCCGAGCCATTCTCGATCCCGGCGATGAAGTCCTGGTGCCTGAACCATGTTATGTATCCTACAAACCCTGCATCGCGCTTGCCGGCGGCGTTCCTGTCGGCATTCCCGGGTCGGGAGAGACTGGATTTAAGGTAACAGCGGAGCAGTTCGCACAGGCACTTACTCCCCGCACAAAGGCAATCCTGCTCGGTTATCCCTCCAATCCTACTGGAGCAACATTGCAACGCGACGAGATGCAAAAGATTGTCGACTTGGCGTCAGCTCATGGGCTCTACATAATCAGTGATGAAATCTATGATCGCCTCACTTACGATCAGAAGCATGTTTGCGCTTCATCATGCCGCGGTGCTCGTGAACGCACTATTTATCTAAACGGCTTTTCTAAGGCATATGCTATGACAGGATGGCGAGCAGGTTACATATGCGCGCCGGAAGAAATTCTCAGAACGCTAATGAAGATCCACTCCTACACCATGCTTTGCGCACCGATTGCAAGCCAAAAAGCAGCGCTGGAGGCAGCAATGAGAGGCGAAGGTCCCGTGCTCGAGATGGTGCACCAGTACAACCAACGCAGACGCTTCATCGTCGAAGGCTTCAACACTATGGGCTTGCAGTGCAGATTGCCGGACGGGGCGTTCTATGCATTTCCCTCAATCAAACAGACCGGCCTGACCAGCGCACAGTTCGCAGAGAGGCTGCTTTTTGAAGAGCGTGTCGCAGTAGTCCCCGGTGACGCATTCGGAACGGGCGGAGAGGGATACGTACGCTGTTCGTACGCGAACAGTATTGAAAGAATTGAACAAGCGCTGGAACGCATCGAGCGCTTCGTCAAAAAAATTCTCTAACTCGAACTCAACATTAAGTGACTGCTTACCGATCACACAATGTGCGGAACTTTGTTGTGTACTAAACCGCCTAACTCTCCAGTTTTACTCATATCCTTCGTCCGATCAATACTTTCCGGCATCAGTCAATCGGTACTAGCTCATTCGTGTTGCGTCTGTAGTTAGAGCACCAATTCAATGCTTTGCACACACATGGAGAAGACTTCTATGAAGAAATCAATGGTTTATGCGGTGCTGGCGCTCGTCTCAGGCGGCGCTCTATCGGCACCGGCAGCGAACGCAGAGACGTGGGTAATGTGGGACGGTCATACGCCCTCATACGTTACGTTCGTCGAAACACCTCCGCACGTCATGAAAGAAATCAGCAAACCTGTCGTAATCGAAGACAAGTCATTCACAAAAGCCGTGCTGATCGATCGCGACCACACAATTCCACGGTGGCAAATGCGAAACCAAGACCTGAATTATGAGGCCGTTGACGCATTAAAGGTTTCGCCTCTAGTTAGAAAGACCGGTATTTGAACTGAGAAGCTTTGCCGATTCTGACTTTCCCGGTCCAATAATTCGGTTGCGCACCAAGCACGGTGCCAAAACCATTTGAGTTTCGCCCACACACCGTGCCCGCGTTTAGCGAAATTTGAATCGGCGAAGCCTCAGCAGTAAAAGAAGCGGTGGTTTACGAATCACAGTTTCAGTTCGCCCGAAATCGAGGTGTCGGACAGCAGTGTCAGGCACCTCGGTCCTTTTTGCATGCCCGGCCGGCAGTCGACGGAACATCTTGGCAGGACAGGGCGACTATCCGCTGGACCTCGGAGCGGGTACAGTGAGAGAAACTTCCAGGTCAGACGGCGGAACGACGAATTCACGTCCGAAACTGAAGTTCTAACGGAAGACGATACGTCAGTCGTAGCAGGACGCACTATTGAAGAGGTTCGCGAAGGAAAACTTCCAGGGAGCTGAACCTGGTTACGAGTACCTGTTTTCATACGGTTGCCTTCGACGGCGAATCGAAGGAAGCAATCAAGCCCCCGACTAAAGCAGGCTAGTCACAATGGATACGATGTTATGCTAAAGAAGGACAATATAAGAAGCAAACGCAGGTCCGCTCTCAACGCCGGCTCAACGGGAAACTCACGCGCGAATATGGAAGTCACCCGGGTGCTTGAACAGCTGGATGGAGAGCAGGAAAAACTGGTTCTTCACGTCGAAGGTCACGACATTTCATTTTCAAATCTCAACAAGGTCTTTTGGCCGGCCACCGAAAAGTATCCTGCAATAACCAAGCGAAATTATGTTCAGTATCTAGCTCAAGTAAGTCCATATGCGTTGCCGCACTTGCATGACAGACCAATCACCCTGCTACGTTTTCCCAACGGAATTGCCGGCACCAGGTTCTACCAAAAGCACTGGGAACACAAGCTTCCAGAGTATGTCGAAACGGTCGATCTCTTTGGACAAGACGCGAACAAAGATCAGGAATACATGGTCTGCAATAACTTGGCAACACTGTTGTGGCTGGCTCAACTTGCAGACCTGGAATTGCACACATGGCACTCGCGTATAACGCCGGACAGAACAGCAGAGACTCAATCGACATTATTCACCGGCTCTGCTGCCAATTTGAAAAGTTCAATTCTGAATTACCCGGATTTTCTTTGCTTCGACCTTGATCCATACATTTATAGCGGGAAGGAAAAGTCGGGAGACGAACCGGAGTTAAATCAAAAGGCCTTTAAGGAAACTTGCCGAGTGGCAAAGCTCATAAAGGAGATTCTCGATTCTATAGGGGCGAAAGCCTACATAAAAACAACAGGCAAAACCGGTCTTCACCTCTACGTTCCCATCGTACGCAATTTGCAGTTTGAAGAAGTGCGAGACTTCGCAGAGGCATTAGGGCGCCTGATCCTTAAGGAACATCCGACGCTGGTTACACTGGAGTGGTCGATTGCGAAACGAACAAACAAAATCTTTGTGGACGTGAACATGAACGTTCGAGGAAAAACACTCGCGACAATCTATTCACCGCGAGTTGCACCGCAAGCACCAATTTCAATACCATTGGGCTGGAATGAACTAGACAATGTTTACCCGACAGACTTTGTGATGCACACGGTTCAGGACCGGTTGGAAAAGACAGGCGACCTATGGTCAGACATCTTATCCTATCCAACAGACTTGACCCCGTTTCAACAACAAGCGGCTCAGAGTTCGGGAAAGAAGCGACGACGTTAATCGCACTAGCACTTCTATTATTGGCGATTGAATGCTTTTACCAATTTGTACCCGACCCGGACCGCAAAAACTGAGTCCGCCCGGGGGGGAACGGGCGGACTGGCATTTAAACTTTAGGTAATCCCATTTGTTCAGGGTTCCACGGTTCGCGCCCGACGTCGCGCGGGCTCACGAGTTGAGCCCATCCGCGAACATCGAGTGAGAATAGAGTCCTTACTTAGCGGGTACTTCCAACAGCGTGGATGGAGCCTCACCCGGAACGGCTGGTGGCGTTACAGGCGGTGCATCTCCAGGAACCGTAGGCGGTGTTAGCGGCGTCTCACCTTTTGGTATTATCACCGTGTCTCGCTCAATTTGAGTGTTAGTTGTGGGAGCCGTGTTGCTCGAAGCCCAGAAATACATAATCGCACCAAGGGCAAGCATGACCAGAACGGCTAAGACTATCCCCATTCCGGCCGCAGAGCTCGATTCCGAAGCGGGGGTTACAATTACGTCCCGTTCTCTTTGTTCGGTAGCCATTCTCTTCTCCTCCTCTCTAGCGGAGTAATCCGCCAGAATACGGATTTCACCCCAGTCAACAGGTCCTGTTCGTGTCATACAGGATTCTAGTAAAACCTGCTGTACATTCAGGTAGGCGAAAACTTATCCCCCGAGGTTCCGTAATCTAGATATTTCGTGATGCGACGCTTAGTGAAGATTCGTCCTCGCTCCCAAAATTGGAAGGAATCAACCGGCAAACTCACGCGGAACCGTCGACCGAACAGGTCGTCTTGTACTTGGTTTTTCGCACCACAATTTCTACCGAAGCGGCAATCTACTTTCTTGCGGGAGGGACTATGAGAGACACTGTAGGAGCCAAACTTTTTGTATGTGCTTTGGCTGGCGTCGCGAGCATGCTGGCGATTGACTCGGCAGCATTCGCCGACAAGAATGCATCAAAAACTGATGAATTCCATGGCCGCGTCAATGCGGCAGGAGAGATAAAAGATCAGCAAGGCAACCTGGTCGGAAAAGTCGAAATGGATTCGAAAAGCCAGGCTTTTGATTTAGCATTCTGTCCACATCGAAGCTCCGGCGCACCCGGCATTGAGAGATCCAATGCGCGAGATACAACACCCGGTGGATGCAGCGGCTGAAGCGCACGCGGCAAAAGCTACAGACAACTTCTAGAATCTTTGCATGTCGACCAATGCGTGCCGCGACTGCAGACCGGGTTATCATGTCGCAGCAGCTTCGCAGACTCGATGTAGATTGTTGTTGTACGCGCCACCAATATGAGTTACAATTCATATCGTGCCTGGAACAATTGTTTTTAGGTGTACGTCGGTGAATAGCATGCTCAAGCGATTCCTAGCATTGGCACTACTTTGCCTCTTGATGTCAGCTGGTGTACCAGCGGTCGAGAGCGCTCCACTGTGCGCACAAGTGATGCCGGAATGTTGCTGCATTGAAGCTCCGGTCTCCGAGACTGTTTTCACTGACTTTGGCAAGACCGACACCAGGTCCACGGTCGCTTCATCAGACAGCGATGATTCCAATATCTCGCTTGAGCCGGAAGAACAGACCGGGCACAACGATTGCTGCTGCGAAGTTTCCGATCCCCGGGACACGGTCGACGCCATAATTCCTGCGCCCACCGCCACCGTCGATCTAGCTGGAAACCAGACGCCTGTCTTAGACAGCTCAGCATTTCCGCTTCACACAACCCTTTCGATAGGTGCTTCTGCGCATACGCGCAGACCACTCCACTTAGCGACTAACAAAGTCTATTTACTGAAGAGATCCTTCCTGATTTAAAGCCGGCTACAAACCAAAAGATCCGTGTGCCCGCCAGCGGCGGGCGCTCAAAAGGTTTAGACAGTCAACTTCTATCGAGGTTTTTAATCATGAAGAATATTCTTCTAGCTACTGCATTGATGCTTTGCGGCTTCACCGCGTTCGCAGCAACCACAGTTCAGGCAGCCCCCCAAGGGCAAGACTGCTGCGCCGTGAGTGCACCATGCTGCCCGGCCGGCCCGTGCTGCAAGTAGTTGAACAACAAGATTTTTTACAGTCGTTATTTTTGAGGTGTTACATATGAAAAGAATAGTTATAACCGCAGCGCTTCTGATCCTTGGCGCAGTATCGGCTCCCTCCGTTATCGCGGCAGTACAAAACTGCTGCGCGGTCGGCGCATCGTGCTGCCCGAGCGGACCGTGCTGCAAATAAGCTTTGATCTCCATCAAGAGGACGAGGGGTGCCGAAAGGTGCCCCTTTTCCTTTTCAGTATTTAAGAAGCTAAAATCAATCAAACCCTTTGGAAGAATGAAAATGCACAATGATGTCAGCCTCCAAGACCAATTCGCCGCGCGAAGTATCTGCTACGGATGTGGTCCTGCCAACGAGCAGGGGCTGCGCATCAAGAGCTTTCCCTTCGAAGAAGGATTGGTCTGCCATATTCAGCCGGACATGAAGTATCAGGCATTTAAAGGCTTTCTTTACGGCGGATTGATCGGTTGCATCCTTGACTGCCATTGCAATTGGACAGCCGCCTGGCACTTGATGCAAAGAAACGGCATGAACGCGCCCCCCTGCACCGTGACAGCACAATACACGGTAAAGTTTCTGAGACCGACTCCTTCAGGAACGAATCTGACGGTAAAAGCTTCGGTTGTGAATTCATCCGAGCGAAAAGCGGAAGTACAAGGCGAACTGTTTGCCGGTGATGAACTTTGCGCCACCTGCGACGCAGTTTTCGTCGCTGTAAAGGAAGGGCACCCGGCCTACCACCGCTGGTAGGGAAAGTTCGCGCGCGCAATTAGCCCTAGCGGTTAAGAGAAAAGATTCGCGGTGGCAAGCAAGCGAATTAGACCAGTAATAGAGACCGGCACGGCACAGGCAATCGCGGCCAGTATTGCGCCCCGAATGACACGCCGCTTCTTTCCATTTTTGCAGACCAGGGCAAAAACTCCGTCACTGCAGGCAGCTACGGAAAACATGATTGAGACCCCGCCTCCGGCGAGGTTACACAGTGCTTCCAGTCAAGCTAGATTGTTGACGCGAACAGTGCCTGCCGTGTCGGGTCCCACTATAGGCCGGGCATCATCTAAGTTCGCGGGAGCGGGTAGGGACGATGCAGCGGCCACGGTCAGGGTATCAGCCAATTGCTTAGAACTACTACTAGGCGTCACGCGCAGGGCAGCAGTCCTTTCAACAGCGATATTGGCTTTGAAACTTGGATTGAAAGTCCCCACAGGAGATATAAACGCGGCCGCCGTGGTTGCAATCGAAACAACGACCACTCCTGCCAAAAGCAGACGAACCAGTCGGTAGGAACCGGGTTCCAAAATGAACGAATACTTTGCCGCAGCCATGCGTGACGGTATTGCATGCGGTGCGCGCATAGCTCGAATATTCATTGAAAGACCTCAAAACAGAGAAATGGCAAATTCCACCTGGCGAGCGAGGAAACGAAACCTCACAACTGCATTATCACGGTGGGGGCGTCCCGAAACCATCCAACGAAAGTCACCCGCAAGTCACGCAAAAATATATTACCCTCATGATGTCCGCCATCGGGGTCCCTGGCTCCGACTCACCGGTTCCAGCGCGAGTCGACTTCACATGGCTAGCATTAACAGCACTTTTGCGGCAAAATACATGTGGATAAAACAGGCCCCGGGTCAGTTCAGGTAGCCCTAAATTGTCTTTTGCGCATATCAACAAACGAGCGACTGACACTACCAGTCCAATAGTCAACGGACAATCGCCCGGGATCGGACGGATAAAGCGTCTTAACGACCTTCTCGTCATCAACAACTTGGGCAAGAACATAGAATTCAAACTGGTCGACGGCGATAGGCTCGTGCCATCGGGAATCTTCGCCCGCAGCGAGTACCGAAATGGAACAGAAGCCACCGAGTATGACCTCGACATCCACGGTGCAGTATCGCTCGACGGACGGTTGCTTTTGATGAATCACCTTGGCACATTGGTTGACATTGATGCGGCTTCGTACCGGGAACGCGGTAGATTGCATTGGATTGGCGATGCGGAGTGCCTGGAGTTGATCGGCGATCGATTGATCAGCACTTCAGGACGAGGGGACAAAGTAGCCGACCCTGTTACACCGGGGATCATTGTTTCCGAGAAAGTACCTCCGTCGATACGAGATCGCAAACAGGCAATCGAACGGCACGTGTTGCTGGAGGACTGGGGTATCACGGCAGCACTTTCTGTAAGCCCCAGAGACAAAATTGCCTTCGGAGCAACAGAAAGGATCGCATGTTTTGCTCTGGGTACTCGCGATGGCAAGCCGACACTCAGCAGCGTCTGGTTTGCTGATGCAAGCTTCGCACCATCATGGTCTACGTTCACGGCAGATTCCAAATTTATTATTTTCGCGGGATACGCGCCCGACAGCTACAAATCCGACTACGATTGGAATTCTCTGCGCGGCGGGTTCATAGCCATGTATGACGCCGAAAGCGGTGAGCCAGTCTGGCAGACAGCAATTACTGTCAACGTCGCCTGGGGAAATGGCGGCGTTCCCATTGTGTTACATGAACAGCTCGGCTGCATAGCCGCTGTCGACAGGCAAGCGGCGCTTCATTACTGGCACTTGTACTCAGGCACCTACGCAGGCTCAGTCAAAGCACCGGAAAACAACGACGAAAGCTACGGCATCGGTCACGCCGCCATTGCCGGAAGAAGCGTCGTCTGCGGATTTAACCGAGCCGGATATCAGTTGTTTCAATACACGCCATAGAGCTAGTCCAGCAAGCTTGGGCTATTTGCGGAAATACATCAGCACACGATTCGGATTACCCACGAAACACTGTTTGCTGAATCCGTAAAGGTGAATTATGTCGCGCGCCTGCTCAGCAGCTGCCTGATCTTGTCCAAAATCCATGAGCCAAATATCGCCACAGGTGACCTTCCAGGAGCCTTGGAGCCTCTCAGTTTTCACATCTTCGGGATTCATGCCAATGGCGTCCTCTCCAGCCATAGCTCCAGCAGGCACGCCTTCGGGGGTCTTGAAGTACTGCATGTCATGCATGCCATTGCTGGTAGGATGTCCCGCCCAACACGTTTGAGTAAAACCATAGTGCTTAAGAACTCTCACTGCGGCGTCCGCGCCAGCTTTGTCGAACGAAAAATCAGCGATAGTTTGCGCCTGATCCATCAGCTGCCACCGCCCGTTAATTTCTACGGCACGGACTTTATGGGGATCGATGCATGAACAATGTTCCACAAGGTTCTGCTCGGCCCATTTTGGTCTAAGGGCAGTGAGCTTGCCTTCAATGACAGCACTCTCCTCGACTCCGCCCTGCAAAATTTCGCTCCGAGCAGGCAGCGCACAAACCCCCAGTACAAACAGCGCCAACAAAACTGTTTTCATGGATACCTCAGTTTATTCCAATGAGCCAATTCCCGAACAATGGATTGACAACGAAAATGTCGGGAAAATTAGGCACAGAGCTCCGTCATTCACCCTGCAACTAGAGGACGCGACTAAGGTCATCGCCGTCGCGCTACTACGAGGACAACCATTTCGCAATGCTTGAGAGCATTTTAATTGTGTCGGTCATTAGAGGCGATACTGGCTTGTACCAGTGAACCCCAGCTGGAGCATCCAAGCCGTCCGCGGGGTTCACTGAAACCACACGGGCGGATGCCGCTAAGGCTTAGCAAGCGTTAAGCCCGGGGGTGTTAGAATATGACAACTTGAAAAGCGGCAGCGTGCCCGACCCGCGTCGAGGTTGGCACACCAGTCCTCCCAGCTAGAGTTTGAACATGAACGCAAGCAATCTTGTCGAAGAGCAATCCTCATCCACCGGTCCGAAAAGCCCGGAAACGAAACCATTCATTCCGCCAAAAGTAGCAGCATTCGCGTTGTTGGTGGTTGCGTCACTATTGCTGTGGATCACGATCAGCACCTACGCACTCGGAATCATGTCTCTCAGCTTCAAGAATGTAACCGGGACTATCGACAAAATTGTCATCCGCATCAATCCCGTCGGACGAGACAAGATAGCCAATGTTAGCTATCCGGTAGACGGGCGGATACATCAATCCACCGCCTTGATGCCCCGTGATCGACTGATCAAAGAAGGCGAAAAAGTTGATGTCTGGTACGAACCAGGCAACGTCAAGAATATTGCCTTAGTACACGAAGTAGACTACGACACGGTCATTGTATACGGGGCCCTCGGTCTCTTCGCATTATCTATGGGTAGTTTCATTCTTTATCGCACGATGCGCCCTCAGACGCCAGATAGTGCTTATGAGCGGTACCTGGCGCGACGCGGAGAGTAACAAACTTTTGGCATTCCAGGAGAATTACAATGGCTGAGACAGCTCTTGTCACCGGATCTGCGAAGCGATTGGGCAAGGCCTTGGCTCTTAGCTTGGCGGCGCGCGGTTATGACATCGCTCTGCACTTCAACTCGTCGAAGGATGATGCTGAGCAGACGAGCCAGCTGATCGAAGCACAAGGAAGAGTTTGCAATTTGTTCGCGTGCGACTTGTCGGACAGAGACGCGATGAGCACACTAATGCACAACGTGCACGCGTCCGGCATGAATGTTTCCCTGCTCATCAACAATGCATCGATTTTCCACAACCTGGACATGCTTGACACGGACGACGAAATGTTCGACAAGAACATGAACGTCCATGTGCGCGCCCCGTTCATTCTGACGCGAGAGTTTGCCCGCCTGTTCGGCAACGGTCAGGTAATCAATATTTTGGACACTTTCGTCAATTCGACGACAGTGGATTACTTTGCTTATAACCTGAGCAAGAAGTCCCTCTGGTCGCTGACCCGCATGTCTGCGCGTGCACTGGCCCCGGCAATCAGAGTAAACGCGATTGCGCCAGGCTCGACATTTGAACCGGTGGATGAAGTAGTCGGTGATTACATGGAGAAACGGGCTAAGCAAGTTCCGCTACAACTAAAAGGCGGACCGGAGTATATCATCCACGCGATGAACTATCTGATTGATGCGAAATTTGTCACAGGAGAATGCATGTTCGTTGACGGCGGAGTTCATCTTCAGAACGGCTAGCCATGGAAAGTGCACCGATAACATTCTTCGTCTCAAAAGAGATCAAAAACTGCGGCATTAAAACCAGCGCAGACCTGCTACCGGCAACGATCTTGCATCCGCCACATGCAGGCGAAATCGCACATCTGATTCAAACTTTTCTGCTTCTGCAATACTCGGACCTAAACTGCCGTGTCAGTAGCGAGATACCGCAAGAAGGAATCATCGTCTGCCATAGAAAATCATTTCCGGCGGACTTCAGACCAACAAGCAAACAGTTTCTGGTTTACGCGAAGGGCGATTGGGATGTGCATTATTACGCTCAACTGCATGTGATTCAGAACCCGATAGATATGCATCTACTCGATGTTGAGGTCTGGCCAAGAACCTACGTCCCTCACTACCCGCAACCAGGACTGATACCGCGAGCAGAGTCGCGCGGAGACACTTTCGCCAACATCGGATTCGTGGGAGACATAGAGAATCTCGCAGGCGAAGTCCAGACGTCCGAATTCATCGACTGGCTGGCGCGCAACGGTCTGCAGCTGAAAACACGCATGCACGCAGAGTGGCACAATTACAGCGACCTCGACGCATTTCTTGCCATTCGCGAAATTCGCCACTACGACGCATACACCATAAGCGATACAGAAGCGAGCGTCGCCTATGGCGAAAAACCCGCGACGAAATTGTTCAATGCATGGCATGCGGGTCTACCCGCAATCCTGGCGGTGGAGAGCGGCTACCGCTACCATCGCCGCAGCCAGGCCGACTATCTGGAAGTCAGTTCGATGGAGGACATTAAGTCCGCCATCGTTAGATTAAAAGAGAATCCGTCCCTCCGCAAAACAATGGCCGAGAATGCTCTAGCTCGAAGTCGGGAATACACGGCCGAGACCATTGCAAAACACTGGTATGAACTGCTTTGCAGTACTCGAGATTACCATTTCCCCCGCTGGCAAAATCTCAATGCTGAACAGCGCCGACTGTACTTCACCAGGCGCGCAAAATTGCAACGAGAGTTCATGTCACGCAAAGAGCAGGCCGAACGCGATTCAGGAAAACCTCTACTCATGTCTTATCCTATGTAGCAAGGGCAAAGCGATTCAGAGCCTGCAATCTCTCAAGACACCTTTGAACGGCTGAGGAAGCGAGAACGCAACAAAATGTAAAGAAAAGATTAAGGCGGTTAGAACCGGCGAGATTCTTTTGGTATAAAAGTGCTTGTACGAGGTTCAAGTTACATAGTCCAATTGTCCGAGATACATGTCCTAGTCCGTTATTTGACCGAAAGTACAGTCCTGGTTATTTGACCGAAAGTACAGTCCTAGTTATTTGACCGAAAGTACAGTCCTAGTTATTTGACCGAAGTACTGTCCTAGTAATTTGACCGAAGTACAGTCCTAGTTATTTGACCGAAGTACAGTCCTAGTTATTTGACCGAAGTACTGTCCAAGTTATTTGTTCGAAGTACTGTCCATGTTATTTGTTCGAAGTACTTAGTCCATTTGTTCAAAAGGTACTGTCCGAGTTATTGTTCGAAGTACTTAGTCCATTTGTTCGAAAAGTACCGTCCAAGTTATAGTTCGAAGTACTGTCCAAGTATTTGTCAGAGAGTATTCGGGAACTGTCATCCGCGGAGGGTTAACAGAGTCAATTAGTCGATTGATCAAGTAACTTAAGTAATCCCAGCTTGCTGGGAGGATACAAAAAGTAATTCCAGGCAGCCCCGCTCCGGGGCTGCCTTCTTTTTAGTGGGGTCAACGAACCATGGCTTTCTGGGGAACGTATTTCTGAAATTTGGACTTGTCCGTAGCCTTTAGGTAAACATCCTCAGCGTCGGCTTTGCCGGCTTGCATCAGTCGTTCCAAAGCAGTATCCATCGTTTGCATGCCTTGACTGCCACCCGATTGAATCATGTTTTTGATCATGCTGATATTGCCTTCGCGAATAGCATTCGCAAGTCCTGCACTTCCTAGGAGGATTTCGTTCGCGCAACACCGGCCCTTAAGGTCTGCCGACTTAACCAACAGCTGCGAAACAATCGCCACAAGCGAACCACCAAGCATGGTGCGCACGGCCGGCTGCTGAGTCGCGGGAAAAACGTCAACAATTCGGTCGACAGTTTTTGCTGCCGAGTTCGTGTGTAGCGTGCCGAAGACAAGGAAACCCATTTCTGCTGCGGTTATCGCCAACCTGATCGTCTCAAGGTCACGCATTTCACCGACCAGAATAACGTCTGGATCTTCTCGAACACTCGCTCTCAACGCGCTGTCAAAACTCTCTGCATGAGTTCCAACTTCGCGGTGAGTGATCAAGGCTTTCTTGGGCTGGTGAACGAATTCCAACGGATCCTCGATGGTAACGATGTGCCGCGGATATTTCTCGTTGATTTCGTTGATTATGGCTGCCAGCGTGGTCGATTTCCCACTTCCTGTAGGCCCTGTAACCAGAATCAACCCTCTGTTGTAATCCGCCAGAGTAGCGATTACAGGTGGCAGATTCAAATCGGTGAGCGCGCGAATTTTTTCGGGAATCAATCGAAATACGGCTGCAGGCCCTCTATTTTGCCAGAAGTAATTACAACGGAATCGCCCCACTCCTGGTAGTGCGTAGGCAAAGTCTAAGTCTCTGTCCTCACTGTACAGCTTCGCCTGATGCTCGTTCATAATTTCGAACAACAGCTTCCTCATCACTGGCTCGGCAAGCGCAGGTACGCTAGGAATGTTTGTAATACTGCCATGAAGGCGAATCTTCGGAGGCTCGCCAACCACTAAATGTAAGTCTGACGCGCCGTTGTCCTTAACGTATTTGAATAGTGCATCTAATTGTGCCATTTCTAATTTCCCCGCTTAAAGCAACGATTCGTCAACATACTTTTTCGCCGTCTCTCGCGAGATAGTTCCAGCACGAACAAGTTCACCAACGCTCTGTCCCAGAGTAATCATGCCTTGAGCCTTACCTGTTTGCATGACGGATGGGATCTGGAATGTTTTCTTCTCTTTGATCATCGTCGATATGGCAGGTGTCACGAACAGAAGTTCGTATGCTAGAACTCTAGAGTTGCCATCAACAGTGGGTAGCAGCACCTGGCTAAATACGCCCTGAAGCGATTCTGCAAGCATTGTCCGAATCTGCGACTGCTTCTCCGGATGAAACGCATCAACGATTCGACTTATCGACTTGATTGCGTCGGTGGTGTGCATCGATGCCATCACCAGGTGGCCTGTCTCAGCAGCAGTGAGCGCAAGCGAAATCGTCTCAGCGTCACGCATTTCTCCTATAATAATCACGTCGGGATCTTCACGGAGAGCCGCGCGCATCGCCCGTTCATAGCTGGTGGTGTGCAGAAAAACTTGCCTTTGATTCACTACGCAACCCTTGTTGGGGTGCAAGGTTTCAATCGGTTCCTCCAGACACAGAATGTGGCTTCCTTTGTGGTGCTCATTCACCAGATTCACCAGTGCACAGAGCGTAGTGCTCTTTCCCGACCCTGCAGGTCCAGTCACCAGGACGATGCCGTGGTGATACTCAGTGAAGCGCGCCAGCGTCGGCGGCAAGTTGAGAGCCTCGAGCGACACAGGCTCCGGGGGGAGGATTCGAAAGCTCGCGTTGATACCCAAGTGCGAGGTAAAGAGGCTGCCACGCAACCGGGCTTTGCCGGGAATTTCGTGAGTAAAGTCCACGTCCTTCTTTTGCGCGAATACCTGCTTGTCTCTATCGCTCAGCAAGGCAATCAGCGGATCATGCAGCTGGGCGTGCGATAAATTGTTTTCGTCAATTCGCACGACATTTCCTGCGACTCGAACCATCAACGGATAACCGCTGTGAAGATGCACGTCGCTGGCTTTGAGTTCCACCCCTCGCGTCAATAACTCATCCAGGTTCAATCCTGAGGCAACTGATTGCAATGTTCGCCGCTCCGGTTCGGGTACCCGGACTATATTCCACGTGCGCTTAAACCTCACCCGGGTTGGACGATATCACTTCTTTTTGGTCAGAACGCCCTTATCGAAACTGACAGTCTTGCTGTAGAGCGGTTCGCCGGTTTTCAGATTTCTCTTCGCCACCCCGACCCGCTTGGTGGTCTGGTTGAACTTGAGCTTGCCGGCCTCCTTGGCGAAATCGGGATAACTGCGCACAACTTGCGATGTCTCCAGTACACCAACATCGCCCCAGTTGACGCCGCTCCCCTTCTTTATGGTGTGCAGTGCCACAACGCTCATTGTCTGAGCCGCGGCGGGTTTAGAACCGCCTTTGGAAGTGACCGATACTTGTTTGGCGCCAGACAAAGACATGATTGCCGTCCCAATCACCGCAACTCCAATCGAAGCCATGATGATGTATCGCTGCGCATTCGGATTCGGAGATTGCTCCACCGCCTGGCTCCTGTCTGAACTCATTACGATTCTTCCCGTATCTAAGGCTCAATATGCGTCCACCAACATTTCGATTTAGCTTGCGATCACACTCCACAAGTGAGCCAATCAATCGACTATACGGACTCTCGGTTAGTGTTTCTTATCCGACTTGAACTCAAAATGAGTTCTAACGGGGCCGGTCTTGCGTTTAAGTGTCCCCATGAGGACCCCCTCCTTGCCTTCCGCGGCAAGGAGGAACTTAGGCTGCCACGCCGCAGGTATCGAAACCAGCATGCCTAGCTCAGAGAGCAATTCGGGTCTCGGCTCGGACCCCGAAATGCCGAAACGCACAGCAGCCTTGGTTCCTCGCAAATGATGAACGCCGAACTCGTTGAGCAGCCCCCAATCAAATTTGCCGCACATGTCGGGTGCCGGCAAATGTTTGCCCTGCAAAGACTTCACCAAATCGCGCAACGATTTCACTGACGAAGTATCCACGGTCGATTGAATGATGGTGTCATTGCTAAATGCAGCAAGCACATCTTTCTCCGCAAAAACATCCGATAACTTGATAGCGTGGGCCTGCTCAAGCTGCTGCTCATAATCACTGGCAAGCCGATCAGTTGATCCGGACGGATCCCGCAGATCGATCGCAACGTAACGGGTTACCCCCGTGATCGTTGTCCCTGGCACGACGTCTCCCACGACGGACTTCGCCACTCCGGGAGCAAAGATTCTGGCATGGTACTCCAAACTCAGCACAGGCCCGACCAGAGAAAGGAGCTCGTAATCTTCCTCGTACCGCTGTCCGGGCTTCAAGCGATTTTTAACTCGATCAAAATTCGTGCGAGCATGATCACTTGCAGAGAACACTGTTGCGCCAGTCTTCTCATCAGCAACGCGAAGGTCTTCACTTGACCAATCAACGGCGTATCCTGCCGAAGAACCTTTCCAATAGGTTTGCTGAACTGCCGCAGCTATTGCGACAGGCATCAAACAGGCTAGCAAAACAAGAGCGGCCACCCTGACGAATTTATCGCGCATACAACCCGATCTCGTAGACAACAAGAAAGCATTCTATCGGAAAACCAGAAGGCGCAGCCAACTGTCTACCCGGGGTGTAACGATGAGATTGAATCAGATTTTCATGGCTGTGCTAAGTGCGGCTGCCATTGGAATGCGAAGTTGCCCGTCAACTTCATACTGGCGAACCAGCTCGAACACGCGGCTCTTGATTGCGCTCAGTTGCTCCGGTGCTTGGGCGCGAAGAATGCCACCAGTCCGCGGCGTGCCCGTATAGAATGCGTTGAAAAACGCCTCCGGACCGGGTAGAACCCAAGTCATCGCAATTCTAGTGGTGATAGAACCACGGAACCCTGCGGACCACAGACAGCGAGCGCATTCATCCCCATTGCTGAAGCGGAAGAAGGGTGGTCCCTGAGGCAGTGCCACTGCGGGATTTCCGCACGCCTCTATTGCTTTGAGCACCAGCGCGAACCCGATGCTATACTCGGGCGGCGCCCAAACTGTGAATACAAACCTCGTCCCCCGTCGTAACACACGACAAGCTTCGCTCAGCGCGCGCTCGGGATTGCTCAGGTGCAGCAATCCAAAATTCATCACTGCCGCATCAAAACTTTCATCCGGGAATGAAAGCGCCTCGGCATCGCCGTCGCAGAACAGAATGTTCGGATACCGCGCCGATGCCATCTGCACCATAACGGACGAGAAGTCGACACCGGTTACTTGGGCGCCCCTCTCGGCGGCAGCTGCAGCCACATATCCCGGTCCGGTCGCGATGTCCAGCAATGCCACATCCTGATCGGCGCCGACTGCATCCAGCACCGCGCCAATGGTCTGAGATGTCAGACTCGCAAAATGATCGTCATATCCTCCGGCTACGTTTTGCCAGCCTGCGTGCTCGAAATCGCGAAAGGTTTCAACACCGCCGGACGTCGTCATCTGAATCCTCCACCATGCATACGCTAACTCTGTCAGTGAAATCGTTTCGGTCGACCGGACGATTTATTCAACGGCTTTGGAGCAGCAGCGGTTCCAGCCGGACTATCGTCCTTCTTCTTAACTGCTTTTTTGCTCGCCTTCTTCTTCTGCGTCCAGGCTTCCATCTTATCCTGCTCTTTCTGCTGACGCCGTTTAGCAAGGTGCTGTTGAATCGTCGAAAGCTGATCGCGCAAACGCGCGGCACGCTCGAATTCCATTTCCCTGGCAGCGGCCTTCATTTCCTGTTCAAGCTTTCTCGCCAGCTTGGGCAGATCGGCCTCCATCATGTCTAATTGGTCTTCGATTTCTCGCTCAGACACCGCTGATTCCTTCACCATTGGGTCTTTACCACGCAACTGCTCCAGAAGAGCATTTCCAGTGTCTTTGATGATGGTAGTCGGAGTGATACCATGCTCGGTATTATGTGCTATCTGCAGCGCTCGCCTGCGATTGGTTTCTTTAAGCGCACGCTCCATCGAATCCGTCATGCGGTCAGCATAGAGCACCACTTTTCCACCGGAGTTACGGGCCGCGCGTCCAATGGTTTGAATCAAAGAACGCTCAGCTCGCAAGAACCCTTCTTTGTCCGCTTCCATGATGCAGACCAAGCTGACTTCAGGCAGGTCCAATCCCTCGCGCAAAAGATTGACGCCGACTAGTACATCGAACGCGCCCTCTCTCAACTCTTTCAATATTTGGATACGATCAAGAGCCTGAATTTCCGAGTGCAACCATCGCACGTTGATGCCCACTTGTTGAAGATACTCGGTTAGGTCTTCGGCCATTCTCTTGGTCAATGTGGTGACAAGCACGCGCTCGTTCTTGCTTGCTCTGTCGCGAATTTCCTTGATCAGATCGTCTATCTGTCCTTTGATAGGGCGCACTTCTGTTTCCGGATCAACCAACCCGGTAGGACGAATAATTTGTTCGACAATTTTTTCGCTCTTAGCCAGCTCCTTGTCGCCGGGAGTTGCAGAAACAAACACAACCTGGCCCACTTTGGCAAAGAATTCGTCATGGGTTAACGGACGATTGTCGCGTGCGCAAGGCAGTCGAAATCCGTAGTCGATAAGCGTGTCTTTGCGAGAACGATCGCCATGGTACATCGCATGAAGCTGAGGAATCGAAACGTGCGACTCATCAATGAAAGTGACAAAGCCGTCTTGACCGAACTTTCGCACAAAGTAATCAATCAAAGTCTGCGGCGGCTCACCTGGAACGCGTCCATCGAGAATGCGAGAATAATTTTCGATACCGTTGCAGTGTCCGGTCTCTCTAAGCATTTCAAGATCGAACTGTGTTCGCTGGCGCAAGCGCTGGGCCTCAACGAGCTTGTTCTCTTTGAACAATTCTTCCAGTCGTTCATCAAGCTCGCTCTTGATCTGCTTGATGGCATTGTCAATGGTGTCCCAGTCGGCTACGTAGTGTTTGGCGGGATAGATACGAACGCTGTCCACAATCTCTTCAATCTCGCCTGTCGTCGGTTCGATTATTGAAATGCGTTCAATCTCATCGCCAAACAACTCGATGCGAACAACACGCTCTTCGTACGCAGGATAGACTTCTATGACATCGCCACGTGCGCGAAAGCGTGCTCGTTCAATAATCATGTCATTGCGAGTGTAGTGAATGTCTACCAGTGCGCGGAGAAACTCATTACGATCAAGACTCTCGCCGGCATTGACTTCGATTGCGGCGGCAAGATAGCGCTCCGGAACGCCCAGACCGTAGATGCAACTTACAGACGCGACAACCACAACATCTTCACGCTCCCATAGCGAGCGCGTCGCCGAGTGTCGCAATCGATCGATTTCATCATTGATGCTGGCTTCCTTCTCGATGAATGTATCCGAAGAAGGTATGTACGACTCAGGTTGGTAATAATCGTAATAGCTGATGAAATACTCAACGGCATTGTTCGGAAAGAACTCGCGAAACTCGTTGCAGAGCTGCGCCGCAAGTGTCTTGTTGTGTGCCAGAATCAGCGCAGGCTTCTTTGTCTCCTGGATTACATGCGCCATGGTCATGGTTTTTCCGGAGCCTGTAACGCCTAGCAGCGTTTGAAAGCCCAGATTGTTCCTTACTCCTTCGGCAAGCTGCTCAATCGCTTTCGGCTGATCGCCGGCAGGAGAAAATTTGGAGATAACTTGAAAATCAGTCATTTGTGAACTTGCTGAACAGCAAGAGGTTGGACCCGAAGGTCAGACTACGCAACTTATATTGTAAGGGGT
This sequence comes from Candidatus Obscuribacterales bacterium, assembly GCA_019752635.1. GTDB lineage: Bacteria > Cyanobacteriota > Vampirovibrionia > Obscuribacterales > Obscuribacteraceae > JAKFUT01. Next base: position 127,256 of record JAIELX010000054.1, on the reverse strand, counting down.
TTGCCGGAATGCCGCAGAAGATCCTGTGAAGCGGCGACGGCGAAAATCGCGGGCTCGGACGTTAAAACCCGGGGTCAATCGACGGAAGGCGTGCCAAACCGGCATAAGCGCCTACTTCGATACAGCGTTTGTGCACGGTATTTTTGACGATGCTCCGCGGACTAGGCTCTAAACCTAGCGCTGTTCAATCTTTTGAGTCTTAGCTTCAGTCTTGGCTTCATCCTCGACTTCGCCTTCCTTCAAAGCCGATTTGAGCTCATGCTGAGCGTCGGTCAGTGAGCGCTTAAAGTTGCCGAGCCCTTGCCCCAGAGCACGTCCCAGCTCAGGCAGCTTCTTTGGTCCGAACACTAAGAGTCCCAGTGTTAAGACAATTGCTATTTCGCCAGGACCGATATTGAACATAAATTAAGCCTCTTATCTCACTAACAATCCTAACACACCCGGGCCCGTGGTCCCCTGGATGTTTAGCCAGGACTAAGGACTTTGTACCCGCAATGTAGCCAGGGGAGGCATCCCCCTTGTTCCATCTCTTAACTACAAACTCACATCACTCGAGAAATCGTTGACGCTGCGGACCTCCGCCCAAAATTTTGAAAAGTGACACGTAAGTTTCACACAATTACGGCAAACTCGTTGGATGCTTTTCGCTCACAAGGCAGCATTTACTACTCTTCTCAATCGCACCGCGTGGCCCCTGATTGCCTGCCGTGCTGTGCGCCCACACGTCGCCTCCAGGACTCAGAATGGACAACACCACAGAACATAAGCGCGCCCTGCAAGACGTGGAAGAGCATCCGCAAGATACAGACGAGAAACACCCTCCAGAAGCTTCAAAGACGGCTGCAACAGCCGTAGCACAGGCCCACGACTTCTTCCGCCAGTTCACGAAGGATGATTCGTTGGCAAAGTTAGGCTTTCCGGCGTTCACAGCTGATGATTTTTTCTCGACTAAAGCTGATGACAACTCGCCTGCTGGAGACAAGAAAAAGGCTGGCGGTCCTGTAGTTGAGGAAAAGGAAGGCGGTGAGGCCAAGAGCGACAAGACTAAAGAGGCGGCAGAAAAAGGTTCAACCGCGCAGTCCAGAGAAGAATTAAATGAAATAGTGAAGAAAAACTTCACCGATGAGAAGCAGCAGAAGCAAGTGCTGGCCGACCTGGACAAGTTTGAGGCTAGAGCCGGTAACGAAGGAATATCCGCAATCGACCGAGACCATGTTTTCTTGCAGCTAGGCCGTGTTCTCAAAGAAGCCGGTGAAGGCAATAAATTCTTCAAAGCCTCGGAAGTGAGAGGTCTAGTTGCAGATGTGGCTCGCCATTGCGCCGAACCTGGTTCAGTAAATCAGGGTATCGGTCCAACTTGCACCGCAGCCGCCCTTGAAGCCGCTATGTACAAGAAGGAACCAGGAGCAGTGGCAGAGATGATCGCGGACGTAACTATCAGCGGCGAATACAAAACGAAGGATGGCACCGTAATCAAACCCGCCGAAAAGAACTTGAAACCCGGTAAACACGATGAAGCCGGTGCCGAGTTCAGTCGCAGCGGAGCGAATCAAATTGCTCAAATGACGATGTTGAACGCATACTGGAACCGCCAGGACAGCATTGACGCGCGCGAAAAAGCCGAGACGGGCAAGAAGGGCAAAATATTCTACGAAGAAGATCACCCCACAGAATTTTCCGGTGATTCACACACAAGGTTAATGGACCGCTCTAAGTCACCGCCGGTTCCCTTCTCAGAGCAGTACACTTACTCGGACCCGACAAGCCCTGACTTTCCAATAACTGAGTTACGTCCAATTCCCGCTCCGAGAATGAGCATCGGCAATATTCGCGACATTTACGATCAGATGCGTGGCAACAAGGGCGAGCTAACCCTGGTTAATAAATTCGAAGACCCACGAAACAAGACACCCAAAACGCTCGAAGAGTTTAAGAAACTGATGGAGAATGCCGCTGGCGGCAAAGACGGCGCCAGCATGCCGATTGTGATGGGCGTGTTCGCCCACGTCGAGCCGTTTAAGTCGGATTTGTCTGTTTTCAATAAAGGCAAAGACAAAACTGACGAAAAGAAAGATGTGTCTAGTATGCATTCACATCATGCCGTCGCAATCTTTGACTACAATCCGAAAACGGGTCTAGTCACAGTAGAAAATCAATGGGGCCCAAGTGTCGATCACACGGGCAAGGAAGGGAGCAAGAAACAGATCTCCGTCGAGCAGTTGTTTAAAGCGTTCACCGGTAGCGAGGGTACGAAGGACGGTAAGCCAGCCAAAGAAGAGAAGAAGCAGACGCCGGACGACTACATTAACGGTCAACGCAAGTTTGTCGAACAACTAAAAGGCGAAGGAGACGTCGATCCCAAGCTGATCTTTGGCGAAACCATGAAGTTGGCCTCTTATCTGAGGCACTGGGGTCGAAAGGACGAAATGACCAAAATCGTGGGACCGCTCACTGAGGACTTTTTGAAACAACCCGGAACTCTCAAAAACCAGGTGGACATAGCTTCTCGACTACTGGACTTTAATACCGAGCCCAAAGATAGAGAGAAGATATTGGCAAAACTGGACAAGCAATTCGACGATCAATTAGGCAAAGGCACCGTCACTCGCGAGAGCCTTCAAAATGCCCGCACTTTAATGGGATTGCACAAGAAAAGTGAAGATCCAAAAGGTGCTGCATCGATTGTGGACAGAATTATGGTCCAAACGATGAAAGACGCAGGCTCTATCGACTTCAAACGGAAAGGAAATCCAGTCGAAGACGTCATCTCCGCAATAGAGTTTATGAAGGACAACGGACAAGAAAAGAAAGCCAAAGAGACGCTAAACGCACTACTGGCGACGGTCCGAAAAGAAGAGAAACCAGATCAATACGATCGGCTTTTGAACAATGTAAAATCAAGTATTGCTTCCCGGTACATTGAGTTCGGTGACAAGGAAACAGGGAGAAAGTTAACGCAGGAGCTGCAAGAGATCTTTGACAAGTCGAAAGACAAAGCCAAGGACCCCAAAGATTACACAGCTGCGCATCTTAGAGATCTCTATGCGAGTCTTGGTGATTTCAAGAAAATGTCCAGAGCCGTTGATGACATATTGCAACAGCTTGCCGACGAACCGACAGGCGGAAAGGATCAAAAGCCCACGGGCATGGATCATCCCTCAATGGCAAGCCCTCTGCGCGTCCACGCTGAACTTTTCTTCGAACATAAACAGTTTGAAAAAGCCGCCGAACTGTACGAAAAAGCATACAAGATTCAACAAAGGGAAAAAGGAAAGGACCCGCGAGAGTTCAATGAATACCAATCGATTGCAACAACGTTAGCTAAGACGTATGAAGAACTCGGTCGAAAGGAAGACGCTCAAAAAATTCGCAAAGAAGCGGAACTAGACAAGCCACGACGCCGCCGCTAAATACGATGTTGGTCCGCGTGCCTAGAATGACGGCTTGGGAGCTGACGGCACAACAGGTTTGCTGGCCGGGTTCAGGTAGGGCACCAGTGGCGCCTCCAATCTTGCCTTGATCTTTCCCGTGTAAAGTCGGTCGGACAACTCAGCGGCTGCGGCTTCCATGTAAGCGTAATCCGGAATTATTCCCTCAGTCTCCAAATGCTGATCGATTGAGTCGGAGTCGATTGCAGCTCCGGGCGCGTTATCGACAAAACTCCCGGGGCGCATTTCCGCAACAGCGGCAACATAGACGGGGTCCGGATTGAGCCGCAGAAATTTGGGTTTGCGTTCAAGCCACGCGTTGTACTGCAAGGCTATGTGCGGATGATCGTTCTGGCGTTGAAGGTGATCCAACCGACTCGCAAAGATTGTGACCAGAAGATTCGGAAAATTTTCAGCGACCTTCTCAATGAAAAGGGAACCATCACGTACTGAAAAGTAGCCCTTCGCTTCTTCCTCTGTCGCGATGTGTTGAGGCCATTCGCTCAAAGTTGCATTCCGCAAGAGGCCTCGAACGATGGCAGGGGCGTAAATCTGCTTTTCCAGTCCGATATCCGTGCAATAGCTAAAGGCAAACTCGCGAGATTCCTCCCAGATTTTGTTGTCGTTTTCATCGAAGAACAACACGCCGGGAATTTCAGACTCCCCGACTTTTTTGTGAGCGCCGGGGCTTTTCTGGACATTGGTTTGAAACATCAGTTTCGAGAAATCGATGATCGGATTTCCTGTTGCAGCAGTCCCTGGCCGATAATGAGGATTCGCCAGCAAGTCTTGAGCGCCGCCCAACGCAGGCGGAAAAAAGATTGCGCCAAGAGGGCTTTCGTAAAAAGCAAGCCATGACACAAACTGCAGCTCTTTCGGGTACGTGGCGAGCGTGCTGATCAGCACGTTGCCACCATTCGACCAACCAACAGAACCAACGTTTTTTTGGTAAACGGGAACAGGCAACAGTTGGGCAAGGCTCTTACCTTGATGATCGTTGAGCTCCCCTTTGGCAAATCGGAAAACATCCTTCAGTGCCTCGCGAGATTGAAAGCCGCGCCCGTCATAGATTCCGGAAGATTTGAACCCTTCCTTGCCACCGCCGGGAAATGCGAAACGCACTTCGACAAATCCCTGTTGCACCCCATGCATCGAAAAATCCAGCCCGCTGGAACTATTTCCACCAGGCACCACAACCATGACAGGCGCGCCTTCCTTGTAGCGGGGCTTGACCGGATAGATGATGTTTACAGCCAACCCTTGACCGGGTGCGGCGTCCGATGGCACGTAAGTACTGACGGAGTTCTCTTTCGTCATCGGTGGAATCTTGAGACTGGCAGCCGGAAGCTCACCCGACGCTACCACTGGATAGAGGCAGCCCGGGCTGAGCACGAATACCAAAGAAACAGCAATGCTGTTGAGCAGCGCCAGCGCTACGCCTTCCAATCGATTCCGAATTTCCATGAGTTTTCCACTGATTAGGGCAATAAAGGCTGCAGCTTTCTGAAATCACCCAGCGCTGCAAAATTTTTGTTGATGCTATGCAGCAAACCATGGCGATTATTTTTCTTTGCCAGGTCCGGATCGTTAACTAAAACATTGTCGAAGAACGCGTTGATTTCAGGCACGATGGTCTTCAATAAATCGAGCATCGCGCGATATTGGTCCTGCGTAGCAGGCAGTTTGAGCGCGCCACCCTGCTTGGCGACAACTTTAGTGTTGAGCGCTTCCCATAGGGTCTTCTCAGAATCATTGTCGAACAATGCAGGGTTCACCGTATCCGGTGACTGGTCCGAAAGTATGTTGGCGACACGAACTCCCGCGCGAATAAGTGTCATCTGGGAGTCTTCGTTAATTAAGCCTTCCAGCGTTCGGCAACGAATCAATGCATCCGGCAGATTCTCCAGAATGTTCATATTGGAAGCAACCGCGTCAATCACTTCACGCTTGAAGCCCTTCTCGTTCAACTTGACACGTGCTCGCTGCATTAAAAACTCCGTCAAGTCCAGCAAGGCTTTCGACGGATCGAAACCGCGCTTCTTCTCAAGCAAGGGCTTCACTTCATCCATTAACAGCATCATGAGTGCGGTAACATTGATGGCATAGTCAGGCAATCCATCCAACAGAATGTCGATAAGCCCCTGGGCTTGCCTGCGCAAGGCATAAGGATCGCTCGACCCGGTCGGGCGCCGCCCTAGAGCATACAAGCCCACCATGTTGTCCAGCTTATCGACCACCGCAGCCAACTTGCCGGTGGTGTCTTGCGGAATGGGGTCGTCTTGCGAGCGCGGTGCGTAATGACTGCTTATCGCTGCCACTACTTCCGGTGGCTCCTGCTCCTGGCTCGCATACCACGAACCGACATAACCCTGAAGCTCCGGTAGCTCGCGTACAAGATTGCTTACCAGGTCAAGCTTGCATAGCTCCAATGTGCGCTCGAGGCAAACCAAATACTTCGCTTCGAGTTTGAGCGCATCCGACAGAGCGCGGCCGGCCTTAACCATCCGCTCAGTCTTCTTCATATAGCTGCCCAGTCCTTCCTGAAAGGTCAGCTGTTCAAGCGCATCCTTGCGCTGAGAAAGTCTGGTTTTCTGATCGTCAAAGTAGAAAAATCTTCCATCGGCGAGCCTGGCTTTGATTACTCGCTCGTTTCCTTGCTTTATCTTGGCCGTGGCCTCGGCGCGATCATTGTTAGCTACTGCGATGAAGTACGGCAGAAGCTTGTTTCCCGTGGCAGCTCCATTAGTTCGCTCTACCGGGAAATACCGCTGGTGATGCACCATGATCGTTTCGATTAATGTATCGGGAAGCTCAAGATACTCTTTGCCAAACTCACCGACAACTGCGTGAGGCCACTCGAGTATGTTCGTAACTTCGTTGAGCAGCGCCCCCTTCAATTGCCGGGGCTGCCCGGAGACGCTGGCGGCAGCTTCGGCGACTTGCTTCTCGATCAAGCTGCGACGCTCGGCGGGATCAACCAAAACTTTTGCTTCGCGCAGCTTCTGCACATAATTAGCAGGCGAATCAATCGCCACCTTGCCCGGTGCCAACACCCTGTTGCCAAAACTTTCGCGACCGGATTTCAAGAAATCCAAAGTGATGGTCAATTCGTCCGAGTCAAGAAGCGATACCAACCAACGAATCGGGCGAGAAAACTTCAAATCATAGTTGCCCCAGCGCATCAATCGCTCACCGGACAATCCACCGATGGCCTTCGGCACAACTTCTTGCAAAACTTCTTTCGACGGACGGCCTTCAATAGTGACGTCGGCAACGAGAAACTCAACACCGCCGACTTCCTCGCGTGTCAGTCGGTCAACAGTGAGTCCCTGCTTCTGCGCGAAACCCACTGCCGGCGGTAAAGCGTTCCCTTTATCGTCAAAACTGCTTTGGACCTTGGGCCCCTTGACCTTCTTTTTAATGGTCGACTGAAGCGGAGCAAGCCCCTTTACAATGCAGGACAGCCGGCGAGGGGTCCCGAAGGTTTGAATCTCTTCAAACGGCACATTGGACTGAGTCAGATATTCCGACATCAAGTTCTTTAGGCGATCCTGCGCCTCAGGCACATGGTCCGCCGGAAGTTCTTCAGTTCCAATCTCCAGCAAATAGGTTGGCATTGGCCGCTCCCCGAAAACAAACGATAACCCGCAATTATACGGGCAGTAACCTGCAGATTCATTGGACGCACTCAACATGCTGACTTAGTGTTACGCGCCGGCTCGTCGCAACCAGGACGTCAACAGTCCCCGCGCCGCGATAGACCAGGCGTTGCAACGTTTGCGCCGCCGGGGTGTCAGGGCATCGTGCAACGCCGAGCCATGCGGGGTATCATAATTCACATGATGATAAAAAAGATTCTCTCTTCTCGTTGCCCCGAATGCAGATTATCGTCGACCGGACGCGCGGCGCCTGCGACTCTCGCGTTGCTCCTGTCTCTGGTAAGCGCACCGGTGTTTTCAGCCCGCGATGGTTCTGGATACATCGGTTTGGAGTTCCTGGGCTCCACACAACTTTCGCGTTTGGAAATTGAAAAAATATTGGCTTTGAAACCGGGCGCAACCTTGGAAAGCGCCAGGAAAGCTCTCGAACGCTTGAAAGCGAAACTGGAACTTAAACACATCAAAACCAACATCGACTTGGTGCCGGGCGACCGGAATAATTTTTTCATCGCCATTGACGTAGTGGAAAGCGGATTAAGCAACAAATTGCCGACCCGGGCATTGCAAAATCCACACCATGTATTTCTCAACAACGAAAAGCCGTTCACACTCTTAGAGCAGCTTCGTGTAAGGCAGGACAAGCTAATTGAGACAGGGCGTCCGACCGACGAAAGCTACCGCGAAGGGATGAAAACATTTTCGGATGAACCCAGCCAACGCATCGCCGAGCAGGAAGTGAAAGAGCTGGAGGGCCAGCAACGCTCCTTGCTGACTATCGTTTCCACCGACCCCAATCCGAACAGAAGAGTGTCAGCAATCGAGCTGCTCAATTTCGTTCCGGATTGGCTGTCCAGCTGCGTTGCATTAATACCGGCGATTGACGATAGCGACGCCGGAGTGCGAGCAGCAGCGACTAAATTTATCTGGGCCCGCCTGCCAAACATGCCGGATGACTTTCCGTTTCAGGATTTGATGGAAGGGCTTTCCAGGCAGCTGATGCGCCCGTCTCACGGTGACAGGACACGTTCGCTTGCGTGTTTGATCAGCCTGTGCAAGCGTGACAGCGACGCAATTTCGGCCGTGAAGGAGTTTGATTCGGAGCGGCTCAAACAAATCACTGATTCAAGTATCCTGCCGGAGGTTCAGGCCATGGCAGGTCAGCTGATGAAAGTAGCGTCAAATCCGCCACCGGTTAAGCGCAAGCCCGGGCAGCCCTCAGACTTAGGAAGCGGCTTTTAGGCACCGCACCAGCTACGGGGCGTGTCAAGCCATGTAATTTATGGATTCGGTAAATCTATCTTTTCTGCAGCAACTTCAATTGCAGGCTTCAGAACTTTGCCGCGACCATCGTACAAACAACGCGGCACAGGCTCACCGCCAATCAGGTGCTTGTCGATGATCTCCAGACAATCTTCCGGTTTCAAGTGCGCGTACCAGACGCCTTCAGGATAGACTACAGCAACGGGCCCGTTTCCGCACTGGTCGAGGCATCCGGACTTGTTGACCCGAATTTCCTTCCTCAATCCGCGTGCACTGATCTCGCCGCGCATAACGTCGAGAATGGCATCGGCTCCTTCAAGCGGACAAGTTTTCCCGCTTGTACAAACAAAAACGTGCTTCTTATAAATGCTCATGGTTCTCTCTTGCGCTCGCACCAACATTATAGATCTCTTCTCATCTCTTCCCGGTCCGCACCCGGCGCCCAAAGCGCACCTGGTGCTTCGATGACGAAGCCTACTTGGAAACCGAAGGTTGTTTGCGAACCGTAAACAGGAGCAGGAGCAGACTCAGGAGTGCCAAACCCATTGGCAGCGGTATATTTACAGCACGGAAGCCGCATCCCGAATCATAAATTTTTTCAAAATTCTTAGGCGCTAGCTGCCTCTTGCCGGACAAACGCGGGACAATGCTCAATCTGCTTCGTAAGAAGCGACCGTAGACAGCCAGGTGACGGCGGCGGATTCGTCCGCCCCGATGAAAGGTCATAGACCGCCGGCTTGAGGTCCACAACTTCGACCAATAGTCGAGAGGAGATTATCTCCTTTTGTAGTGGCCCTGCGGTAATACCGGGGGTTTTTCTTTTTGGAAGATTTCCGGGCAGTAACGGATCACTCAATAAGAGGCTGAAATGGCTACCAAAGCAAAGAAAGAAGAACTTGTGGCGGAGCTTGAGGCGCTCTTCACTAAGAGCAATGTCGCAATTGCCGTGGATATGAGCGGCATGACAGTCGCCGATATCACCAAATTCCGTCGCAAACTCGACGGCGACAAAGCTCAGTGCAAGATTGCCAAAAACACGCTACTTGCCATTGCCAGCTCGAAAGGTGCTTTCGCACCAATTAAAGAACTGGCGAAGGGCCCGACAGCTCTCATCCTCGGATATGACGATCCGGCCGCAGCAACCAAAACCACACTTGAGCACCTGAAAGCGCTTAAGAAAGGCGTGGTAAAGGGCGGCGTTATGGAAGGCAAAGTATTGTCCCCTGCCGATCTAAAGGCATTGGCCGATTTGCCGTCCAAAGAAGTCCTGCTCGGCGGCATCGCCGGCGCACTGGACTCGGGAGCCTCCGGAATTGCCGGCGCTCTTGCGGCCGTTATTCGCGATATCGCTGTTCTTGTCGAAAAAGTTGCCGAAAAGAACAACAGCGCGGCCTGATTTGCTCGTATTCAGAGCTAACTAACAACCAAAGTGATACACACAAAAGGAGCACCTACAAATGTCTAAACTATCGGTTCCCGATCTGTTGGAACAGATTGGTTCGTTGACGCTTATCGAAGCGGCTGAACTGAAGAAAGCCATGGAAGAAAAGTTCGGCGTAACCGCAGCTGCCCCCATGGGCATGATGATGGCCGGACCGGCAGCAGCAGCAGCACCGGTTGCTGATGAGCCGACGGAATTCGACGTTATCCTCGCTTCCTACGGCGACAAGAAGCTCGAAGTTCTGAAAGTAGTACGCGACCTCACGGGCCTCGGCTTGAAGGAAGCAAAAGACTTGGTAGATTCCGTACCGAAACCGATCAAGGAAAAGGTAAAGAAGGAAGAAGCCGAAGCAATGAAGCAAAAGCTCGAAGCTTCCGGCGCCAAGGTCGAAATCAAGGCCTAGTTCTTACAAAGAGAGGCGGGTTCCTGGAGAGCCCGCCTCTTTTCTTTATTTTCGGCAACCGCGTTTCACGGTTCCCTGAAGTATGCAATCCGACCGATCCGCTTTGCGACGCTGCAGTTCAACTGCTAAACTGACTCAAGACCGGAAAAACGGGGCACTTACACATGAAATGCCCAGCATGTGGACTCTTCCATCCTTCTCGTTATGAACAGTGCGTCTCTTGCGGAGCGAGACTGACGCAAGATGCTTCGCCCGCATCATCAAATCCTGCGCCGCACCCACAAGACATGCGCAGGGCAGCGGCCAAACCGCCTGTAAAACAGCCGATAAAGCAATCAGCAACGCCAGTCCTGGAAGAAGAAGAAGAAATCCTGGACGAAGATGATGAAGGAGAGGAACGTCCCCGCCGCAAAAGACGTGGCGGTGGTGGCAAAATACCAACGGGTGCAATTTTAATCTGCGTGACGGTCTTACTTGCGGCAGCTGGTGGAACTTACTTTTTTCTGACAAAAGCTCCTGAGTACGAGTTGTTACTTAAAGAGGGGCAGCAACAGTTAGCGAATGGACAATATGCGTTCGCACAAAAAACGCTTGAACAAGCGCGCATGATCAAACCGACAGATCCGCGTATTTTGCTCACACTGGCTCGCGCATACGTTGGCGTGGACGACGTAAACAAGGCGTGGGACTGTATCACCGCAGCACAACAGCAAGGCGCGGGCGTGGTAACCGACACTCAGCTTTCATCGGACCTTGCCAATTTTTACCGTCAGCGCAATCAATACGAGCGAGCAGCAGAATTGCTTCGCCCGCTCTCGACCGCCAACGTACCGAAGAAGAAGGCGGAACTCTCGGATCTTCTTGCGCTGTGGGGTGACGAGGCATTTCGTAACGGTCAAAACGACGTTGCGGTGAAATGCTGGGAAGAGATTCGGGAGCTCAAAGACGGACAGCGTTACAGCGAAGCAGAAAGCCGACTGGCAAGCATCTACGCCAAAATAGCCAACGAAAAATTAGCGAAAGGCGATGACGATGTCGCGCTCGAATACTTCAACAAGTTGAATATCCTGGCACCAAGCCAACAAACATTTGAACGGACATCAGACTTATACACAAGACAGGGCAAGCTTGATCTAGCCATCGATCAGCTGCGCAGGGCGCAAAAAATCGGCTCGGGCTCAATTGAGTTGAACAAGAAACTCGCAGGTCTACTGGCAAAACGCGGCAGAGAATTGCTCGATAAAGGCGACTCAGACACCGGTTACGCGTATCTGCAGCAGGCACAAGGACTGGATACGAAAATTCGCGTGCCGTCCGTCGCGCTGCGCAGTATGAGCCTGCGGTTCGACCCTCTGAGCGGAGAAGTTCATGCCGCCGGACAGGTCTGGAACCCCACCGGAAACTCTATCAATTATCTGGTCTTGCGCGCAGAGCTAGTCGACACGAAAACGTCACGAGTCATTTGGCGTCGCGATCAGCATCTAGTGGATGAATTCATGCTGCCAATGAACGGACACGAAACCAAACCCTTCGAGGTTTCCGGTGAGTGCCCGGCCACCGATGGCAGCCTTGAAATCAAGATCTATCTGGACAATAACTATTACGGCTCCTACCCTATAAAGACAGACGGAGCACGCACTGCACCAAATGCGACCGCAGCGCCGCCGGTTCGAAACGTCGATCCGCCTCCGGTGGCACCACCACCGGCTGCGCAACAAGAGACACCTCCGGCGGTGCCTCAACGTCTACCGGAACCGACGCAACAACCAACAGTTAGCCCGGAAGAAAGAACACTCCAGGATCTGGACTAGTCCTGCGCTGGTGCGGTATCGGACTTCGGGCCGGAAGGCAACTTCCCGAGCTTTTCTAAGTAACCTTGAATATCAGCTCGGTCCTGATCGTTCAAAGCCAATTTTTGAGGACTCTTAAATAAAGGAATCATACGCATGGATTGCTGCGGCGCGATTGTATACGGAAATGGCTTGCCTGCGTTTGGCCAGTTCAATACCATCGTCCACCAGATTGCTGACAGTCTTCCAGGATTCTAAGTCGCCTCTTCCCGGAAACTCACCGTTCGAATCGGCAAATCCCGCACGCGCCATCAATATTAACGAGAACGCTGGAACAATCGCCCGATTTCTCAGCCAATCCTCCGCACAGCAAGCACTTATTCCCCGGAACGTTTGAATTGACGACCTCCAGGAAAAAAATGTTTGCCTTGCGTTTTTTCGGGGAAGGTAGGTTATGACTTTCATAATAAGGTATTCGACGGCATGACTTCAGGCGCCCCTTCAATGAAACCGCTTTTTTGGGACTTGCTCATTGGAGCTGGCGCGGTCTCCGCCGCGGACCTGAAACGATGTCTTGAGCTGGCGTTTGACAAAGGGCTGTCGCTGACGGATCTGCTCACAACCGACGGCATCTGTACCCATAAAGTAGTTTGGCAAACAATACGCTTGCAACGCCTGATAAGACATGCTGACCTGCCGATGGATATGGCAATCAAAGTTCTGACCGAGTCCATCAAGACTAGTCAGGATGTCGTGACGGTTCTGGCCGAGCTCTTTCAATGGCAATCCAATAAAATAGGCTATGTTAGTGAAGTTGGCCGGATGCTGCTTGAAGCGGAAGTGGTCCCGCCCGAGGTCATAAACAAGGTGCTATTGGAACAAGTTTCGCAACACCTGCCACTGGGAACCTTCCTGGCCGAAAAGGGATTCATAACCCAGAACACGCTCTGGTCCGCGCTCAAAGCGGCAAGCATAGCCGATGTCGGCAGGTTGTCGCGCGGCGAAGTTATCGAGTACCTCAAGACTGCAGTAAAGCGAGGATTCTTGCTTGAACTGGTACTACCTGAAGCAAGTGATTCTAAGAGGCCCGGGGAATGGGTTCGACTAGGCGAGCTTCTCGCCACGAGCGGTGTCGTTGATGAGGCCAACATTCTCGTCGCATTAGAAGGCTCCATGGAGTTGGGCATACCACTGGGTAAGTACATAACCTCCAAATCAATTTTGACCCAGGAACAAGTTCACAAAGCTCTCGAAATTCAGACACTCGTATCAACCGGAACTATAACGCCCCTTCAGGCTACCGGGGTCGCAAAACAAGTTGTAGGGAACGGCGTGCCCATTTCTGAGGCGATCAAGAAGGTTCGTGATACCGCTGAATACGTCAAAAGAATCACCGAGTCAAACAAAGTGATTGCGTTGGACGAAAGCTAATCCAAGAGATAGATGGTCTAAAGTTCAGTCTTACAACTAAGCAAGTCGGGAAAAACAGCTTCTGATTTAGTTGCCTGAGCGCGGCCTGCTTCCATTATCTGCCCGGGATCAAACATGGAGCTTTGCCACAAGGCAGCCATAGCAAGCGATTCATCTATTGTATGCTCCCGAGAATAGTTAACGGCTTCCTTCGTACCAGCCACCGCCAATGGTGACTGCTTTGCGATGCGTTCGGCAAGCTTAATAACATGATCCAACATCTGTTCTTGTGTCTCAAAGACTTCATTGACCAATCCGAACAACTTGGCACGTTCGGCCGAAAGCTTGTCTCCAGTGTACGCCAGCTCTTTAACGATGCCTTCAGGCATCAACTTGGGCAGTCGCTGCAGCGTCCCAAGGTCAGCCATCATTGCAAGATTCGTTTCTTGAATCGAGAAAAATGCACTTGCTGTCGCAAAGCGCATATCGCATGCGGTTACCATGTCGAAAGCACCACCGATGCATCCCCCCTGCACTGCAGCAATCACAGGAACCCGGAGCCGTTCCAAATTGGTGAAGATTCGCTGCAATGCAACCACTAAGCCCCTCAATTGTTCGCGGTCTACGGGTCTCTTCGTCCCCGGAAGCACATCGCCCTGAAATACGGAAAGGTCCATCCCTGCTGAAAAATGCTTGCCCGTAGATGACAACACAACGACTCTCGTCTTTCCATCCTTGTCCAACTGATCGACAACCCTGGCAAACTCATGCCAGAAACGTGGAGTCAAGGTGTTCAGTTTGTCCGGTCGATTAAGCCTGACGTGTGTTACAGCATTCAAAAACTCAAGAGTTAGGCACTCAAACGTGCTGGCGTCAGTAAGCGCGGTATTCATGTCGGGCAGTCTCGCAAGCTATCAACCCGGTTAGAGTAGCACTGGAGACTATGACGTGCCCCGTCATTCATCAAAAATTCTCATTAACTACCACGGTCCCGCATGCGGCGGTCCAACCGGAGCCCCGATATCGGGCGCCGGTTCCTGCATCGGAGCTTCGAGAGGACGGGCAGCAGGTTCGCCATAGTGAGGAGCCGACGCCGGAGAATGAATCTCCGAATCCAACACTGTCGGAGCTGGTTCCACCCTGACTTCCCCAACCGGCTTGGCGTCAACGCGTTTAGCTTCTACTTGCATGTCCCCTGCAGGTTGCGGAGCGTATCGCACACGTTGCCGGCTCTTGGCCAAATCCGCTGTCTTGCGTTGCGCAGACCGGAACTTCGTTGCCAATGCTATAAGCATCTTCTTCTTGCGCGGGTCGTACTTGTCCGGATTAGCAGCCAAGCGCTTGGCTTCGACCGTCCTCATAGCCAGTTGCGCTTTCCACTCCCCCTTTCGCGAATGCATGTAAGATGAAGTGTACTGGTGCCAAATGCCGGCCATTAAGTTGCCACCAGTTATGGCGTTATTCTTCTTATGAATCGGTTTATCTGTTCCACCCCATAGAGCGGTGACTTCACCGGGAGTGCCACCGACGAACCAAACATCGGTAGCACCGTCTGCGGTACCAGTCTTCCCAATCACCGGAACACCGGGTAAGCGGGCCTTCGTTCCCGTACCGGCCTCCACAACTTTCCGCAAACAAGCGTTCAGTTTGACGACGGCCGATTGCTTCAGTCGTCGTTCTTGTTTCGGGCGAAACTGCTTTAGTACTTTTCCGTCAGACGTTTCGATGCGGCTAACAATTTGAGGCCGAATAAACACGCCATTGCGAACAAAAGATGCGTAGGCGGCCGACATTTCCAGCGGGCTAACGGCAGAGGAACCCAGAGACAAGCTGATGTACGGATCTAAACGCGACGAGATTCCGGCACGACGCGCAACATTGACGATGTTACCCACGCCTGCCATCTGAGCAATGAGGATAGAGCAGGTATTGCGCGACTGAGCCAGTGCCGTGCTCACCGGCATCGGTCCCTTAAACTCTCCATCGAAGTTCTTCGGTGCATATGGCGCACCGACCTTCTGTGGAATCACAATCGGTTCGTCGTAGATCACATCTTCCGGATCGAGAATTCCTTGCTCAAATGCCGACAGGTATACAAAGGGCTTAAATGCTGAACCGGCAGTATGTTCACTTACTGCTCGATTCCACTGATGTTTTTCATACTGGCCAACACCGCCGACCATCACCAGCACGCCGCCGGTTCTAACATCCACTGTTACCAACGCACCTTGATTGATTCCACGAGGAGCCTTCTTGATTCCTCGATTCAAAGCGGCTTCAGCGGCAGCTTGCATCTTCGGGTCCAAGTACGTGTAGACTTTAAGTCCGCGCCCCTGATTCACATCAATTTTCATATTCTCTAGCTGCTCAAGAACATAACTAACGTAATAGGGATGTTTTGCGAGAGAATTGTGACGAGCTTTGAATTGCAATCTCTTCGTCTGCATTTCCTTCAACTCTTCTTGCTTCAAAAACCCCTCTTCGGACATTCGCGCGAGGACTTCGTTTTTCCTAGCGGTCGAGGCTTGCAGTTGGTCCAGACGAGATAGGCTCGACGGCGCCTTCAAGAGTCCGGCGAGGAAAGCCGCTTCATGAATCTCCAGTTTCGAGGCCGGTTTTCCGAAATAGTTACGGGCAGCGATTTCGATACCGTAGGAACCACGACCGAAGTAAACCTGATTCAGATACATTTCCAGTATCTGCTCCTTGGAATAGTGCTTCTCGAGCTGCAATGCCAGCACCAACTCGCGAGCCTTGCGTTCATAAGAGCGATCACCAACTTTGAAGAACAGATTCTTACAAAGCTGCTGACTGATAGTCGACCCGCCTTCCACGATGCGCCCGGCACTGACGTTACTTATTGCAGCGCGAACAAGACTGGTGATATCAGCGCCCGAATGCTCGTAAAACCGACGATCCTCGGCTGATATAACGGCCTGCTGCATAGATTTGGAGATGGTCTTCAACGGTGCGTAGATGCGATCCTCGTCACCAGATATAGTGGTGAGAATTTGATTGTTGCGATCATATACTTGAATCGACAACCATGGCTTGTATCGCTCAACAGCGCCAATATCAGGCATGGTGCCAAGGAACCATGCGGAGGGAAAGACCACTAGCATCAGACCGAAAGCCGTCGCTTGGAACATTCGCGTCCGCAAAACTCCGATCAAAGCGAAGTACGCCGTCGTAAGACCGGTGAGAAGTGCTTGCAGCCAATGAGGTAAATGGTTCATAAGCATGCGCCTGCAACGAGAGTACACAACTACTGTGTACGACGCGATGCCAGATTCGAGGTGCCGAAGCCCGTCAGTGAACAAGGCGGCAAACGAAACTTATGCGCTGCATTCCGGCTTGTTCCCCAGCGACTAAACGCTCACAATGAGCTGTAGGAGCCGTTTGCGATCATCTGATCAAGCGACTTATAGTTTATTGACGGAATCGAAACGTCGTAAGTACGAGCTAAGCTTTACTTGCGGGTTTCCAAAAATTTCGATGCAACTGTTCAATTTCATCGGCTAATTCTGCAAACGGTCCAATAACTTCAATCGACTTTTGACCGGTCGCGAAAAGCTGTCGGCATGGCAAACTTAGCGTCGGATTGGCAGGATCATCTCCGGTCATATCGCGCAAAGAACTTTCCGAAATTCCGTACACAAGTTTGCCAATGTTGGACCAATAAATAGCGCCTGCGCACATAGCGCACGGTTCAACCGTTGTGTACATTGTACAGGTCCACAGATACTCCTCATTGAACGTCCGCCAGGCAAGTCGCGCGGCGCAAGACTCAGCATGATCAACTGCGCCGATATTGCCGTGTTCAATCAAAACAGTTTCGTGGTCCGGAGCTACGACTACACAGCCGAAAGGCTGGTGCCCGAATTGGCGTGCCCTAGTCGCAATAACGTTGGCGCGCCGTAAGTTGCGCAAGATCTGTTCGCTGGTCGGAGCTTCACTCACTGCGCGCCTTCCTCTGTTTCGTCCGCAAATGGTAACAGATGCTCCGAGTGAGCGCAACGGAAGGACAAAAGCGCGCCATTCAATGAAGAATGACGCGCTCACAGATTAACTCAGTTCGATAAACTAGAAGCTGAATCCGTTGCCGCCGCCACCAAACTGCGGCACAGAAGACTGAGCCTGCCCAATCGCCCCGATGCTGGAGGGGGTCGAATAACCTTCATAGAGTCGTTGAATGGATCTGACATCCCGCTGCGAAAGCGACTCGCCCTGGTTGCGAGAAGTAGTCGAGAACATGATGTCATCGGAGAACGGCGAATGCCCCTGCAAACCGTACGCATGACCGAGCTCATGCAAACAGACTTTGCGCATATCACGATCGGTCAGAGTTCTGCCGTTGTAGTGTGTCAGGATGGTTATCTTAGCTCTGCCCATGGTGCGGACGGGCGTTCCGTTGTTATTGCGTGCCATTGCAACAGTGAAACCAGCTTCGTTCGGTCTTTGTTGATTGACCTGAGCGGTCCACTCACAATAGATATCAGCATCTTGCGGATTGTTCACTTCATACCAGGCCAGTTTGCCGTTGGAAACTGCCACCCACTCATTAAAAGCATCGATCCATTGGGCTTTGAAGCTAGAACGAAAGCCTTGCACATTTCTTCCCGGTGCGAAGTAAACCTTAAGAGGAAAGCGCTCCGGAGCCCAGCGGCCAATGCCTTCATCGCGCACCATCTGAGAAAGGTAATCCTGAGCCGACTGCCCGGTCAGGCGAGGACTGATTGAGGCACGTCCCATTCTGGATTGGAAGTCCGAATTCAGCCCCCGAAAGCGACCGCCCTGAGGCTGACTACCGTTGATGTACTGCGGAGGAACGAAGTTGCCGAAATTGGGTCTTGCCTGAGGATAAGCGGTCATTGCCTCCAGGTGACTGCGAGGCATCATGCCGTCGCCGTACCCGTAAGCCGCATGACCGGCATAATTCCGCGGAGGAAAAGCACTCGCCTGCGGCGCACTTGTCGAACGATCTTCACTGTCACCACAGGCAACGCCCGCCGCCGGCGCAATTACTGCAACGGCTACCATGGCGAACGCGAAGCCGCTAAATCTTCGAGGCATCTGTGACTCCTTTATTTCCATACGATCACGAACAACGTGTACTCAATCATCCCGATGAAACGACACATAGCAGTAGCGCAGGTCCGGGGACCTGAGCCATGAAACACGTCGAAAGCGGATTCAGGACAGTAATAGATCCGCCGTGAGTTCCCGAATCACAAGTGAAGGAAGAGATCCCTCTATCTAGTAACGGGTTGCCGCCAACTGTTGGAACCACTGACGAACTTGAGGTGGCGGGGGTTCCACAACTGCTCTGGTTTTCATCATATCTAATCTTCCGATGACCTTGTGTCGACTGCTGCCGGCAGAAACAGATCAGTGGGTGCAATCTTACCGGTAGGCTCCTCAAACAATAGGCGGCACAAGATTCTGCAGACGCTTCCCCAAAGTGGAAGATGTTCAGAATTTCGCAACATTTGGAAACCGAACCAATCCTCCGTACACATTGCCGTGTGTACGTTTAGGGGTTTTCCACATTCCGCCGCGCGAATAGTTCGCACGTCCAACCGCCAGTTCGTCGTGGTAAAGTCAGCGGCTGTTAAGTTAGCTAGTTTCAGTGCAACTAACCTGATGAATAGCAATCTCGATCCAACCAATCCGTGCGTGAATGTTCTCTATCGAGACAACCATCTCCTTGCCGTCGCAAAGCCGTCAGGTCTGGTTGTACATAGAGGCTTCGCAACTGATGCCCTGACGCTGGCCGACATCGCCAGAGATCAAATAACCGGTGGACCTGTACATGCGATTCATCGCCTGGATCGCGGCACCAGCGGCGTAGTCCTATTCGCGCTGGACACGAACACGGCAAGGGAAATACAGCGACAAATGGCAGAGGGGCGATTCGAGAAGAGATACTTGGCGTTAGTCCGCGGGCCAATGAGTTTTAGTGGCACTCTAGACCATCCTGTGCGCGATCGTCAGACAAAAGAAAGGCTCGACGCAATCACGGAATTCAAGCCGCTGGCACATAGCGGGAGATGTCGCACACATCAAATCCGCTTGCACCTCAAACACCTCAGCCATCCGATCGTTGGCGATGTAAGGTACGGCAAAGGCGATGTGAACCGATTCTTCAGAGAGACATACAGCTTTCACAGAATGGCACTACACGCCTGCGAAGTGAAAATCGAGCATCCATCGAAGGGACCATTGACGCTGACGGCCCCGGTTCCAAGTGAACTTTTTCGAATTTTCGAAGCCTTGAACTTTCGAGTCTAATCATCTCGGTTGCGAATCCAGGGAGACGAAGAGCGCTGCTCCACGATTAAATCGCCGCCTGTCACATGCGCATCCCACTTGGTTTCGGAACCTTCGCGCCATACTTTCAAATCCAGTACCGCCGAGCCCACGCGCACACCCTGAAGTCGAACATCGGGCAACCAGCGAGGAAGCACCGGGTCAACGAAGAACTTGCCGGACGGTACGTCGGCTTGCAATCCGAGAATGGCCGAAAGCAAATGGAAAGAAGCCCCGGCCGCCCAGGCTTGAGGCACGTTTGCGCGTGCATATTGCACGGGGAATCCCCCTTTTGTGCGCGAAACACCAGCGTACAGTTCCGGTAGTCGATTGCTGAAGAAGTGTTCCGCTGCACGCGAAATGTCCCGCGCAATCTCCGCCGCCCGCTCCGGGCGACCGTACCGCCTGCACCCCAGGGCAATAATCGCATTGTCGTGAGGCCACACTGAACCATTGTGATAGGAATGCGGATTGTATGACGGATGACCTTCGGGCAAAGTCCTGATGCCCCACCCGCTCCAGAAATCCGGTTGAAAGAATCGATCAATTACCCTGTTCGCCCGATCCGGTGCACAGATTCCACTCCAAAGAAGGTGACCGACATTCGACGCTAGTGTTTTTGCCGGTTTCTTAAAGGAATCAAGTGCAAGAGCATAGAATCCAAGATCCTCGCACCAAAAACGGTCCTCGAATGCGGTCTGCAGCTTCCACGCCTTCGCACGCAACTCCCTGGCTGTATCCTGTTCGCCCAAAGCATCAAACAATTCCGCACTGCGTAACCACGCGTCAAACACATACCCTTGAAGCTCGCACACGGACTTGGGTTGACTTACAAGGCTGCCGTCAGGATACATAATGCTGTCCGGCGAATCCTTCCAACACATATTTTCGTAACCTTCGGCCGAACGCGTTTGGTATTCCTGGAAGCCATCCCCGTCGCTATCGCCTCCATGATCGATCCATTCAAGGCAACGCAAGGCAACATCGCGGTATGACTTTACCGTATCTAAGTCTCCCCTCCACTTCCAGGTTTCATGCAAGACGGTCAAGAAAAGAGGTGTAGCGTCGGCGGTACCATAGTATGGTGTATGGGGAATCTTGTTGAAGTGCGCCAATTCACCATAACGCATTTCATGCGGAATCTTACCGGGCTCCGCATCGCGCCAGTCATCGCGCTCAACAGCTTGTAGCGAAGACAAGGCGGTCAGCGTACCCATCGCTAGCTTTGAGTTGACGAACATGTTCTGCAAACTGACAAACAAACTGTCGCGGCCGAAAATCGTTACGTACCACGGAACGCCTGCTGCGGGGATCCACATGTCCAAACCCAACTTCTGTTCGTAAAATCGCAATGCTCCGATATCGTCGACCGACTGACGGTAAAGTCTGTAGATTTCCTCGTTCGAAGTCGTGAGCCTGGTTGCCTCAGCCAACCAAAGCTCTTGCAGCGCAGCAAAACCATCGCTAGTTTCGCTGCACATGTCGGAGTGAACCCCGTCGCCTGAAACCAGGTCAAAGTAGTTGCGCGTGCTCCACGTTCGGGCAGGATCAATCTCCAGCTCAAGCACCACTCGTCCATTTGCAAAATGGGTGGGTGTCGACGACGAAGTCACTTTGTACAGCAACTCCCGCCGAAATTCCCCATTACGATAGAGCATTTGAAGTATGTTTGCATCATCGTCCCAGCTTGTTTCAATTCTTCCCCTGCGATAGAACCGGTGCCAACGGACTTCAAACAGATCGGCGAAATCAGAGCGAATGGCAATTTCCAAGTTGAATCGCACTCGCTGCTTCGAGTAATTGCTAATTTCCAGATGCTCGCAGATGCCCCTTCCGACGAATCTAGTAACGGTTAGAGCAAGGGACTCCGCCGGTATCTCCCCGCGTTCGGTCAACAAAGATTGATTGACCAGGCAGATGCGCGCCGTAGAATGATCGATCAAACTGGACGATAACATCGTCCACTCTTTGTCATTCGAATAAATCTTGTAGTGACTTACGTACCTGGTGTCGTTCGAAAAGATACCACCTTCGCCGTGGTCACCGATTTGACCGTCCAAATCCGTCACCATGAACGTATTGCCCTGGTTGATTGCCAGGACGGGCGGTCCGACGCTCACTTTGAATGGCATAGATTACAGGTCATTCCTCAAATACGGTCGCGCACCGACTACTACTTAGATGCGAGCCGGCTGTACATGTTCCGGGATGTAATTGCGCGACGGTATCATCCCCGGGAGACACTGCAAGAACCCGGCTTTGGAAATTTCAAATTTCAATTGGAACAGGGCAATGTGTGCAGGCGTCTCTAGCTCTCAAACAGGACGACTACCAATGTCCAATTTCATTTCTCCAAAACCAAACTCGCAGTTCATCGCGTTCACAAAGTTCGTTGTCTCTATTGTTATGCAAATAGAAAAGTTAGACGTACGTCCGACAGCACGGTGCGTCACGACGCTGCGAAAGCTCGCCGGCGCCAACGCGGTGGTTCTGATGAACCACTCGGACAGGTTGGACCCTGTAACCGCTTACGCATTGTCCAAACATAGCGGAGACGAGTTTCTCTACCTGGCGGCGCGCGAACAGTTCAATAAGCACAACCGGTGGTGCATGAGAAGAGCAGGCGCATACTCTGTTATAAGGGGAGAGGAGGAAGACTTAGAGTCGAAAGAAGCAACCATTTGCCTGATCACGGACAACCGCAGAAAGCTGTTGATGTTCCCGGAAGGAGACGTCACGGGGCGTGACGACGAGATCCGTCCCTTGAAGGAAGACGGGCTGACAAACATTTTCGAGGCACAAGGCCGATTGCTCCTGCATCAAGAGCAAAAATCCGTTTTCATTCTGCCAGTAGTTGCCAACTACGAAGTTTTGGACGACGCCATTCAACCACTTCTCGACACTTTAATCATGCTGGAAACGAAGCTGGGACTTACGCGCTTCAGCTTTTCACTCGAGTCTCGGCTTATGCGCGTCATCGCCGCATTTCTTGACCAGATCGAAAATCACTACGGCATCGATGGCGGCATCGACTTGGCTCCCGCTACGCGCTTGCTTCGTTTGGTAAAAACGGTGGCACTGAAAGTGGCTCACTACAACGGTTTAGACGTGGACGATGCCCAAAGCGAAAGCAGCATACTCCATAGTGTACGCGGATGCATCGAAAGGCTGCTGCAAAGCGAGCCTTCACTCGAGTCTGAATTCGGTGAACACCTGGACAAGCAAGCCCGAGCGCAAGCCAGAGCATCTCTCACTGCTCTTGATCTCATGCAGCAGCTGCTTATTATCTCAAGCACTCTCCAGCAACGATACTTCACCCTGGAATCAGCCTGGCGGCTGATCGATCGCCTGGAAGGCATCCTTACGAACAAAACGAGTGCAAAAGGACATCGGCTCGCATCTATCGACTGCGGACAACCAATTGAGTTGATTACCCTTTGGCCTTCATTTACCCGAGATCCGGACAAAGCGGTCCATATTCTCGACAGACAAGTGCGAACTGCGATGGTTGATGCTTTGTGTCAGCTTCAGGAACGCCGCCAACTGGCGTTGCGATAACTCCGCGAAGATCGACCGGCGGCAATGCCGGAAATGCCTGAGCGGATGCGGGAGCACGGAAGGAATGTCAAGCAGGCGAATCCGATGATCAATTAAAGAGAAAGTGGCGTAGAATTCTTGGATTCCATTCCAGGCTAATAGCAGCCGAGGGAGGCGACCATGAATGCGCCGCAGACTCGCTTTGCGCCCCCGTGGATTTTTGGGATTACGAACATTCCGTACGGCGTCGCAGGCACATACTGTGGCGTTGCAATGCCCTTTATTCTGCGCAAGCACGGAATCCCGATTGAGACTATTGCCGCAATAGCGGCGCTAACGTTCCTTCCTGCTGCATATCAACTTTTCTGGGCGCCCGTCATCGACCTGGGCATTCGCCGCCGAAGCTGGTTAATTCTCTGCTCGTGCCTTGGCGCAATCTGTTTAGCCGCAACGTTGTTACTAAGACTTCCGGACCAGCTCACCGAGTATCAAATCCTCATGGTAGCAGGACAAGCGCTTGTCGGAATGGTAGCCTCGTGCAACGGTGCACTGGTAGCGACCACGGTCGATCCCGCAAAACGTGGTCGAGCGGCCGGCTTCGTCAATGCAGGCAATCTAGGCGCAGCTGCACTGGGCGGTGGAGTAGTCCTTACGCTGTTCAACAACTCCACTCCGTCGATAACGGCAATAGCGCTTGCTTTGATGATCATAGTGCCGTCATTCGTGGCGTTGTTCATTAAGGAAGCGGCACCGCTCAAACAGCCACTGTTAAGACACCTCGGCAGTATGGGCAAGGAAGTTTGGAAAGCTGTGCGCGCGAGGCAAGGATGGACAGGAATTCTGTTTTGCCTCTCGCCGGTTGGCACCGTCGCGCTAACAAATTTGTTCTCCGGCCTGAGTAGCGACTATCACGTATCGCACCAGATGATTGAGTGGATCAACGGTTACGGCGGAGGACTAGTCACCGCCGGCGGTGCCCTTGCCAGCGGCTTCTTGCTCGATCGCTGCGACCGCAGAAAGTTCTATCTGCTCTCAGGCCTGCTCACGGCACTTTGTTGCTCGGTCATGGCTTTCGCCCCGCACACGCCTATCACGTTCATAATCGGCGCTCTGAGCTATCTGCTTATAGCCGGGTTAGCCTATGCGTCATTTTCCGCAGTAGTCTACGAAATTGTGGGCACCGCCGGCAGCACAGCTTCTACGCTGTACTCTGTCTTTCCTGCGGCCGGAAACCAGGCAATTGCATACGTTCTCTTTCTCGACGGAAAGTCACACCAGGTCTGCGGCACAAAAGGGCTGTTCCTCTGTGACGCGGCTCTCAACCTGGCAGGCGTAGTGCTGCTATTGACCCTGCTAAAATTTGCATTTCCCGATAGAGCAAAAGTTCAGACGCTCAACGGAAAAGAAGAAGTAGGAGAAGAAGAAGAAGCGCCTGAAGAAGAGAGGCAGCGGGATAAAGTGCCTGCCATCGCAGGGAAAGGAGGGGGGTAATAATGAATTCGGCTCGACCGTCCGGCAACAGCGTCTCCGGCCAAGTGACAACGGTGTTAGGGCCGATTGATGCGAGTCAATTAGGAATTACACTCTGCCACGAGCACATTTTCCTGGATCTGAGTTGCTGGTGGTGTCATCCTCGCAGCGAAGAGCGACGTTCAATCGTAGATGCATCGGTAAAGGATCTTGACCGCGAAGTGCTCGTCGGCGATCCATATCATAATCGCGATAACTTGTTGTTGGACGATGCAGATATAGCAGAAAAGGAACTAGGATTGTTCAAATCCAAAGGAGGGCAGACTGTCGTCGATCTCTCCACCAGATCGATCGGTCCCTATCCCCGGCGACTGCGCGACATTTCCCTCAAGACTGGTTTGAATATCATTGCCGGCACCGGATTCTACGTCAAACGGGCTCATCCTGCGGAAGTTAGCGCCTTAACTGTCGATGAACTTGCCAACCAAATGATCACCGACCTGCTTGAAGGGATGTGCGGCACCGATATTCGCGCCGGTATCATCGGTGAGCTGGGAACAGGTGCCCCGGTGCATGTGGACGAAGCAAAAGTTCTCAAAGCAGCAGCGATTGCTCACCAAGTTACCGGGGCTCCAATCAACATCCATTTAACTATATTCGCCAGCGAAGGAAACAATGTCCTGGACCTTCTGGAAAACTGCGGCGTCGATTCTCAGTATGTCGCCCTTAGTCACCTGGATGAGCGAACCGACTTGCCCTATCATCTCAGTCTGGCAAAGAGAGGGTGCTTCATTGAATTTGATTGTTTCGGGTCTGAATGCCGCTTTGACGAAGATGACGTAAAAGAGCCCACAGACGCAGAAAGAATTGATTCGCTGCTGCACCTTCTTGAGGCAGGCTTCGAAGAACAGATTCTTTTGTCGCAGGACATCTGCACAAAGATGCAACTTCGTGAGTTCGGCGGAAACGGATATGATCACATTCTGCGAACTATAGTGCCGGAACTCAAGAAACGCGGAGTAAGCGAAAGCACTCTGGCGAATCTACTAATCAATAATCCCGCCAAGTTTCTATCCGGGCGCAAGACCGGTCGGACTTCGAACACTCATGGCGCGCCTCACAACAGGACAGTCCTTTCCAAAAGCTGAGACCAGTTCGCCAACGGTATTCGCTTTCTTGTCCTCAAACTGTCGAGCCTCATCCGACAGCGCGCTAACTTCCAAAAGCGTGGTCGCCAGCCAAGCATCATTGAGATTGATCGCAGGGGACTGCTTGTTGCGAGATAACTCGCGCAACAACCGTCCATAACGCGCATCGCCGCTCAGAACACCGAGAAGTGCGCCGGCACGTGCTACAGAGATGGAATCGCGAGCATCCCTGCACCAGGCAGGCAGACTAGCGAGTTTCTGCCAGGCCTCGGTTGCATGCTTCAAATCGCCGGCTAACGCAAAAGACTCCACCAGGTCGGTCTGTGCCAACAAATAAACTCTGGTACCATTGAGGCCAAACTGATCAAGCACTTGAAGCGTTGATTGTGCCCTGGACACAGCGCGCCCCCTCTCACCGCAAGCAAGAAAGCAGCGTGCCTCCAATTCAATAGCAGCTGCCCGTACAAGTGGATCGGTTGCCATCTCCGCTACTCTTGCACTCAGTTTGGCAGCATCAGGAATTCTCCCTGCATCGAAGATCATATACGCATGATGCAACTGACCACTGGTCGGAAGATAGGTGGTCTGATCCAAAAACTGCAAGAGAGCCTCTGCTCGCGAATACTCAAGCTCGGCCTCCCGGTCGCGACCGAGAAAATACAATGTGTCGGCAATCTGAAGAGTGACCGCATGCGTCAAAACGATATGCTTTTCCAGATGAGCACGCATAGCGCGTAACTCATTCAGCGACTCCCTAAACCGTCCATGAGCATTCAACGTCGCCACAACCGCGTTGGTGCTTCCATAAGTATCAGCAGAAAACCTCTGTTGTTTCGGAATCCGAGCAGAATCGAACTGAAGCAATCGCTTTTGGTCGTCCAATAACTTGCGGTAGTCATTCTCCTTCCTGTGTATTTCTATCTGCACAAGGTACCTAGTTCTTGCCCAGTGTGAATCCTTAGAGCCGACATAGGAGAGAGCTTCTTTGGAGTGACCGACTCGGACAAGTGATTTTGCATACATGAGCCTCAGTGACTCGGCAAAGTATGCCCGGGGCTCCACTCGTTCGATTTCGTCCAGTGCCATACGGCACAAGCGCAGGGAGTCGTCATACCAACCCCTGTCATAAAGCTTCTCCGCCACTAATATGATAAATGTTGTCACTATCTCTCTGTCGCCCGGGTCAGGAAGCGCAGTACGAAGATCGTCAATGACACGCTTCGCAGCCACCTTGAGTTCCGCACTGCTGTCCTCAAACATACCGATATCACGCAGGATAGAGGACTTCTGCAACATTGCCGATACTTTCGCCTGAGCCTTAGGGAACTTGTCCAACACTTCAATTGCATTATCGATCTGGAGCTCAGCGGCTTTGTTGTCGTTTGCCATGTTAAGCACTTGAGCAAACGCAATCCGCATCACGGCATCGAATCGTGGATCCATGCGACAAGCATCATCATGCAGAACGAGCTGCCGTAGCATTGCAGCGGTGGAATAGTCATGTGAGTTAACGCATCTAGCGTTAAGACGCGATACAGCTGCTTTGAATTCAATATCAAAATCCCAACGAATGGAATTTTGCTTCAAGAAAGATTCCGTTTGAGACAGAAACTCTCTCAGCACCGCGCGCTGATCACCGGTGAAAAGCGGCGTCACTGTGTCGACAGCAGGCAATGCATCAAACTCTTTAACAATTTGGCGAATTGATTCTTTCTCTTGCGAGGTCTTTCTTTCAGCCTGCTGTATCTTGCATAGCTTCAGCCATAATCGAACGCGATCAAGATCACCAATTGGTAATGACCGAACTTGCTCGTGCAAAAGCAATGACGCGGCCGTCGATCGATGATTGGCCACCAACCAATCACAATAGTCGCTCAGTCGAGACAGATTATCAGATTTTCCATACAATGCTCTGCCGCTGGAGACCAGGCCCTTGTCGGTGAAGAGTACCCACCAGGAAAAGAACAACACGGAAAAAGATAATAAGCATAACATCGCCGGTAGCAAGAATCGCCTTTTCGCGGAACGGGCGGGCAGCTCGAAGATCGAATCAGAGAATTCAGGAGGAAGCGAGCCTCCTTGCTTCACTGCTAATAAATCATCTCGAAAAGCAACGGCTGATTGATACCGTTGCGCGGGATCCTTAGCCATCGCCTTTCGCAGCACGTAGTCCAAACCTGCGGGAACCACAATATCCCTTACCCTATCTGCCAGTTTGGGAGGATACTCGTGCACATGCTTGTAGATCACGCCGATGGGATCGTCTCCGCTCAGTGGCGGCTCGCCCGCCACTGATTCGTAGACTACGCAGCCAAGCGAGTAAATATCGGCTCGTGCATCGGGAACGTTTCCGCAACACAACTCAGGACTCAAGTAGTAAATGCTGCCTACCAGTGCTCCCGTTTGAGTGAGCTTCAGTTGTTCCTTCGCAGAATCAATGAGAAATCCAGCCAAGCCAAAATCAATTACTTTTACAACAAGCTCAGACCGATCACCGGACATTTCTATAAACAAATTTTCCGGCTTCAAATCACGATGAGTATATCCGGCATCGTGAATAACGCTCAGCCCTTCACACGCTTGAATTGCAACTTCCAGAGCGGTAGAGACATTTACCCTGCCAGTCTCATCGATCAGGCTCTTGAAACTCTTTCCCTCGAGTAGCTCCATAGCAATGTACGGATAAGATTGCCGCCACACGCCAAACTGATAGCACTGCACCAGGTTGCGATGTCGCAGCGACATCAAGATTTTGCCTTCGCGTTCGAAGCGAGACAAGGCTTGCTTATCCGATACCAATTCCGGCAGCAAAAATTTCAAAGCAACGCCACGATCCAAATCAAGCTGCCACGCCTTGTAAACAGCTCCCATACCGCCAACGCCTAGTTCAGACACTATTCGGAAAGAGTTGTTGATTACGGTCTTGCTTGGAATTGCGAGCATCTACACGACCAATGCTTTGAAAGTCACCTACTTAGACGGTTTACTTTCATCGCTCTTAACGGGACCGGGCGACTCCTTCGAAGTCGGCGATGAGGGCGCATTAGTGGCAGGATCGAGCAGCGGCGGCGGCGCCATACCACCAGCCATCGGCACGTCCGGTGGTCGAGAAGGTCGCCCTTCGGCCGCACGCGTTTCATTGAGCATCAACTGCGATACCTGCTTCAGTCCGGATGCAGCACTTCGCTTTAGATGCGGATCCCCGGACCGCTTCTGCACCTGTAAGTATTGCGCCTTCGCTCCGGCGTAATCCTTCTTAGCTTGCAGCGAAAGCCCAAGGTAATAATTCGCCTTTCCGGAACTGTCATTTTGAGCGAGCGTCTTAAACCGGCAAATTGCAGCATCCATCTTTCCCTGTCGAAAAGACGACAAGGCTGCTTGCCACTCTGGAGAATTCTGGGATTGCGCTGTTGTTTCGGGCTTTTCACCAACAGTATTTTTCTGCTGTGATAACACAGGACCGGCAGAGGCAATTGCAAACGCAGCGAATCCGGCAACCGCGCGGTAAAGCTTTTTCGCTCTGTTCCGTAACTCCCGCAAACCAGCGGGACAACGATCAGTCACGATAGTTCCGTCCGGGCGCTTGAACATGTTGACACATACACGCACACCGGCATTCGCCGCAAGAAAATCGCCGATTTCATATTCGGTCATGGCCGAAAGGTTGTGCACGTTAAGGTCGCATACATCACAATGACGAATCTTGTCGTCTCCCTTCATATGAGTCCACGGAATCGGGCAAGGCAAATCGATTGCCAGCGAATCAATTGCGCGTTTTTTATCCATAACCGGCACTCCCGAACCATGTCCTATCTCTTATGCCCGCCAAAGCAGATAAACAAATCATGTTCGAGAACCGCAGCAGAATGGAGCTGGATTACTCGACATCAACCGACATGAACTCCGGCTTTCGGGCAACAAAGCACTCCATTTCAACTTCGAGCTGATGCTTACGATAATTCGCGTCGGAAAGTCGCGAAGCGGTTTTCGACTCTATCAAGGAAGGCAGAATTCTGTCCATCGGAGCGTTTTTTGCCATGTTCGCTTTCAGCTCAGCGTAAGGTAAAAGTACCTCTGGCATCCCATCGGAATAGGGCGCCACTTGATACTGGCAAAATTTGATGGTGATCCCCTTATCGCCGACGAACCAGCATGAGAAATTATCCGAAGTAGGCTCCGTTCCCTCCATCACCATTGATTCTTCACCGCCGGATAAGGCGCGAAAGAGTTGGATGCGGCACAAGTCGGAGAACAAGCCGTAATCGGGCCTAACGCCGAAGAAATCATCAAGTGACAACTCGCGCTGCGCTCTGAGATCGTAGTTGAAAGAGACATTCTCAGTGATGCCGTGTCCTCCGCCAAAGTAGTTATAGAAGTAAAACGCAACGCTGACAAAGTCGCCCCCCAAATATCGAACCTCATAACTACCTTCAACAACTGCGCGCGAATTCGAGTCCGAAAACGAGTCGGAATGTTCCCTTAGTTCGTTCAGTTTTGCTTCAATAACCTGCTTGATTGCAGCATTGAGTGCCGCGCACCTTTCAGTCGACGAGGCTGCAATCTCAGGATAAGCAAATCGACCCTCGCAGCCTTTGAAGGACGCAGTAACGGTGCGTTTCGTCACGGTTAACGGCTGCACCGTTGCGGATTGCTGTCTTGAAGAACACACTGTAATCGAGGATGCGTTGTCAGCCGCAATTGCCGCACTGGCGCCGATTCCGGACACGGCAACGAACAGGAGGATGGCAACTTTAGCGAGCCTTTCGACGAATTGCTGGCGATTAAACATTCTCGGAACTCCAAACCTGGACACTTTCAGAATAAGCGTTCACTGTTAACACATTGATCGCTGGAACATAAGTGACGGTTAGAAGTAGTAACTAAGTTTGCAAAGTCTGCGGGTGAAAGTTTCGCCCCCCGCCCGGGGGGGTATGGGTCTATGGGGACCAAGAGGCGGGGCTGGTCGGTGGCAGGGACGGCAAAGCGCATAATCGGAGCTCTGACAGTTTGCGGGCTCTTAATCCCGGCGGGGTGCCCGACAGTCTCGGCACAAGAGTTCGAGGAGCACTTATCAGGGCTATCAAACGGACAAAGCACCGAACAAATTTTCGAAAATCTGGAAGAGCAGACCCTGCAAAATTTGCACAACGATGTGGTCGAGGCCTCGGCATTCGGTGCTCGAGCGGACATCGATTTTACGCCATTCGGACAGGCATCCAACATTGAACAGTTCAATCTCAATTTCGATGAGGGCCAATCCGATAAGGTAGCCGGCAACTCCTGCAATCCTGAACAAATCGGGTCGATCGATGTAGACGGCTGCCCGGGCGAGATTACGCACGACCTTGCTAATGCCGATTTTGAAGACCAGGTAGAGGAAGATCGAAAGGGTGGAAGTGCACGTTTTAGGGCTCCTCGAAGAGGAAGACCAAACGTAAAGGGAAGCGGCGTTCCGCCTTCAGTAAAGAGAAAAATCGAAAAATTCGATCCGGGCAAAATCCCCACTAGTCACAATAGCGCAGTGCTGAAGACGGCAACGGTGGATTCCGTTATGGAAACTTCGCTGGCCAGCGTAAGAACATCAAAGGGAAGCGCCGTCCTGGTGATCGATAGGGACGGCGAAGTTGCAGTATTCAATTTGCATGACCGCAGCCGCAAAGGCGTGATCATATCGGTAGACAATAGAGAATTCGCACTGTCACCGGGACGTCAATTGGTCTTGCGGAGAGACGATGCGAAGCCACGCTTTCTGTCTGTGATTCACGCAAGGCAATACAAGTTGCAAGATTGCACGGCCTATGCCGCCGACTTCTCGATCGCAGGATTGATCAAAGGTGCACCATCTTTGCGGAAGGTTGCTCTGGACAAGAGACACAATCATACAATTGATGATGTACTCAAAACAGCAGTCATCATCCAGATGATGCGCAAATCCAAAGAGAAGAGAAGCTGAGTTTAGAGAGGTATGCTTAAGCCAGGCACGATTTTGGATCATAGATACGAATTGCTCGAGCTAATAGGCGAGGGCGGATTCGGTGCTGTTTGGAAAGCATCGGAGATACAACTGAACCGACTGATCGCCATCAAGACCCTTCTTGCGCCAGATGTTAAAGATGAGCGAAGTCGAAAGCGATTCAAACGAGAGGGACGCGCTCTAGCAGCTCTTTCTCACCCGCACCTGACCAGGTGCTATCGATTCGGACTAACTCCCGAGCAACACTTCTACATTGCAATGGAATTCGTCGAAGGCAGATCGCTTCGACAAATTCTCGACCACGAAAAGCTCTCAATCACCAGAATTCTCAGCATCGCCTCGCAATCGTGCGAAGGACTGCAAGCCGCACACGCGCGCGGAGTCATTCATCGCGACTTGTCTCCCAATAACATAATGCTGCTCAACAATCAAGCTGACGATTTTGTGAAGATAATCGATTTCGGACTATCCCGCATAATCAGCGCCGACCTCAATGGCGAAAGCACTGTCGATCAACGGCTTACCTCCACAGGAGCCTTCGCGGGCAGCCCGCACTATATGAGCCCTGAACGTTACGCAGGGAAAGAAGGAGATGCGCGCGCAGATGTCTACGGCTTGGGATGCATATTGTATGAAATGGTGGCAGGACAGCCAGTCTTTGACGGGGAGTCCCCCATTGCGCTTATGCGTCAACACACCAATGACATTCCGAAACCGTTGAGCAACGCGGCACCTAAGGAGCTAGTGATTCCACCCGGTTTGGAAGACGTGCTACAACGAGCACTCGCGAAGAACGCATGCGACCGCTACCAAACAATGAGCCACTTTCAAGATGATCTGCAGCTTGTCTGGCAAGGGAAGGGGCACTTGGTTTCTAAGTTACCTTCGGCATCGAGTCAAACAAATCGAAGACAACTACTAACGAAAAAACTAGCGATTCTTCCAGCCATTGCGATAATCCTGCTCGCGATCGCTACAGGCCTGTGGCTGAGACAGAGCAACAACAGAGAAACCGCACAACTGGAAGAAAGCCTCCACGACATCAGCAGTACAACAAAACGACTAAAGACGCCGATAGAACTCGAAGCGCTAACGCCGAAAAATAGAATCGAGTACTACAGTAATTGGCTGCAAACCTACGGAAACACGTCCTCTCAAAGTCTTTCTCGGGCGCTCGCCGTTGCTCAGGCGCGATATCGATTAGCAATCGATTTGCAAACAGTAGAGGCTGTCGAAAGTCGATTGCAAGGCGAACAGGCACTAGCCGAATATCAAACTGCGTTCAAAGCGGCGGTTGAAGCCAGAAAGAGTTTTGAGGCCGACGCTGGAGTCGTCGGAATAATCAACTGCACCGTTCTATTACACAAAGATGAGGACCTCAAAACTCTAATTCCGCAGCTAATCCAACAGATTGAGTCTAAAGGAGAACTGGGTCTGGGAGTGGCGCTGGCTACGTGTCGACGAGAACTAAGTCAATACTACATTAGCAGAAATGACTACAAGAAAGCCCTTCAGCCGCTAGATTTGGCCCTCAGTAATAAGCAGGGGGCTTCGATAGCAGCAAC
The DNA here is from genome assembly GCA_019752635.1 of Candidatus Obscuribacterales bacterium. Lineage (GTDB taxonomy): Bacteria > Cyanobacteriota > Vampirovibrionia > Obscuribacterales > Obscuribacteraceae > JAKFUT01. The sequence goes on along the minus strand of JAIELX010000054.1, from coordinate 93,862 downwards.
GGAATTTGTCAACATGTCGGTGCGTCGGGCTCGTTGTTTGCGCCTTCTCGGGAGGGAACAAGAAGCAAAAGCCGCGCTAGGAGACTGTTTGCGTGCGGAAGCAAAAATGGCTCCAAGTTCCGGTCTCGCGCAAAGAACAGCCATAGTTGAAGAAGCAGTCTCCCAGCACCTGCCGGATCGCGATCTTGTGCCTCTGTGTTTTAACACTATCAACGCGTTTCGAGCATCAGCCTTGCCCATAGGAAACTCCTGGTCGATCTACCAAACCTATGCGGACGCAATGATTTCGCTCAAAAAGTACAAAGAGGCTTTTGACGTTGTTGCCGACGGAATGCCTCTATGCCCTCCGCTGGCACAACTCCAATTGTGGCAACTGTTGTGTAAACTCAATCGAGCCGGCAACCTAAATCGCGATCAACAGTTGAGCGAGTTGATGCTTGCGAAGATCCAGCACATGGCTCCTTGCACTGCGCAGGTGCCCGAGTGTCTGAAAGCGATACTCGATGAGGCAAGTTCACTCAAGCTGGATCAGAAGAACGAATCAGCCGGACGAATGCTGCGATGCATTCGTCCGGCTTTCGCGAGGTATGACGGAGGTCCGCAAGCCGCGGTATATTATCAATTGTGCAACGCAGCTATGCAGTGCGTTCAGCTGCAACAAACAAGTGAAGCAGTTTCAATTTTGAGAACGGCGATGGCGAAGCTAAGCTCGAGCAAAGAGGTGAAGACAATGCGAATGTCTTCAGTGGTGGCCGAGCACATGCTCATTATTATTAGACAGAGAAACGACGCAAACATGAGTGCGGATTGCATTAATCTGCTGGCAGAACTGGACAGAACCACTTTGGCGGCAAGCATTAACGCCGACCTCGCGGACCAGTCCGCTAAGAGTCTAATCCGCTGCCGAATCTATCAAGCGTTGCATCAGTTGGACAACGCGCGCACAGAGGCAGTTGCGGCAATTAAATTCGCACAAAAAGCCAAGAACAATTTTCAGGAAGGCGCCGGAACATTGGAATTAGCGTTAATCGCGCAGGAGCAGAACAATGAAGATGCAGAATCACACTTCAAGCAGGCTTTCAGATTGTTTCCCAAAGAACGCTTTGAGTGGCGGTTGCGCTTCTATACAAGCCACAACCAGTACTATATTCACAAGAAGAACATAACTCAACTGCGCACCGCAATGATTGACAGCCTCCAAGACGTGAGGGTTACGGCGCCGGTGCTCTACAACACTCTGCTCAAAAGCTATCTGTCCACATGCAACAGATGCGGTCTGGTGGAACTAAGAACTGAGTTGGACCAGCAATTCAAACCGGTAGCCGTACCGAAAACTTGATGCCAAAAAGAGATCCGCTCGTGAACGTTGACGATTCACACCCGCAGCCATTGAAGAGTCAGGAGTCGGGGGTATAAATTCTACGGGCGACTTCTGGAGTTGGCATGTCTATCTCGTTCAGTCCGGGAACGATTATCGATGATCGCTACAGTATCATTGAGCAGCTGGGGGCAGGTGGCATGGGCACAGTCTTCAAAGCCAGCGAAGTTGGATTGGATCGTCTCATTGCGCTCAAAGTATTGCATTCTACTCTGGTTGGAGACAGACAGAACCAGACCAGATTTCAGCGCGAAGGAAGAGCGCTCGGAACCTTGAGGCACGGCAATATTATTCAGCTTTACCGATTTGGCATCTGGAATAAAACTTTTCCGTATATCGCCATGGAGTTTTTTGAGGGACGTTCACTACTTTCTGTACTCGAGAAGGAGACGCGTTTATCTAGCGCCAGAGTGCTCGCCATAGCGCTGCAAGTATGTAACGCCATGGAGGCTGCACATGCAGCCGGCGTAGTCCACAGAGACCTCTCCCCCGCGAACATCATGTTGCCTTTAGACAGCGACTCACCTTGCAAGGTAATAGACTTCGGTCTATCCATGCTCGCAAAAAGCGATGTCACAGCGGATCAAAAACTTACGAGCACCGGTACTGTAGTCGGCAGCATTTATTACATGAGTCCGGAACAGTGCACCGGCAGTAAAGCCGATCAGCGGTCCGACATTTATTCTCTAGGCTGTGTGCTCTACAACGCCCTGACTGGAACGCCGCCGTTTACCGGAGACAATCCGATTGCGCTTATGAGGCAACACGCAAGCGCGTATCCCAAAAATCTGAGCGACCAGATTCCAGCAGGTGAAATTCCTGCAGGTCTGAACAATGCATTGTTTCGCGCCATGGAAAAATCGCCGGATAAACGGTATCAGACCATGCGCGCATTTCGAGCCGATCTCGAGTTGATTGTTGCCGGTGCAGGTGGACTAATCGATCCCCCGAGCAATCTGTCCAGAACGGAAGTTAACTCGCAGCGAACTATGCCTGTGGCGCTCGCTTCGCTGCTCCTGATAACGGTGGTTTTAACGCTTCCTGTCATGATGCAGCAAAAGCCCTTCGGAAAAGCCAACAGGGGAAAGCTGGCCACACAGCCCAGTGAAGAAAAATCAACATTGAGAAGACTGCGACAGCCGGCCGAACTTTGCGGATTGCCTGCGGAGGAAAGGATCAGCTACTACAGAAACTGGCTCGCGAGTTACCCGAAAGATAAGTCAATTGATGCCGCCATCGCCCGTCAAGATCTTGCGTTTAACTTGGAAAACAAATTTCCGGACTCGTACTTAGACGCAAGAATACTTTATTCGCAAGCATTTAGACTGTGTCCCGATATTTTGGATCAGAGCCTGAAGGTGCGAGACCCGGCTCTGGCGGAAATCGCGGTTAGGACAGCGTTCAACTGCGGAAAAAACGCAAATGAACCCGGCACAAAAAAAGTGCTTTTGGACATGTTGAGCAAGCTGGAGAGCAGCGGTGCTACAGGAATGCTGAGAGCAGCAAATGGTTGCCGCGAATACATTACTGACATTTCGATGGAAGACGGCGACTACGTCACAGCGGAGAAGATGCTGCGCGCGGAACTTAAATCACACGCAGAAGCCGCAGTATTACCGAAGGATCACTTGCGCCCTTTGATTTCGTTGGCAAAATGCCTGACAGCTGCAAACCGTCAATCAGAGGCTAAGACGGTGCTGGTCGATGCGGTGGATTTTGCGTCAAAGAACGTGCAGGAAATGTCGGACATGGCGTTGGATATTGCCCGGAGATGCCTCAAAGCGAACCTGCTTCCGCAGTGCATTACAGCGGCAAATCTGGCAATCGGCTCGACCAGAAACGGTGAAGACGAAAAAGTTTTCATAGAGGCATGCGAACTGAAAGCCAACGCAATGGAGTCAATGCATGAATACGAAAAATCGTTTCGGTTTCTTTCGGAACAACTTCAGAGGCTTAGGAAACTAGAAGGACGTCTCGCTTGGTGGTACATTCTGTGTCGCCTTAACTACGAAGGGCAGCTGAAAAAAGAAGAGCAGCTCAAACAAATCCTGGCGCACGAAGTTACCCTGGTACCGCAGAGTAATCCGGAAAAAGCCGTCGAAGCGATTTGCCAGGCGGCCCGAAAGTCCGCAGGCGCAGTTCGCAGAGGAGGAAACAATGCTCTTGCCATTGACATTGTTTCGATTGCAGCATCTACTAATATTCATTGGAAGACGGAAAAAATGCCTGAGCTGTTGGACGCAATCATCCCGTTAGCAGCGGAAGCGAAACCCCTTTCAAACGGTGAACTCTCCCTCAAACTCTACAATTTAGCCAAAACAAAAATAGACGGGCTGCCGGACAGCTACGTGCCGAGGGCCCGCTTGGCTCTATTCTATGCAAATCAGTTTGGAATGCCACCAAACTGCGAAAAAGCCATTGAAGAACTCAATCCTTTCATCGAAGGCGATTCAGCGAAACATGAGCAATTGAAGCCCCGAGTATTCTTGGCCCTGCGCATTGCCAGGTCCCGGATGCTGACGCTCCTAAATCGACTCACGGAAGCTAGACGCGATGCGGAGAAATCGATTGTTCTTGCCAGGACAATAGTCAAAGACCAGCTACCATTGGCGCTGGCAGATCTAGCACATCTGGAGTTCATTTCAAAAAAACCGGAAAAGGCAGAGACTCTCTATCGAGAAGCACTACGAACTTGCGACCCTGCATGCATAGCTGCACAAACGCGCTTGCGCCTTGCGCTTGCTCAGGTCTACATTGTCCAAGGAAGGTTCACAGAGGCAGAGGTACTGCTGCAAGAGTGCCTAAAATCGGAGAAGACCGAGCATATTGCCCTATTGCATTTTCAGACTCGAGAGAGATTTTTAGAACTCTACAGCCTTAGCGGACAAAAAGAGAAAGCCGCACAGTGGAGAAAGTTTTATGAAGAAGCAAAGTCCGCATTGTTCAATCCGCCTGCATTCCCAAAGTAAGTTGCAGGCAATCGGTGGACAAGGCTGATTCCTCACTGTCCAGATTGGACACGGTGATTCCGAGCAGTCGCGCTCGGCGGCTCAGAACCTCGGTGCCGGATAGCAGATCAGAGGCAATGCGCGCCAGCTCGTCACTTTTGCTGACAGAGGCGTTGAGCGTGCGGCTCCGCGTAATTTGATTATAATCTGCATACTTAACTTTCAGCGTGACAGTGCGGCCGGCAGTGTTCGATTTCTCCAGTCGGCGCGAAACGATCTGTGCCAGTTCCAACAACGCGGCGTCCATTGCCTCGCGATCGGACAAGTCCTCGGTAAAGCTTTCTTCCGCACCAACAGACTTGCGTGTGCGATTCGCAACCACCGGTCGATCATCGCGAGCGCGAGCAATTTGATAGTAGTAGCTACCCGCGCGCCCAAACTTTCGTACAAGATCAATCTCGGTCCATTGGCGCAAATCGGCACCGTTGCGAATCCCGAGTGTTCGCATTTTTTCCGCAGTTACATCACCAATTCCGTAGAATTTATTGATCGCCAGTGATGCAACAAACTCTTCGGCCGTTTCTGGTGCAATCAAGTACAAACCGTTCGGCTTCTTGATACCTGATGCGGTTTTCGCAAGAAACTTATTTACCGATACTCCGGCCGATGCAGTCAGTTCAGTTTCAGCGAAAATAGCGGCGCGAATCTCTCTGGCAATCAATGTAGCAGACGGCATATCTTTCTTGTTAGTGGTGACATCAATGTACGCTTCATCCAGCGATAACGGCTCCACTAAATCGCTGTATCGCTCAAAGATTTCGCGAATCTGCTCCGAAACAGACTTGTAAACTTCAAATCGCGGACGAAGAAAAGTAGCGTTAGGACACTTCCTGAAGGCGGTAATCGAAGGCATCGCAGAATGAATTCCAAACTGGCGGGCCTCATAACTTGCAGTCGCGACCACACCTCGCTGGTCAGGCAGTCCGCCGACAACAACAGGACGCCCTCGCAGTTCCGGATTGTCGCGCTGCTCGACTGATGCATAGAACGCGTCCATATCCATGTGTATGATTTTGCGAACCTTTTGCGGTTCGGCGTTTGATGACTCGACAGGCAGGGCCGCTTCATCCATCAATTTCTCAGCCAAGAGCAAGCGTTGCGCATACAACGATTTTACTACCGGTTCCCGATAAGTAAAGATCAAAAAAAGGCAGAAGCCCGGTGAGAACATCAGGCTTCTGTCATCTTGATTAGTTCTCAGCTATTGCTTGAGCGAACCGATGTCGATCACGAAGCGGTAGCGAACGTCTCCCTTCAGCATACGGTCATATGCTTCATTGATCTTGTCAATTGGAATGACTTCAATTTCCGAGGTGATATTGTGTTTTCCGCAGAAATCCAACATTTCTTGCGTTTCCGGCAAGCCGCCAATTAGCGATCCGGCAAATGCGCGGCGCTTGAAAATCAAGTTGAATGCTTGCACCGGCAAGGCTTCCGGAGGGGCGCCGACCAGCACCATCGTACCGTCGCGCTTCAGCAATCCCAGATACTTGTTCACATCAAACTGCGCTGAAATAGTGTTGATGATCAAATCGAATGAATTTGCCAGTTTCTTGAATGTCTCTTCGTCGGCCGTAGCGTAGTACTCACTCGCACCTAGCTTTCTGCCGTCGGCTTCCTTCTTCAACGATTGGCTGAGCACGGTAACTTTGGCGCCCATTGCATGAGCAAGCTTGATGCCCATATGACCGAGCCCGCCCATGCCGACAATCGCCACATTCTTGCCCGGACCACAGTTCCAATGACGAAGAGGCGAATACGTGGTGATTCCGGCGCACAACAAAGGAGCGGCGCCATCAAGCGGAAGATTCTCCGGTATGCTCAAAACGAATCGCTCATCGACCACAACCTGCGTGGAGTAGCCTCCATAGGTTGGCGTCTTGCCATCACGTTCGAAACCGTTGTATGTTCCGACAAAACCTTTTTCGCAGTATTGCTCAAACCCGTCATTGCAGGAGGCGCAATCGCGACAAGAATCGACAAGACACCCGACCCCGACATGCTGACCGGGTTTAAACTTAGTGACTTTATCACCAGTTGTAACAACGACACCGGCAATCTCATGACCTGGCACCATCGGAAATATTGAGTTGCCCCACTCATCTTTAACCTGGTGCAAGTCGGAGTGACACACACCGCAGTACTTAATGTCGATGAGAACATCATTCGGACCGGGCTCCCGACGAACAAGCTCGAAAGGACCTAAGGGTTGATTTGCCTTCGCGGCCGCGTAAGCCTTAGTTTTCAAAGCTACTTTCATATGCACCTCCAGCGGTAACGCCAAATTGAACGAAATCCCGTCCTGCTTCCGCAAGTTTTCTACGCCAACAATATCTAGCCTGATAATTGTGACACTGATGGATTGCCCGGGCAATTGCATGTAAACCCGAGAATCGGGGAAGTCCCCAAGAAAGTTACCGGTCTCAACAGGCTAAACCGCAGTCTTACTTCTGAATGTCTGAAACGCGAACAAGGAGCTTGCCGACGTTACCGCCGTCAAACAACTGGTTCACCGCATCCGGAGCGTTTTCCAAACCTTCCACTATGGTAGATTTCGTTTTAATTTTCCCTTGCGAAATCCAACCAACGAGCTTCATGGTTCCTTCCGCGAACTTATCGAAGTAGTCGGTAATAATGAAACCTTCAACGCGCACGCGCTTCATCAGCACGTTGGTGATACTTACTTTTGTCTTCTCATCGTTAGCATCGTTGTAAGAAGAAATCAGTCCGCAAAGAGCAACGCGCGATCGCAGATTTAATCGCGAAAACACAAATTGCATGATCTCGCCGCCAACGTTTTCAAAGTTGACGTCGATGCCGTTCGGCGTCGCATCAATCAAACGCTGCTTCCAGTCGGCCGATTTGTAGTTTATTGCGGCGTCGAAACCAAGCTCATCGGTTAACCATCTGCATTTCTCATCAGAACCGGCAATACCGACGACACGGCAACCGGTGATCTTGCCAAGCTGCCCGACTATGCTTCCGACGGCGCCAGCCGCGGCTGACACCACCATGGTTTCGCCGGCCTTCAGTTTGGCAACTTCAAAAACACCGAAATAAGCGGTCAACCCGGTCATGCCCGCAGCACCGGCGAGATCTTCCGGAGCGATGGGCACTTGCGGCAGCGGTGAAAATGGCCAGTCTTCCTTTCCGTCCGTTACATTGTAGTCCTGCCACCCAACGGGTCCTGTGACCAATTGTCCGGGTTGGAAGTTCGGATGCTTCGACTCAACGACCTGGCCAATTCCCAGACCGCGCATTACTTCACCAATCTGAACAGGAGGCATGTATTGATCTACATCTGCGACCCAAATTCTATTGGTGGGATCAAGTGACAACAAACAAGTGCGAATCAGCGCTTGCCCTTCTTTGAGTGCCGGCACCGGAACTGTCGCAAGTTCAAATGTGTCTGCATCCATACGGGTTTCGGGCCGATTCTTAAGACGGAATTGGCGATTTGTTCGCGAACCCGATGCATTGGTGCCTGGTTGGATACCGTTCAAAGCTTGACTCATTTTGCATGCCTCGCTGGTCGCAATTTAAGAATCAGTAAGAGTATCACTAATGAATTCGCTACATGCTTAAATCGAAAGATGGCGGTGCTCAACAAGGGGACACCAGCAACCTGCGCAGCCTTACACAGCACGCTGAGCCAGTTCCTCGTGCTGAGCGGCATTATCTTCCGCTCTCTCATCACTCGGGCTTCCTGGCTGTACCGCTGGCGGCAGGTCCGCCTCCGCACCTGCTGCTGCGACTTCTTCCACTTGCAGGTCTGCTGATTCCGGTTCCCCAATCTCCAAGGGAAAGGGAGCCGCTTCGGTTGCTTCTGTGGCTTTGATTTCCCGGAGGGCGAAGTCTCCCGCCACGGAGATTGCGGTCGCTTGCCATTCCGCTTCTTCTGCTTTCTCGGCAGCCGCGGCTCTCTCAGCGGCTCTTGCCTTCAGAGCCTTGATTCTCGCGGCTTCTATTCTCGCGGCTTCCACCTTCGCCGCCTCCGCTCTCGCGGCGGCTTCTACTAAGGCTTTCGCTTCTGCTCTCACTGCGGCTTCGGCCTTTGCGGCAGTCCTTCGAGCAGCTTCTATCTTCGCAGCTTCCGCTTTCGCTGCCGCCGCCGACTTCGCCGCTTCTGCTATCGCCTCAGCTTCTCCAGGAAACTCCGGAACTGGAAATTGGTCCAACGAAGGCATTAAGCGTTTGGCTAAATCAAAGTGTCGCCTTGCAATTTGCGGCGTCGCTTGCCGACAATAGAGCGCAAGATCGTAATGTGCAGGAGCATATGATGGAAAGCGCTTCAAGAACGCCTTGTATTCCTTCACAATTTCTGTCAGCGGAGTCGAGCTGAGAGACAGCAATAGGCATTCGAGCATCCACGCTTCTCGCCACTCCGGTCGCAGTAGTAGAGCTTCTCGCACGCTAGCCAGCGCCAACTCCAAAACCTTTGGCGAGACTTGACCCGAGTCAATCAATCGGCCACGCGTCAAAACTTGCGCCATTTGATAATGACCTATCGCATCATCGGGATACCGTGCGATGTGGGCGTGCACAATTTCTTCCGCGAGATAACTATGTCTTGTCCCGGAAAACAAACTTGCCGCGTGCACCAAAAACGGATCACCGGAATAGAGATTAAAGGCAATCCTCACACAGGCGACAGCGAGCTCATCAAAGCCCGCCTCCAGTAGTTTCGCCGCGCGTTCCAGAGCAAGCAAGCAAAGATCTGCTTCGTCGGGAATATCATCATCTATTTCGATAAGCCCATTCTCTTCGGTCCACCAGAACACACCATAGTTAGATGCCTCCAACTGTCCGTCATCAAAAACGACACGCACAACCAAATATTGCGATTCGTGGAAAGTCGGCGTAAAGAAATCTGCGGCCACGAAGCTCAACGGAGCGCAACAGTGAGCGCAGGTCAACGCACAATTTTTGCAAATGTTCTCAATACATCGTAAGGCGTAGCCAACCAGATTCTCAGCTGTTCCGCAATTGGATTCGCCGGTAAAAATACAGTACGCGGGGTCTTCGACAGTCAGGCAACAGGCAGGACAGAAGACATGAGGAATAACGCAGTCGCCCCGCCGCTCGTTCTCCTCCTCAGCATGCGTGCTGACGAGCTGCTGAAACGCCATCTCGGGAGCAGGTGCACAGCCGATTGATTTGATTCGCTTTGCACGCAGCAAGTAGTAGCGGTTGAGATACAATCCGGCGAGAACTTCATTCTTACTGGTGGTCTCCGTCCCGGACCACCACGCAGTCGCAACGGACAGACAAGCCTCGACATCTCCGGCTTCAGCGGCCTCAATCAGCTTGGTCTGCTCGTGCATACATCTCAACGCGGTAAGAGGAGGCAATTTTACAACGACAGTGCGACATAGCCGTGGAACGGCTTCAATCTGACTACAATAGGCTTAACAACCATTAACGTACACGAGCGAAGGCACTGACGGAACCTATTTCGAAAGTTCGCCGTCCAACTATTCAGAACGGACCAATCTTCTCGGATTGCAAGTTCAAGAAAAAAGAATCCAGCGTCAAAACCTGGAATCCCCTCCGCTGGATCGCAAGTGACAGCGGAGGTTCTTTTTTTGAATGCCCGACAAGGCGCGATCCAGGAGCGAACAGGCCCAACAGGCTCCTAGCTTAATGCAGGTGTTTGCGGATAGCGCGATAGCCACACGGGTCCGAGCTCGGTCACAAGCACTTGTTCTTCCAGTTTGACACCATCAGGATAACCTTCGCGCCCTGCATAGAATTCGATGCTTAGTACCGTATTCGGTTGCAGGGGTTCGTCCGGTATCACAGACTCGCCAACTTTCTTGATCGCATGCGGAAATGGCAAAAACGGCGGTTCGTCGTCCATCCCTATACCGTGAATCATGCAAGAGTAGCAGAGCTTCTTATACTCATCCGAATAGTCCGGCGATTTGAGGCAGATGTCGCGCAGACTGTTCCCTGGTTGGCACAATTCGAAAGTGCCTTCGATGAACTCTCGTGCAACGGCGTAAGCTTCTCTTTGGTATGAGTTGGCGCGGTCGCCGCAGATAAACGTGCGGGAGATGTCGCACAGATACCCTTCCGGTCCCACCATGTCGGTATCAATCGCTACGAGATCGCCAGGGCGCACCAAGCGCGTTCCTGCTTCGTAGAACCAGGGATTCGTCTTCTCGCCCGAGCACAACAATCGCGTGCTGCAGTGCTCGCCGCCAAGCGCCAGCATCCTATTATAGAAAACTCCAAGCAATTCGTTTTCAGAGATACCGGGGCGAATCGCCTTTTCCAAATCATACAGTGCAGCTTCCGCCACCACTAGCGATTGCTTGATCAGCTCGATCTCTTCAGGCTCTTTGATGATGCGGGCAGCTTGCATTGTTTCATCAGCATCGCACACATCAATGCCGACATCGCGAAGCGCCTCAAAACCATAGAAGTCCATGATGTCTACACCGAGTCGCTGACCGGTGAGCGTTCCCGTTGTTCGCTTCAAAAGCTCGGCGATTTCACGCGCCCACTCTTTACCGCGACTTAGCACTTCCTTTTGAGAAAAGCGATACTGCCAAGTGCGTGCAATGCGTGAATCCTGCCACAGAGCTTGAGCACGAAACAGCGCCTTGCCGTATTCAAAGATGACCGGCTCTCCGGTCGCAGGTATGAACACGTAGCGAGCCAGATTGACGGACGTCCAAGCGGTCATCACCGCAAGCCCGGTCGCGTACCGAATGTTGACAGGATTGAGTAACAGCAATCCGGCAATATCGCGCTGGACCATTTCCCTCTGCACATTGGCAAGCCGTTTCTTCCGTAGAACCGACATGTCCACAATCGATTCGGTGTGCGGCGAAGCATAGTCCGCCAGAAAAGGCGCCCCGGATACGAATGGCTGACCATTCAGCATCGCGGTAGAACCGCCGCCCTCAGCACTATTTCGCTTTCCTTCGAATGCGATGCCGCCCTTCAAATTGCTCACAACCCGTCTCCCGCCGCCCTGCATATTGCCCGCATATATTCTGACCCAATGGAGCGCGTAGAAACAGGGTGTGCGGTTAATGTCCGGGCGAGAAGGCGGGTACCCTTTGCTTAAATCGTGCCGCGCCAAGATCGGCTGCTTTAGTGGGATAATTAGTTCAGGCAAGTCGCAAGAGGCGGGCATGCAGCAGAGACAGGGATATTTCCAGACTTTCAGGCTCGAACGTGGCGAAACTGTTTTGTGGAAATCCAAGGCAGACAACCAGCGCTTCGTCGACCTGGTCGCCCCCGTCTGCATCGGCACGGGCGTTTTGTGCGCGTTGCTCCTGGTCGTCGTCGCTTATTTCGCGAACATACTCGACCGCGGGCTCATAGCAGCGGGCGCAGTCCTAACATGCGGAGTGGTAGGAGGCATTGCGTTTCGCCAAACACTTAGGAGCATGCCTGAGGACTTTCCCTACATCGTGACGAATCAGCGCGTGATTCTGCTGGAGAGAAGGGGGATGAAAGCTGTGCCACAGGATCTGCTCTGTGAAGTCCAAGTAAATCGTTGCTCTGACGGCACCACAGACTTGCGCTTCAAGGATGCGAAAGGCAGCGTACTCCTCACCATGAGCCGCATCCCCGGGGTGAGCTCCGAACTCGCAGAATCAGTGCTAAAAACCAAACTAAAGTTCGTCACCACCGACAGCGCGAATACACTCAAGCGCATTGCAAGCCCCTAGCTTGAGACGGCAACAGGCTCCACTTCGATTAGTCTCACAAGGATTTGATAATCAAAATTCACTGGATTGCTTCCGGGATTCCTCACCCTTTCACTAAGAAGCGATCGCCAGGGCAAGGCGTGAAACCGGGCGGTCTACATCACTACAAAGTTCCCTTAACGCCAGACATTAATCGAGTTGTGGTTGGAAACGAATGCGCGGTTATCCGGGAGAGATGACGGGCAATCGCCTCGCACAAGATCTGCCCGTATGCATCAACGGTAGTTGCCGTGTGCCGCCCTTGTTAGGTGAACACAAGCAGCAGATTTCAGAATCTTGTCGAACAGCGACTTGCCATCACTGTTTCGTGCAGAAAACTGCGCCCTTAGAGAATTAAGTTGCAGTGCACGTAAAATGGAGAAGTCAGCGATGAACACTTGGCCTTCTCCAAAATCAAGCGACTGTACTTCACGAAATCCTACCTGCGTTGCGATGCCTATCTGCTCGAAACCAGATACAGACTTGGAAAAGACGGCTTCCTGTCCTGGCATCAAATCTAGGGATCGTTTCTTAGTAGAGACGCTTACGTCACCTGGATAATCGTCGTGCAGATTGAAAACCGCTACAGAATCGTTGTCTACCGAAATCAGCGCGACGCTGCCGGGCTTCAAATCAACGGCTACGTCTCGAACTATGACCGTTACCGGTGCCGTAGGCGCGAAGAGCACAGATCCAGCTTCCAGTACCAGCGTATTGTCGCTGCCACCCGGTTTGAGTGTCGCCACGCTACTCAGTGCGGAAAGCGATTCCTCAGTGAAAGTACTCCCGCGAAACATGCCTACAGCAGGGACACCAGTAGTGTTGATAGAACCGATCAGAGGCCTGTCGCCGGAGGAGTTTTGCTTATCAACCGTTGTCTCTTTTGACCAGGGCGTCAGATCAGTCGACACCAATGTTCCAGAATTGAAAGCGATGATCGGCGCAAAGGTCGCAACCAAAGCTGACGCTAAAGTTGCTTGCGACGGCGATTGAGGAATCACGGCCGACATGCTCGTTGCAGCAGACGGCACATTTGTGCCGGGGAAAAGTTGAATTGATGGCGCTGTAATTGTACCGACGACAGACAATCCAGCGGCCGAACCTGCCTGAAAAACCGTGCCGGCGCTTGACGGTCCGATCAGCAAGCTGCTCTGAGAGGTCAATCCGACTCCGCCGCTGCCAGCGGTATTGGCTGTAACATATGCCGTGTTGACTACGGCATTGATGTTTCCTCCTAGCGAATTCAGGTTTACAGCCCCACCCGCTATCGAAGGCATTCTAACCGCGCTGGATGTGTTTCCGAGAATATAGGCAGGTAAGGGAGACATGGGATCCACAATGCCTTCGTTTCTGGAATAGGCAAGCAAGTTTCCATTTGAAAACTCAAGAAAATTGTTGGTAAACATGAGCGGTACCAGACCCAGAGGCACCTCAGCAACTGTGGTATTGTCACCGGTGCGAACGATGGACATGCTTCCGTTTGCCAAAGTGGAATATCCATTGGAAGCGTTACTGTTCATCGAAAACAAAAACGTGCCACCGCGTTCTATCGCAACGCCTCCGGGCTGCGTTCCGACTCCTACATTTCCCACAATCTGATTTGTTGCAGTATCAATCACCTGTAGCGAATTGGTGTCGGCATTAGATACGTAAACGCGGTTACCGCTCGGATGCATAGCGATGCTAAGCGCACCGAACTCGACCGTAGGGAGCGAAGGCAAAGTAATTGTGGCGACCACGGCGTTGGCCGGGTCTGTTAATGCAAGTTGTGTATCGATGACCGATACGGTCGGCGCAGATATCGTTGGTGGCAGAGAGCCCAGTGCGTTCAAAGTATAGAGGAACCGCCCATCGGGCGTCAGCGTTGACTGAAATGGGTCTACTCCCAAATCAACGGTGCTGACCAGCGCGCTGCCCGGATTATTTATGGCCGCATCAATATCGATCACAGACAAATTTGATGCGGCAACAAGTACGCTCGGGTCAAACAAGCCTTCATTGCTGACGTAAGCATATTTCCCGGTAGAGTCAATCGTGACGCAGGCTGGGTACAAATGAAACACGTCTGAATCGATTTGGTTGACTACTGTGTTGTTGGTCGTGTCAATTACGTAGAGAGCCCCCAGTGCGTTATCGCCAAAGATACTACTGGCTATTAGATACTTATCGTCAGGAGTGACTTCTAGTCCCTCTAAGACAGCCGCGGTGATAAAAATACCGCCGGGATTCGGGGGTCCGAGCTGGATAGTATCCGTGACCACATTGTCTGATGTGCGAATAACGGTAATTGAATTGTCCAGCAGATTCGCCACATATGCAGTTGACCCTGCATTATTAATAGCCACTCCCTGTCCGAGAAACTTAAATCCAGCACCGAATGAACTGCTAGGTCCAACGGGAACGGTTGCCACTACACCGGGTGTCGTTGTGATGTGAGCACCGGCCTGAATGTCCACTAAACCACTGGCTATTAAATTGTTGTTGATGTTAATCGAGGCGCCAGCTTGAGTAGCACCTGCTCGCAAAAAATTTCCCGAGCTTATTCGCCCATCGGTTCCGAATACTAGAGCATTGCCGTCGGAGGTAACTGGCTGGGCTGTGGCAAGACTAATGTTTCCATTCAGTCCACCCGTTCCTAATCGCGTGAATACAGCACCAGTTTGGATGGTTTCACCCACGGTGCCACCGGCCAGCATCGTTACAGATCCGTTGTTGCCGGTTCCAAATCCAGATGCATTCACAGTGCTTCCTAATTGTGTCGGAGATGTCTGCGGCGGCAATTTGATGAACCCGCTTCCTGCACCATTGGCGTAAGCCGCAATAACAACGTTTCCGCCACTGCAATTTGCGCAGGTTGAACTGGCATTAATGGACAACAGAGGCGATGCTGTAAAGTCGACATTTCCCCCCGTAGCAGATGCACCGTTAATGGTGACCGGACTTATGGCAGAGCCAACAATAGGAGGAGTGGTATTAATACTGCTGGTGGAACCAGCACCTGTAGTAATGTTAGCCCCGGCGAGAAAGTTTATATCAAACCCCTGCCCGGCAGCGCTTCTTGCTTGAATCAATGTCGCTGCCGCTGTAGTAGTGATGTTTCTACTGGCGATGATTGAAAGTGCTTCTTCAACCGAAATATTTCCCGATATCTGGATGTCACCATTCACAGCGCTATTAAAGTATGTAGGGTCGCCTGCTATTTGGATGTTGCCTAACAGCAGTGCGCCTTCTCGAACGCCGACCCTAGCATATGAACCAGCCGTATGCACTGTCCCGTCAAGCTGCTCAACTTCTACGCGGAGTTTCCCATTCCCGCCTCCGGCTATAAGGTCTATATCGGTTGCACGAAATGTTCCACCTAATACATTAAGGGCAGAGTTCGAGAGAACACTCGCGGTGCCCAAATTAATGGTGCCCTGAAGTGCTTGCATTAGACCGGTATCGCGGCTCAGCACTTGCGTGGTACTTAACGCAGATTGAATGTTTCCATTTAGCGATTCGATAAGACCACTGTTCACAATGCTGGAAGAGTTGAGAACTAGATTGCCGTTGGCAAGCAATGTCGGCATTGCGCTGCTCATTGCTGAAATTATTGAGGCGACAGCCGGCGTCGTTGTCGATCCGTTTACAATAGCGCCCCCCGCGGATAAGCTGAGGTTGCCAGCACTGGCAATCGTGCCGAAGTTTATGATGTCGCCCCTGGCGGTTAGATGCAAATCTAAACCGACACCGTTGGCAGTACCGGCCATCGAAGCAATTAAACCAGTAGATTGATTTACTATACTGGAAGCGCTAATTAACGCAGCCGTTGCTGCAGCATTGCTCGACGTGGCCATTAATGTTCCCGCATTGACCAAGGGGCCAGTCAACTGCAATGCTGATGCTGTTCCAAAATCGCGAGAAGCAAGCACCCCTTCCGGTATAACAAGCCCGGATACATAGTTCGTAAATCTTTCGCCCATCGTGAACGTGCCGCCAATAGCGTTGCCTTGCGCGCCAAGGATGATCGTTTGGGTTCGCTCTGAGAAAACCTGGTACGCCGCTAATTTTTCGGCCGGCGTCAGCATTGACGTAGACGAAAGCTGTCTGACAGTTTCGCCAACTAGAATCTCCAGCCCCTCAGCTGCTAGGTGCCCAGCTGTTGCCGTGCGATCAACTGAAGTCAGATCCAAGTGGATCGCATTAGATGACAAAGACGGCTGGACGCGACCTGTGGACGTTTCGGTGGTTACCGGTTCTTCGGCTCGGGCGGAAGAGGCCCAGAAGCTAGTGACAAAACAGCCGAACAATACAGGAGCAAGAAGCTTTGATCGCAATTTGAAGTCCTCACTGCCCTGCCAATTTTCAGTCTCATACTTTGACTATACCCTCGCAAGGCGCTTGGCAAGCGGAATTCTCAGAAGTAGCAACGAAATCAGTCACTGAATACTAATCTCAGATCGACATTTGAGGCGCGGCGGCACAGCCTATCCAAGCGTGCGCGATTACCGCAGGTTAGCAAGCGTCGGCAGTGGACTTAATCAGCGCATGCATTGGTCACCAGAAGTGATATCGGATCACAGAACATCAAAACAGGCCAATTTCGAAACTGCGCAGTCTGGTTTGAAGGCGGTTAAACTCTTCCTCCGAGCCGGGCAATCCAAAGCGAATGCTTGGTGACATGCGCGCGGTCTCCACCGGTTCGAACAAGCGGGTCAGTATTCCACCCGCGGCAATGTGTTCGTGCAAGCGACGTGCACGAGGTGTCTCGATCCACTGAAAGAATGCGGTGCCACCAGTCGGCGTAAGATCGAAATCACAAAGCAATTCCTTCAAACGGGAAGAAGTAACGGTGAGGCGGGTGCGAGCGATAGAGTGCCATTCGGTAGCACGAAGCGCCTCACATGCAATCTTCAACGCCGGACCATTCACTGTCCATGGTCCCAATTCGGAGCGCATTTCTTCCAACAGCTCCGACCACGCAGCAACAAATCCAAGCCTCACTCCGGCCAAGCCAAAGAATTTGCCAAATGAGCGCAAAACTATAAGACCTTCGCGAGTGTCACCAGTGGAGGAAACAACGGACGAAGAAGGAGTGCAATCCATGAATGCTTCGTCAACTACCAGCCAGCCGGATCGCTGAGAGAGATTAGCGTGCAATTCGAGTAGAACTTCAGGAGCGAACTTTTCGCCAGTAGGGTTGTTCGGATTGCAAATTACAACGACATCAAACGACGAGCAATCAGCGATTAACTGCTCCTTCGAGACCGCGACGCATTCATGGCCTCGCTTTCGCCAATTGTAGGAATGCTCGTTGTAGGAGAGAGGAAGAAAAGCCACCCGGCTTTTCGAACGTAGTCGCGGAAGTAGCTGAATTGCAGCCTGCGATCCTGCAACGGCGAGTATACTGGTTGCGTTGTAGTAAGCCCGAGCAGCAGTGAGCAACTCACTCTCTGCGTGCGGAAGCGTGCGCCAATCTGTCGCGTTCAATGGACTAAAGGGAAACGACTCAGGGTTGATACCAGTCGAAAGATCAATCCACCTTTCGGAAGGAATACCAAAGCGCTCAACTGCCAAAGTGAGATTGCCACCATGCTCAGGCATATCCGCGCTCCAGGGAACCAGAAAGAACTTCAATTGCGGAGCTCGCAATCTTATGACAGTTTCGCCGAGCACGTTCCGGAGCGGGCAGGATGCCCGTGCCCCCGGGGTCAGCCGAAGGACATTCGCCTTGTTTAGAAGCTGACACTATGTCCGTGACTTGCAGCGAAGCTGACGACAGGTCGGTGCCTTGTAGCGAAGCTGACGATATGTTTGTGAAGTTCAATGCAACACCGCCGCAAATTCGCCAAGCAGTGCCAGCACCACCCATAGCATCAGCGATTTGAACACGAGAGTGGTGGCACGATCAATATCAGCGACTTCCGGTTCGTTGGTGCACCCCAAAATCGGCCGCACTTTCTTACGACCGCCATAAACAGCTTCTCCCCCCAGACGTACGCGCAATGCCCCTGCACCGGCGGACATAACGGGGCCGGCATTGGGGCTGTACCACGTTGCACTCTGCCGGACGAAACATTGGATTGCGGAGGAGAAGCTTCCGCAAAGTGCATAAGTCAAAGCTGTCAATCGCGCAGGAATGAAGTTAAGAACATCATCCAACCGCGCGGCAAACCAACCGTAATCACGATAACGATCGTTTTTGTAACCCCACATCGCATCCAGTGTATTGGAGGTCCGCAGCAGCACCGCGCCCGGTGCACCAAGGATCAGAGTCCAGAAGATTGCAGAGAAGATTGCATCGTTGCCATTTTCCAAAACAGATTCGATGGTCGCTCTTGAGATGTCACTCGCATTCATATTCGTAGTGTCTCGACTCACGATCATTCCAACAGCCCGACGAGCCTCTTCTATGTCGTCTTTCGCTAACGCGATGCGCACTCGCTGTGCATGCTCTCTCAGGCTTCTAGAGCCAATCGCAAAGTACAAGACAACAGCTTCAAAAATCCAACTTAACTGACCAGCAAGATTCGAGATGATTAATGCCGCTATAACTAACGGCAAAATCAAGACGACAACGGCCAGCGCGCCCTGAAGATTTTTGCGAACTCTGGTAGCCGTGTCTGAAAGAGTAAAGAAATAATTTTCGGCAGCATGCGCCAAGTTGCCAAATCCAACTACAGGATGGCCAGCGTGAAGCTCGCCGAAGACTTCATCCATCAATACCGCTGCAACTAAAGAATAGCCGTGCACATTTTCTACCGTCAGAATTTTTGTGCGAGAATTCTAGCATGACAGCAAAAGCAATCATGATCCAAGGCACCACTTCCAACGCCGGCAAGAGTATTTTCGCGGCTGGCTTGTGCAGGTGGCTTCGACTTCGCGGAAAGAGAGTGGCACCATTCAAGCCGCAGAACATGTCGCTAAACAGCGCGGTAGCGGTGGATGGAGGAGAAATCGGGCGAGCCCAAGCAATGCAAGCACTTGCTTGCGGCATCGATCCCACCACGGATATGAATCCCGTTCTGTTGAAACCGAACTCGATGACAGGTTCACAGATCATTGTCAACGGCAGGTCGATCGGCAACATGGACGCAAAGCAATATCATTCTCGCAAACCGGAGATGATGCAGTATGTGCTGGAATCATTTGCTCGACTCAGCACTCAGTATGACTACATCGTGATCGAAGGCGCCGGAAGCCCGGCAGAGATTAATCTGCGCGAAGGCGACATAGCTAACATGGGTTTTGCCGAAGCAATAGATTGCCCGGTGCTCTTGATTGCCGATATTGAGCAAGGTGGCGTCTTCGCGCACCTGTATGGAACATTAGCGCTGCTGTCGCGTTCAGAACGAAAACGCGTGCTCGCAATGGTCATCAACAAGTTTCGCGGAGACCCGGGATTGTTGACCTCGGGTATCGATTGGCTCGAAAAGCGAACGGGGAAATCGGTGCTGGGTGTCTTACCTTATTTGACAGACCTCAATCTGGAAGCCGAAGATAGCCTTTCAAGCCGCGCTCGCAAGCACGTTCCGGCACCACTGGAAAACCAATTGAGAATCTGTGTAGTTCGAACACCACGAGTAAGCAATGACACGGACTTCGACGCCCTGTGCGAACATCCGCAGGTTCATCTGCAGTTCGTAGACGCGAACGCGCCCTTGCCACCGGCAGACCTGGTGATTTTGCCAGGCAGCAAGAATGTGCGCGACGACCTCGATGTCCTGCTGGCCAATGGTTGGAAAGAGAAGCTGTTGCGTCACGTACGCTACGGCGGAAAATTGCTCGGCATCTGCGGCGGATTCCAGATGCTCGGACGAGCACTGCACGATCCGCTCGGTCTCGAGTCATCAGCGGGATCGTCGAGCGGCTTCGGATTCCTGGAACTGGAGACTACCCTGGAACCAGAAAAGAGACTGGCACGAGTATCCGGTTCCATGACTATTGAGGATGCACCGGTCAGCGGTTATGAAATCCACATGGGCGTTAGCCAAGGACACGCTTTGCAGCGTCCCTTCGTCACTCTTGCAGATAGAACCGTCGATGGTGCGCTTAGCGAGGATGACAGTATTGCCGGAACCTATCTACATGGACTTTTCGACTCCCCGCAGGCATGCAAAGCGCTGCTTCGCTGGGCGGGTCTGCAAAAACCGCAGGAGCTAAACCTTCGTCAACTTCATGAAGCCAGACTGGACAATCTAGCCGATGCGCTGAATCGATATTTGCATTTGGAAGTTGTCGAAAGAGCGTTAGGTATGTAGACAAGTAACGCTTTTTTACCGACAACAGCGCGTCCAACTTTGAGAATCCCCGCCGCTCTTAGCCCGCACGGCAGACCTCATTCGCGCGGTTCGCCGGTCCCTGCACGAGAAGAATCTCATTTATGAATGGCGCAAATATCAAAGCCTTCAAGATATAACTGAGCCACTACAGTAAGGAGAATGGCTTCAAAATTTATCGCGTCCAGATCGCACAAGCGATTTTCGGGGGAAGTGTGGTGAGAATCCACCGCTGTCCCGCAACTGTAAGCAGCAACAAGCTGTAAGTCAGGATGCCCGCTGGATGTTCAACTGTTATTTTCTCTTCGAGGCAAAGAGAAATAGCGAGCTGCTATCGCTGCTCTCGCACGAATGTACCTGGCCTCAAGCCAGGTTTTTTTATTTCAGGGACAAAATTTGAATACCAACGCACAAATAGCCATTCTGAGTCATGCAGACACTGACCTGAGCATGCTTCTTGCTGCCGTTCGCGAGTTGCCTCCCGAGTTTCCCGTAGTCACAGGTATTGCGCTGCAAGGCGTCGCCAACGAAGAGAGCATGGACCAAGTTATCGACGCCATAAAGACTTGCAGAATCATAGTGATGCGCTGCCTCGGCGACCCGGCAAAGATTCCCGGAATGGATAAGCTGTTGCAAACTGCTCGTCTGCGTTCACAACACCTGACTATCCTGAGCGGAGCCCGAGACCTTAATCCTGAGCTAGCCGCGCTCTCAACCGTGCCGCTACACATCTCGCACGATACCGAGGCCTATTTCCAAGCCGGCGGTGCACCCAACATTGCTCAAATGCTTCGCCGGCTCTCAGACGGGTTACTGTTTACAACTTTCGACTTCGAACCGCCAGTGGTGTTGCCGGATCACGGCATTTACCATCCCTCCATGCGCGGAGAGACCACCCAAAAGGCGTGGCAGGCAATCCGCAAGCATCAGTTTTGCGTTGGCGTCGTTTTTTATCGCGCTCACTGGCTCAGCGGCAATACCGACTTCATCGATGCCATTGTTGACGCATTGGACAGAAAGGGGCTGGATACCTTACCGGTGTTCACGTCCAGCTTACGAGCATTCGATGACGCAGACAAATTTCCCGTCGCCTTGAAATTATTCTTTGAGCAAGACAATTCGGACAACCAACAACTCATCGATGTTTTGATCAACACAACATCTTTCGCGATGGGTGAAGTAAATCCGGACGGGCCGACTTTGGCCGGATGGTCAGTGGATGCGCTGAAGCGCTTGAACATTCCCGTGTTGCAGGCCGTCACCAGTGTGATGACACAAAAACAATGGTCGGAATCGACCAGAGGACTCAATGCTCTAGACACGGCAATGAACGTTGTTCTGCCTGAGTTTGACGGACGAGTCATGACTGTGGCAATGTCTTTCAAAGAACAGCAGAAGATGGAGTCGATTGACATCGCGCGCTACGTACCTGTGCCCGATCGAATTGAACGCCTGGCGGGAATCTGTCAGCGATTCGCCCGCTTGCGTCGCTTGCCGAACGCCCAAAAGAAAGTAGCGTTCGTGTTCACGAACTCCAGCGGCAAAGCCGCGCAAATAGGTAACGCTGTTGGTCTTGATTCCCCAGCGTCACTGTTGCTGTTAATGGCCGCAATGAAAGAACGCGGCTATCACCTGGGCGAGCTACCGCTAACTTCCGATGAGTTGATGCACACACTCATCGACAGGTGTTCATATGATCCAGAGCACATAGGCCAGGCACAGGTCGAATCGGCTCTGGCGCGAGTTTCAACAGCGCAGTACCGCCTGTGGTTTAACGAGCTTCCGGAAGAACTGCGACAAGGAATGCTCAAGCAATGGGGAGATCCGGCTGACGATCTTTATTGTCACCAGGACCATTTCACTATCGCCGGTCTCCAATTCGGCAACGCAGTGGCAATCCTGCAACCGCCGCGCGGCTACGGCATGGACCAGAACGCAATCTATCACCAACCGGATTTGGTGCCTACGCACCACTACTACGCCACCTACCGCTGGCTCCGCGATTCATGGTTGAGCGACGCGATAGTGCACATGGGCAAACACGGAACTCTTGAATGGTTACCAGGAAAAGCGGTAGCGCTTTCGCAGAACTGCTACCCGGATGCAATTATGGGAGACCTCCCGCTGTTTTATCCGTTCATTCTGAACGATCCTGGTGAAGGCTCACAAGCGAAACGTCGTTCTCATGCGGTTGTGGTGGATCACTTGATGCCACCAATGACTACGGCCGATACCTATGGTCCTCTAGCAGAAATCGCCCAACTCGTTGATGAATACTATCAGGCTGAAATGTTGGACGAGTCAAGATTGCCGCTATTGCAGCAGCAAATCTGGCAGCTGGTGCAGAAAGCAAACCTGCAATACGACCTCAATACATTTATTGAAGCCGAGCTGGAAGAACACAGACAATTGGCGCAGCATCAGGCCCCTGCAGAAACGAAAAACTCGCAGCTTCCGGTAAACGCGGATAAGAGCAAGAGTAAAGGCGAAAGCAGTGCCGGCGAAGATGCGCTTCCAGACGAGTTTACCGATATGGACTGGTTGGGCGTTTCACACCTGATTCAAGAGATTGACGGATATCTGTGTGAGCTTGGCGCCGCACAGATTCGCAGCGGACTGCACATACTGGGCAAAGCGCCGGCAGAAGAACTGCTTGTAGACACGCTACTTTCTCTCGTCCGCATTCCCAATGCCGATGCTCCCGGGTTGCAAGCACAGGTAGCGGAGGTCTTCGACATAAACTTGCGTACTCTGGTCGAAAAGCCGGGGGATCGCTATGAAAGAAGAACAGGATCTGAACGTCTGGAGAAGTTGGGCTCGCGCCAGCTATTCAGCAACTCAGACGTCATTCAGGAAGTTGATGTTTTGTGTCGCCGGCTGATCGCCGAACTTCTCACAAAAGACTTTGAACAAGGCTCCATCCCGCAAGTAATCAAGACGGTAATAGGTGTCGTGCCACCGAGTGCGGAGACTGGAATCAAGAGCGTACTTTCATTCATTTGCGCGACTTTGATGCCTGCGCTCAAAGCTACCACCGATGAGATAGGCAACCTGCTTCACGCACTTGACGGGCGATATGTGCCGGCGGGTCCGAGCGGAGCACCAACCAGGGGCATGGCACACATTCTGCCAACAGGTCGCAATTTCTACGCAGTAGATCCACACACGTTGCCATCGGAATCAGCATGGTTTGTCGGGCGTCAACTTGCGGAAGAAGTAGTCAATCGATACAAGCGTGAAACAGGCGCATTTCCAGAAGCTGTCACCATAAGCGCCTGGGGCACAAGTGCCATGCGCACGCATGGAGACGACATCGCAGAAGTTCTGGCATTGTTGGGAGTACGCCCGGTATGGCAGAAGGAGAACAGGCGAGTAACCGGGGTCGAATTGATATCGCCCGAAGAGCTGAAGCGCCCGCGCGTGGACGTCACAGTGCGAATCAGTGGATTCTTCCGCGATGCATTTCCATCAGCAATTGACTTGATAAACAAGGCTGTGGCTCTGGTCGTATCAGCCGATGAACCACCTGAAGTCAACTTCTTGCGCAAGCATTACCTCGAAGAATTGACCGCTCATTCGTCCGCCGGTGTCGCGCAGCAAGAAGGCGAGCGAAGGGCGTCGTACAGAGTTTTTGGCTCAAAGCCGGGCACTTATGGTGCCGGCATCTTGCCCCTGATTCAGGAAAAGAATTGGACCAACAGTGACGATTTCGCTCTGGCCTACGTCAACTGGGGCGGATACGCCTATGCCAAAGGCCAGTACGGTGTCGACATGCGAGACCAGTTCAAGCGCCGTCTGGGCTCCACGGAAATTGCGATACACAATCAAGATAATCGCGAGCACGACATCTTCGATAGCGACGACTACATGCAATTCCATGGCGGATTAATCGCCACCATTCGCAGTATCAACGGACGAAACCCCAAGAAGTACTTCGGAAACTCACACGACCCAGCGCGTCCACAAGTTCGAGACTTGAAGGAAGAAGTGCAGCGCGTTTATCGTACTCGGGTGGTCAATCCTAAGTGGATCGAGAGCATCAAGAAACACGGATACAAAGGCGCATTGGAGCTGGCAGCTACGGTTGACTACATCTTCGGTTATGACGCCACCAGCTCCGTTATGGATGACTGGATGTACGAACAGCTTGCACAAACTTATGTCCTCGACGCCGAGATGCAGCAATTCTTGCAAGAAAGCAACCCGTGGGCGTTGCACAACATGACCGAGCGTTTGCTGGAAGCGACCGAAAGAGGCATGTGGAAGGCTCCTTCGCAAGAGTGTCTCAATCGGTTGAAGGAGACACTTCTTTCCAGCGACGAGCTGCTTGAGAAACGGCAGGAGCAACCCGCAGGTGCAGCGAAATGAAGCCAGGGTATCCATTCTCCGCCATAGTTGGGCAGGACTTGTTGAAGACCGCATTGATGCTGTGCGGCATCGATCAGTCAATCGGTGGAGTCTTGATTCGCGGAGACAAAGGAACAGCGAAGAGCACCGCAGCGCGCGGACTCGCAGAGCTGCTCCCGCAAATCGATCTGCGGCCGAGCTGCCAGTTCAACTGTGTGCCGTCCGCTCCGATTCCACTTTGCGAAGTTTGCAATAGCACAAACGCTGCAGCGGTTGAGTTGCGCTCGGTTCCATTCATCAACTTACCGATTGGCGCCACGGAAGATCGCGTCATAGGGACGTTAGATCTTGAATCAGCTTTATCGAACGGAAAGCAACGATTGAAACCCGGCTTGCTAGCCGCGGCGCACCGAGGCATTCTTTACATTGACGAAGTGAACCTACTGCCTGACCACCTTGTCGACGTACTGCTAGACGCTGCGGCAATGGCGCAAAACACCGTCCAACGAGAAGGGCTTTCGGTCTCTCATCCAGCGCGGTTCTCCCTTATCGGCACCATGAATCCGGAAGAAGGCGACTTGCGACCGCAATTGCTCGACCGCTTCGGGATGATGGTCGAAGTAAAAGCTCCGGACAATGCAGCAGAGCGCATGGAAGTTGTACGACGCAGGCTTGATTACGATGCGGACAGCGAAACATTTGCAAAATCCAGGGAGAAACAGCAGCACGATTTGCGCGCAGCACTAGGAACGGCGCAAGCAATACTGCCTGCCGTGACACTGAGCAATGAGCTCCTATCATTGATTTCTACCATCTGTTGCGAAATGCGAGTAATCAGCCTACGAGCCGACATAACGATGACCAAGGTTGTCAGGGCGTTAGCTGCGCTCGACGGAAGAAAAGTTCCGGATCAGTCCGATGTCCGCCTCGCGGCAAAGCTGGTGCTTCCGCATCGCCGCCGCACAAACCCGCTTGAGAAATCGGGTCTAGACGAAGAACACCTGGACGAAATCACAAACGAGCACAAGAGAAACAACGAACCTTCCCGGGAGCGAGGCGGCAAACAGCCCAATTCTGATAGCGAGCAAGAATCCAAATCAGACGATGAGGCAGATGCCCTCGATGACGAAAACACAAGAGACCAGTCACAGAACGGAGACGATGGTTCGGAGATAGTCTTCGCCCCGCCGGAGGAACTAGCTCCACTTCAAGCAAGGATCAAAATCACTGAATCCGCAAGTTCGGAAGGCTTGAGTGGCAAGCGCAGCAGCAACAGCAATGGCAGGTCAGGGCAGTACGTGCGCGCAGTTCGCGACAGCTCGCCGTCCTCGTTGGCCGTCGACGCCACCATTAAACATGCATTGCTGCAGGGACGAAAAGAATTCAAAGTCACAACAGACGACTTGCACGCCAAGGTGAGATCGCAGAAGAAGGCTACCATAATCATCTTAGTGGTAGACGCATCAGGCTCGATGTCGGCGATGCGAAGAATGGAAGCCGTAAAAGGCGCCGCAATGGCACTGCTTTCAGACGCCTATCAAAAACGTGATCAGGTCAGCATCATATCATTTAGGGGTGATAGTGCACAACTTTTGGTGGCACCGACGAGAAGCGTAGATCTCGTCAGCGAACAATTAACGTCCCTGCCGACTGGCGGGCGCACGCCGCTTGCCGACGCCCTGAGGCTGGCAATGGAAACGGCCTGCAAACAGATGCAATCGGGAAACCAGCCCCTCCTGGTATTGCTGACTGATGGCAGGGGAAACGTATCAACCAACGCTGAACTTTCGCCGCAGGATGAGACTGTGGCAAATGCGACACGCATAGCCGAGTCCAACATCCCATCAATAGTCGTGGACACGGAAGAAGGCTTTGTGCGCTTGGGAGAAGCGAGCAAACTGGCTCGCACCATGGGAGCAGAATACATTACGATGGAACGACTGTCAGCGCAATCGCTAACAATTACGATCCGTACGCGATTGAATCGGGGCTGATGATGAAACAGGCTGGCAAAGTTTATCTCATTGGTGCCGGTCCCGGCGATATAGAGCTTCTCACGTTGAAAGCGGCACGTGTGCTGCAAGAAGCAGACGTCATTCTGATGGACAACCTCGTGAACCGCGAGATACTTTCATACGCCCGCCCTGATGCAACAGTCATCGAAGTCGGAAAACGAGGGGGCAAACCTTCCTCGTCACAGGAAGCAATAAACAACCAACTTGTAACGCTAGCCCTTGAAGGCAAATGCGTAGCAAGAATCAAAGGCGGAGACCCGTTTGTTTTCGGCCGTGGCGGCGAAGAAGTCGGAGCACTCACAGAAGCCGGCATCGAAGTGACCGTAATACCAGGCATTACATCCGGTATCGCAGTTCCCGGCATTCTTCGAATTCCGCTGACTCACCGATATCTATCACAGAGCGTTGTCTTCGCAACCGGCAGTTCGCGTGAGGGTGGTATGCAACCGAACTGGCGTGCCATCGCAGAGTCTGGTTCCACAATTGTGTTGTACATGGCGCTTACGCACTTCGAAGAGATTGCTCGCCAACTAATGGCTCACGGAGTCTCACCCGAGTGCCCATGCGCAGCCGTTCAGGATGGAACGCTTGCCCGACAGTCCACAATGTTGGTACCGTTGGTCGACATGGTATCGCTTGTAACTGCCGGACGCATGAAAAGTCCGACCATCTTTGTAATCGGCGAAGTAGTGGCACAATCTCCGCTTTGGAATGAAAGCGAGCCACAGGTAACACTCGACAGCAATAGCGATAGAAACGGGCGGGAATCGGGTCGGAAGCCCGCGCTCCCGGGGGCAGCAGCAGCGAGAACAGGCAAGGAGACGGCCCATAGATGATTACTTGCGTAGGCGTAGGTCCCGGTGACCTCTCATACATTACGCGCAAGGGCGCAGAATTGATTCACTCAGCGGAAGTTGTAGCGGGATTTGATTCGGTACTGAACATGGTAGCACCGCTGATCAGCAGTTCCGCCGAAGTGTTTAGGATGACCTATCGCGATCAAGTCGAACAAATGGCGCGAGTGGCTGAAGCTCATCACAACGGCAAAACTTGCGTGGTAGCGTTCATGGGTGACATTCACTTCAGCGGATTCCAATTGCTTGAGCGCGTTGAAAGCGCGTGCGGACATGCGGTCGAAACGGTGCCAGGTATCTCATCGGCACAAGTTCTTGCTTCGAGAGCACGAGTATGTTTTGACGAGACGTCCTTCATCACATTCCATCGCCGCGGCGACCTCGAACCTTTCAAACGTCATCTGCTCAGTGCGTTGCGAGACGGCAGAAACGCGATTGTGATCCCCCACCCCTGGGACTTCATGCCTCACGCCATCGGCTCACATCTTGTGCAAAACGGGGCATCGCCAGAGCATTCGGTTGAAGTCTGGGAAAACCTTACCCAACGTCAGAGTCAGTGGCAGGGACGACTAGATTCCGTGCCCGACACCTTTAGCGATATGTCCATAATGTTGATTCGGCACCGCCAACCATCGAGCTGCTACCAAACGGTGACCATGGAGAAATCAACGAAGTGATCACCGGAGTTCATTCATTCAGCATTGTTCTCGCGGGGCACGGCAGTCGCGACAAAGACGGCGTGCGCGAGTTCGAAGAACTAGTCGCATTGATGAAGACGTCGACAGCAACGCCAATAAGTACCGGCTACTTGGAATTCGCAAAGCCGACAATTACAGAAGCAGTTCAAGAGCGAATCGACTCCGGCAGTACGAGCATTGTTGTGGTGCCTGCCCTCCTTGCTGCTGCGACCCACGCCAAGAACGACATGCCAAGCGAATTGCTGCTACTGCGCGAAAGTTTTCCGCAAGCGAACATAAAATTCGCGGCACCGATGGATCTTCACGCGAGCTTGCTTGATCTTTGTCGAAGACGAATAATTGAAGCAGAGAGCGCTTCGCAAAGAATTGTGGCAAGAAAAGATACCTGCCTCGTTATCGTCGGCAGGGGGACGTCGGATCCTGATGCCAACGGAGACGTAGCGAAGCTATGCAGGATGATGGAAGAAGGCATGGGCTTCGGTGCCTCATTTGTCTGTTTCTCCGGCACCGCAGCACCGCTAGTCTCGGACGGACTGAAATCAGCAGCCAAGCTTGGGAAAACACGCATAATCGTGTTGCCCTATCTTCTCTTTGACGGAGTTCTGGTCAAGCGAATTATGGCAGCGGCAGATGACCTTGCGTGCGATCACCCGGACCTGGAAGTGCTGAAAGCAGGCTATCTGGGAGTCGACAACGCAATTGTCGACGTGCTGCTGGAGCGCGCACGCGAAGGGTGGGAAGGCAAAGCGAACATGAATTGCTCACTTTGCAAATACCGAGTTCAAATAGTCGGTTATGAAAGACAGAAGGGGGCGCCACAGCAATCGGCGCACTTGCTGAGAAGGGCAACGGAGGAGGCTGAGGCAAGTACCGACGCGAGCAGTGCAAGAAAGCGCGTCGTACACTATGTGCCGCATCCCATCGAAGCTGAGAGCTTCGAGATAATTAAGAGCAGCCGAGACTGGTCAATGTTTCCCGAAGATTTGCAGCCGGTAATCTGGCGGTTGGTGCATACAAGCGGTGATACCAGCGCAGGCGATGACCTCTTCGCATCTTCGGGCGCCGTTCAGATCGGAATCATGGCATTGCTTCGAACCAGACGCATCATTACCGACGTCACAATGGTGCAAAGCGGCTTTAAGCAAGAACTTTTGAAAACACTTCAAATCACCACATGGTGTGGTGTTCATGACGAAGAAACGCATCAGCTGGCGAAAGCTCAGGGAATTACAAGGTCCGCTGCAGGGATTCGCCGTGCATGGAATCAATTCGGCAACGATGCGGTCCTTGCGATCGGGGACGCCCCTACGGCCGTAGCCGAAACGGTGCGGCTGATCACAGAATGCTTCTGGCGTCCGCAGCTGGTAGTCGGGCTGCCGGTCGGTTTCGTCGGGACGGCGGAATCAAAAGCAGCTCTAAAACGATGTTTGCAAGTCCCACGCATTACAAACTCCGGAACCAGAGGCGGATCGCCCTGGGCGGCCACTGTTCTAAACGCATTGATGATCCAGGCGGTGAATCAGATTGCAGACAAGGAGGTCAGCCTCAGTGTCTGAGCTTGAATTCTTTGACCTGACACAATTGGCAGAGAATGGTTTGAGACGTGGGCGCACCACTGGCACTTGCGCAGCAGCAGCCGTAAAAGCAGCAATTATTGTTTTGCTGGGCGACCCGCCGCCAACAGAAGTGGCTGTCACTTTGCCGGACAAGAAACACTATCTACGAGTTCCGGTCGACGTAGTGAACCGCCTCTCCTCAACCAGAACCAGAGCAGAAGTAACTAAGTTTGCAGGCGACGATCCTGACCAAACTGATGGTGCGAGAATTTTCGTTGAACTGGAGAAGAACGAAACGGACAAGCTCAAGTTCATTGCAGGAGTGGGCGTGGGAGTGGTCACAGCGCCCGGTATCAGAGTACCCGTCGGCGAACCGGCAATTAATCCCGCTCCTCGAGAAATGATATCAATAGCCATTGAAGAAGCGCTTAACGATCACAACCACCCTAAGTGTGGTTTCGACATCACCATTGGCTGCATCAACGGTGAAGTTATAGCAAAGAAAACGTTCAATCCCCGCCTCGGAATAGAAGGAGGGATCTCCATCTTAGGCACTACAGGGATCGTTGAGCCCATGTCGCTCGCAGCCTATCAAGCATCCATCGAGGTCTATGTACGCGTTGGACTGTTTGATCTCAGCAACACGCTCGCGCTACTACCAGGCAACCTTGGGCTGAACTTCGCAAAGGACAAATTGGGATTGCAAACGCGCCAGATTGTCCATGTTTCGAACTTCATAGGATTCGCAATTGAGGCAACGGAACGGTCTCTTCAAGAGCAGAAGAGATCATTACCTGAATTATGGCTACTCGGACATCCAGGCAAGCTGGCAAAACTTTTAGATGGCCACTGGGACACTCACTCACGCAACAGCCCCATGGCAATGAGCACGCTGGCCGACTTGGCAGAAGAATTAGGAATGGCAATCTCAATAGTAGAACTCATTCGCAACGCGAATACAGTAGAAGCGATAGTACAAGATGAGTCGCAATGTCAAACAGTGCTTCCCTTGTGGGTCGCAGTACAAACGAGACTCAGCCGAATCATCCAGGAGCGAACCCCCTCAGTGGACAACGTACAGGTCCGCCTATTTTCCATGACAGGCAAGATGCTCACTGCGGAGCTAGCTGCATGAACAAGCTTGACAAACAGCGTTCCTCAAATCACAAGGCAGAACAACACGGCGACACCAAGATCGATGGCGTAGACGACACAATGGCAGGAACATTTATCGGAGTGGGTGTTGGACCTGGTCCGATGGGATTCATTACTGTCTCTGCGCTGAGTGCACTACAAAATGTCGACGTGATCATGGTGCCAAAGGGAAAGACATCGGGCGAATCAATCGCCCGGCACTGCCTTCGCGAGCTGGATATAGCGGAATCGAAGCTACAAGAAGTAGTCTACAACATGGATTCGGACAAAAGTGTACTACGCGAGCACTACACAGGTTTGGCCGTGCAGATTGCGGAAGAACTTCGCCGCGGAGTCAGCGTTGCGTACTTGACCTTAGGCGACGCGCTTACATACTCGACTTACAGCTACACGCTTCAATCACTCATTAGCATTTATCCCGAAGTTCAGCACTACACCTTTCCCGGCATTACCAGCTACGCGGCGTTGGCGTCTGCCACCGCTTGGCCGATCGGACAGGGAAAAGAGCGGACATTGATACTGCCTTGCCCGGATGACAAGGTTGCGTTGAGACATGACATCGAAACGCATGACATTGTCATTCTCATGAAGATCGGCAAGCGGCTGCCCATGGTACTGGATGTGCTTCAGGAAATGCGCATTGCCTCTCACTGTGCATTTGCCAGCAAGCTCGGCTTGCCTGGCGAATTTGTATGCTCAAACGTCGAACAGATGCAGCCCGGCGATGCTGGTGGCTACTTCGCCACTATGCTCATTCGGAAAGAAGAGCCAATTTTTCAATCATCGGAGAACTAGAGATGAAAGTGTATTTCATCGGCGCCGGTCCCGGCGCCCCTGACCTGATAACCATTCGCGGTGCCAAAATTCTGTCGGAAGTGCCTATAGTTCTATATGCCGGTTCTCTCGTTCCGGAAGTAGTACTGACACATTGCAACCCGGACGCAACAAAGATCAATACAGCGTCGCTCAATCTGGACCAACAAGTGGAGCAATACAGAACGGCAAAACACAACAACCAGAGCATTGCGCGAGTCCATTCAGGAGATCCGTCAATCTATGGCGCCATGGCAGAACAAATGAAGCGTCTGGACGAGCTCGAAATAGACTACGAAGTGGTGCCTGGCGTATCATCGTTCACGGCGGCAGCGGCAGTATTGAAGACTGAGCTGACAAAACCGAATGTTACGCAGACCGTCATTCTAACAAGGCTATCAGGACGGGCGTCCGCGGTTCCTGAAAAGGAGAACCTGTCATCCCTGGCCGCGCACCAGGCTTCTTTGTGCATTTTCCTTTCCGGTCGACAACTGCAAGAAACCATTACGGAATTGAGTCGACACTACAAGACTGACACACCAATTGCCTTTGTTTATCGAGCGACCTGGCCCGACGAACGCATTGTACGAGGAACGTTGGAAAATATCATGAGTCTGGTCAATCCTGCCGACTGGACTCTGACCACCATAATTCTGGTGGGCGATGTTATGCGCGAAGAACTTCCATCCGAATCTTGCCTTTATTCCCCCGAATATGCACACAAATTTCGAAAAGCAAGCACCAAAAGCGCCACCACCGCCGGAGGTGTCTTGTGACCGCAACAGGAATCTGGCTCGTAAGACAGCAAGCTCTGCCAATCGGCGAAAGATTGCGTGATGAGCTGGGAGCCGAACTCATAAAACCATGGGAAAGCGAACTCAGTCAAAGAACGCTGTTTGAGCGTGAATTCTCCACCCGCTCGCACTGGATTTTCGTTGGTGCCACCGGCATAGCCGTTCGATTTCTCAGCGGGCTCGCGGCCGACAAGCACAGAGATCCTGCGGTAGTTGTACTTGACGAAGGGTGTCGCTATGCAATTGCCCTACTAAGTGGGCACGAAGGTGGCGCCAATGATCTGGCCTACACTGTTTCATCCATCTTCGGCGGTGCTCCCGTCATCACGACCGCGACGGAAAGCGTCAAGCCGCTGGTGGTGGGGATCGGCTGCCGGCGAGGCATCACGGCAGACACTGTGGAGGGAGCCGTACGGTCAGCGCTGAATGGAAGAGAGATTTCCGAAGTGCGTGCCCTTGCGACAATCAATCTCAAGAAAGACGAACCGGGTTTGTTGGAATTCGCCAGAAGACACAACTTGCCATTGCAAATTTATCGCGCAGAAGATGTAGCCGCAAGAAACTGGGTCACGACTCCATCGCAGTGGGTCAAGCAGACCACCGGAGCAGACGGTGTCTGCGAGCCATGCGCACTAATGGCGAATCCTCGCGGTCAATTGATTGTTCGCAAGAAATTGGCAAACGGCGTTGCCGTTGCAATATCTGAGGACACGATGCTACCCGGTCCATCGAAGTTTCCGGAGCGGACTGGAAACCTGCACTCCCGAGAGCAGCTCCAGAGCGATGCACTAGAGCAGCCGCAGAACGGCATACTGCACTCAGTTTCTCGAGAGCAGCCGCAGAGCGGTGTACTCCATCTGGTTTCAACGGGGCCCGGAGCGAGCGGACAACTGACACCGGCAGCAACAAAGGCAATTAACGAAAGCAACGTAATAGTCGGTTACTCGTTGTACCTGGAACTGCTCAATGAACTGATCAAAGATAAAGAGATTGTCAGCGCCCCTCTTACCCAAGAACGAGAACGTGCCAACGCCGCAGTCGAAGCGGCAAGAGCAGGGAAGAAAGTGGCACTGCTTTCCAGCGGGGACATCGGTGTTTATGCCATGGCGACGCTGGCATTCGAATTGACTCAAGAGGAAGATACTTTCGAAATCCTGGTGCACCCGGGGGTAACAGCGGCTTTGGCATCGGCATCTCTTCTCGGCGCACCTTTGTCTCATGACTTTGCAACACTAAGCCTTTCCGATCTTCTTTGCCCCTGGAAGTGGATCGAAGAACGAGCCTGGCATATCGCGGCCGCAGACCTGTGCGTAGCCTTCTACAACGTACAAAGTAAGTCGAGACCTGATGGCGTCTATAAGATTATTCGACTCATGCTGGAACACAAATCCGCTGACACCATTTGTGGTGTGGTACGCAACGCCTACAGACAAGAGCAAACGACACGCATTACCACATTGGGAGCACTGCTAGATCAACAGTTCGACATGTTCACGACTATCGTAATCGGAAACCGGTTCACTAAACGCATTAGGAACCACATCTACACGCCGCGAGGCTACCATGCCTGGTCCTCGCATGAGCGAAGTCCCGTGCTCCACACGAAGAGCGAAAACTCGACCACATCCCCGAATGCACGCGCAATAATCACTGTCGCAATGGACGATGGCATTGACACCGGAGGTATCCCCCCGGCGCCGTTGTCTCTGCAATCGACGCCATCTGCCAACGTGAAATCGACAGATCTGCCGAACCGCGCAGTCTGGGTTTTCTCCGGAACCGGAGACGGAAACGATTTCGCCAACAACATCAGCAGTCGCGGAGTCCCCGTAGTCGTCTCCGCCGCTACAGCCTATGGCGCCCGCGCGGCGAACCGCGCATGCCCATCTTCCGCCATCATGTTTGGCTCTCTAGGCAGGGAAGCAAGATCGCGCTTGCTGAAAGAGACTTCCTCCAGAGCGATTATTGATGCCACCCATCCATTCGCTCACCAGATGTCGGAGCAGCTAATCGAGTTGAGCGCCGCGCTGAAAATTCCTTATATAAGATTCGAGCGCCCCAAACTCCATTCGACGGACCGGTGCCATAGGTGCCCGGACTTCGAAACTGCTGCATCTCTTGCAGCTAAGCTCGGCACACGTATACTTCTAACCACCGGTTCCAAGAACATCGCCAGCTTCGCTGGTCGCGCCAATACTGGCGTTAACTGGTTTGCGCGAATCACACCTAATGCTGAGTCACTGCAAGCTCTGCTAGACGCGGGCATCCCGGAAACGAACATTTGCGCCATGCAGGGTCCCTTCTCAACGGACTCCAATGTCGCCCTGTGTCGTCAATGGAACATTGATTGCATTGTCACGAAAGATTCGGGCGATAGCGGCGGTCTTGCGGAAAAATTTGAAACAGCTGAAGCGCTGAACATTCCGCTTGTATTGATTGAACGACCATCCGTAGATTATCCACTTGTTGTAAGCAGTTGGGACGAACTCGACGCAATGTTGAAAGAGATAGGAGTGCTCCTTGATGAATAAAAAAACACCGGTGACAATTTTCACAGGTTTCCTGGGTTCAGGAAAAACCACCGTGATATCCAATTTGCTGCACAGCATCGAAGATCGACGCACCGCCGTTTTGGTAAATGAGTTCGGCGAAGTGTCCATCGACGGCTATGTGCTGAAGCAACACGAAGAACGCGCCGGCATCAAAGTTATTCCGCTCACAGTATCACTGGCCGGATACGAAAAGGACACTGAATTCGACAGCATACTGCAAGCCCTTGCATCGGAGCGTCCGCGTTTTGAGCACGTCATAATCGAGACTTCGGGGCTGGTTGTCCCGACCGGCATCATAGAAAGATTGCAAACTCGCCACTCGGAGAACTTCGTACTGGACGCAACCTTCACACTGGTGGACACCCCCTGGCTTTTGTCGCACCCGTTCGCACAGACTACAAATTCGCAAGTCTCAGCAACAGAGGAAGTGTTCCAGCGTCAACTCGCAGCAGCAGATGTAGTCGTGCTGAATAAGATTGATGGATTGAACGAGCTTCAGCTTCATCACGCAGAGCACGAACTGCGGGAACGTTGCAGTACCATTCGCTTCCTTGAGCTTGCTTGGCATGCAAAGCTTGACGCCAAGGTGGCGCTGGGATTGCGCCTCAATCAATTTGTAGCCAGCAACGACGCAAAAGAACTAGTTGCAGTAGGGATGCATTCGCATTCGGATGGACATGCCCACTCGGGTCTCGGAGAACATGCGCACGGTCTTCACACTCACACCCATCTTCATGAACACGATCCGGGATGGATCTCATTCACCCTTCATTCTCACGAAAGACAGGATGAGCAATCGCTGGTTCGCGGATTGGCTCAGCTCGCGCATGATTCATCTTTGATGCGTTTCAAAGGCAGCGCCAACCTTGCGTGCGGCAAGGCAGCGGTGGTTCATGGCGTACGAGATCGAGTGACCGTAGAACCGGAGATGGAAGCAGGTCACAAGGCGCAAGACCACAGCGAATTGGTTTTCATTGGATACCATCTAGACCGCGAGCATGTGGCACGAGTACTTAACGAGTCAACCTCCGGCGACTGGCATTAACGTCGTGGAAAATCGTCGGCAGGTGCAGTTAGACAATGAATTGAGGAGAGTTTCCATGACTGAGTTAGATACCGAAGCACACAAGCGGCAAGCCCAAAAGCACAAAGAGGTTTTCGAGAAGAAGCTCGCTGCGGCTCCGAATGAAAAGGGACTGCTGATAGTGAACACCGGCACCGGTAAAGGGAAGTCAACCGCAGCATTCGGCATGGGCGTGAGAATTCTTGGGCACGGAATGAAGCTAGGTGTAGTGCAATTTATCAAAGGCGCCTTGAATACAGCAGAACGTGATTTCCTCGGGGCACACGAAAACTGCTCCTTCCACACAATGGGCGATGGCTATACCTGGAACACGCAAGATTTGGAAAAAGACGTCGCCTCAGCGACTCGCGCGTGGCAGCAAGCAAAGGAAATGATCCTCGATCCAAGTTATCACATGGTGATACTTGATGAAATGAACATTGTTTTCAAACATAAGTACTTGGATATAGCCGAAGTGCTTGCAACCATCAAGGAGCGCGCCCCGCACATGCATGTGGTCATTACCGGGCGCCACGCTCCTCAAGAACTAATCGAGATTGCCGACTTGGTCAGCGAGATCAAGGTCATCAAGCATCCCTATCAGGAGCAAGGAATCAAGGCTCAACGGGGAGTAGAATTCTGAATACCTGCAAAGCTCTTCTTTTGTCCTCCAGCGCTTCGAATCAGGGAAAGACTTACGTCACAGCGTCTTTGGCCTACCTGCTAAGATCGCAGGGCAAACAGGTTCGTGTTTTCAAAACCGGCCCCGATTATCTCGATCCGACAATTCTCGAATTCGCTTCCGGTAATCCTGTCTACCAATTGGACCTTTGGATGACAGGTGAAGAGGAGTGCGCTCGTTTGCTGCAAGAAGCAGCCGGTGTTGCAGACTTCATCCTGATCGAAGGCGTGATGGGGTTGTTTGATGGCATTCCATCTACCGCAGAGTTGGCAAAAACATTCGCACTACCAGTGGTGGGCATTTTAAACGCCGGAGCACTAGCTCAAACCATCCATGCAATCAGCCATGGACTTGCCTCATACGATTCGGAACTGAACTACGTTGGTTCCGTTGCAAACAGCGTAGCAAGCGAGCGACATGCAGCCATGATTCGCGACAGCAGTGCCACAGGCAAGGTTCCCTTTCTTGGTTGCATCATGCGCGCTGAGCAATCGACCCTGCCGGCCCGTCACCTCGGGCTTGTTCAAGCATCGGAAATTGGCGATCTGGAACAGGTATTGCAGCATGGTGCGAGCCAAGTTAGTGCGACGTCCCTGCCACAAGCATTCAAAGATATCACTTTCGAAAATTCGTCACCGGAATTAGAAGGTGAAGGCTGGCTGAAAAACATGCGCATCGCAATAGCGCGCGATGCCGCATTCTCTTTCATCTACAACGCAAACATTGACGCGATGCAACACATGGGTGCCACGCTCATATTCTTTTCGCCGCTCACCGATGAGTCTTTACCTGAAGCCGACTGCGTCTACATTCCCGGAGGCTATCCGGAGCTCCATCTCGAGAAGCTGGCCGCAAACTCAGCCATGCTGGCGGCGCTGAAGGAACATAACGCCAGCGGCAAACACATCTATGCAGAGTGTGGCGGCTTGATGTACTTGCTCACCGAGATTGTCGACGCGCAGGGCAAAGGACAACAGATGTTGAATTTGCTACCGGGCACCGCGGTGATGCAAAAGAGATTGCAAAGTCTTGGGTATCAGCAATTAGTCATCGGTTCGCAGACCCTGCGCGGACACACATTCCACTATTCCGCATCAAACATCAAAGTCGCCCCGCATTTGGTCGCCAGCAGACCGGGGCTTGAAGGTGCCGGAGAAGCACTTTACCGCGCCCCCGGAATTTACGCCAGCTACACACACTTCTATTTTCCTTCGAATCTACGATTGGCAAAAGCGCTACTCACCGGAGGTCATCTCTC
The DNA here is from genome assembly GCA_019752635.1 of Candidatus Obscuribacterales bacterium. Taxonomy (GTDB): domain Bacteria; phylum Cyanobacteriota; class Vampirovibrionia; order Obscuribacterales; family Obscuribacteraceae; genus JAKFUT01. Next base: position 55,725 of record JAIELX010000054.1, on the reverse strand, counting down.
AGAGGCGCGCACCACTGCTGCAGCGAGGCATCAATCGTGGTCTGAATCCTGAAACCCGGTTAACTCGGAAGTTTTTATGGATTGCGGTCCGGTAACCGCAAGGTGCTCGCTCGTAAGTAGTAGGTTCGGGTCGCCCTTGCGATGCAGCACGGATTTCATGATCTGTCCGTAAAGCCAACCGGCCGGTAGCCAAACAAGGGCGCCTACTGCAAATGCCATTAAGAACATCGGCACGGAAAATGGGTCGCCCGTCTCTGCCATCCAAAGCAACGCAAGCCCCACGGTCATGACAAAATTCATGCCGACACCATAAGCCCATCCGGCCAGGCGGTAATCCTTTACTGAAACGGGCTCTAGCCGAACCTTCTCTTGGCGCGCCCGTCCGATTCGCTTTCTGGTTGATGCGATCAATCTACGGCGAGCTGCACGTGCGGGCAGATACCAGACTGGCGCGGTGACAGCAGTGATTAATTTGGAAGTGTAATTCGATAGACAAGGAATCGCAGCGCCACAGGTAGGACAGAAGTATCCCAACCAGTGACCGAATGCATTGAGCCCACTCCACAGTCGCCCCTGGTGAAAACTATCACAGGCGGAACAATGTACGTAGCAGCGATCCGGCATTGGGGTTTCGCAGCTCTTACAAACAAACATGCGCTCCGGCATGCGTTGTCCAAGGGCCAGTTCATTGATAGCTATTCCGGGATTCAAAATCCAATGCCACAACGAAAAACGAACAACGCTGTTGGGGCAATTGAGCGACCAGGTTTCACACAAGTGTCCTTTGCACTGCGGACACTCGAACTCCACTAACATTGTTCGTCCTCAGAGAATTAGAGTCATATTCGAGCGGTTAGCATGCTTTCATCACATTAAGTAGGCATATTTCCACATTGTGCAACATTAATGTACCTGGATCAAAGTGGACATTTGAACGATCGCGATCATGTATAGATGAGTATGATACTCGCCGAAAAAGCCGATAAATTGGGATTACTCAGCTACGCGAGCCTCTCAGAATCAGCGCTTAAGCAAGCCGAACTTGTGACTTTTCGTCTTCTTTTCAACCGTTCCTCGTATGGCCGAAAGCATTTGCCGGCCGTTTGATTAGCGATTTAACCTATTTACTACAGGGTGGTAAAAGGTATTCTTCGTGTTACACGAATTTGCGCCAGTTACTTCGGACTCAGGGTTCGCCGAAGAGGGGTTTTGTCATGTCGGAAAAGCAGTCGAATGATACTTTCGACAAGCTGAAGAAGCTTGAACCGGCATCCGCGCGCGAAGTCTTGCTGGAAATGCTGCAGAAGCACCCGGACATGGAACAAGTCATTCTCGAAATGCTGGAATGCCAAAATGATCCAAACTGGACAAGCTTTATGCCACTTCCCTCCGAGCGAGGTTTCCCGAGTTTGCCGATACTACCGCTTCCTATTCTCAGCAAGAATTTCATGCGAGATAGTAGGCACTAATCGGCACCGGCTTACGCGCCATGCGTAGGCGTAGGCGGAGCCATCGCTGTTGCCGATGCGGCATTACTTTTCTTTTTCAGTGATTCAAAGACGCCTTTGAATACTTTTGAAATCCAGCCCTCCTCTGTTCGCTCACGCTCGGCGATTAGCTCAAACTCACCTGAGTCGAGCCAGAAACCTTCACACTGTTCACACTGCTCGATTGGTACCTCTCGCAGATATACTTGCGCCAGAGGCACATCGCATTTGGGACATTTCATGGCAATCTCCTTAATCGTGCTTTCTAGTTGAATCGTCTGCGCCACCGTCTTTGTCGCGGATCCATCGGCTCGGGTTGTGCGCGATCAAAGTCGTTCGGTGAAATGGCACCAGCATTAGGATCGGTTCCCTGAACCGGCTGGCGAAGCGGGGGGTGCCCGGCTCGTTGCTGGTATTGATGGTTTTGACGCAGCTCCGACTGCAACATGCCCGTTCTTCGCACATCTCTTAGCCTGGTTGAGGTCAAAAGGTACTGACGCAGCATTTGAAAAAATGCCGGTCCTCTCGGTCCCGACCAGGAACTGCGAGCCCCTTCGAAAAAAACTTGCGCCCACTGATAGTAACGCTGCCTGTCCTGTGGTGAAGAGGACAACTCGCCGAGGTCCAAAGCCGCTAGCGCCAGAGAATGCCAGCTATCGAAAGGGAAGTCGCAGGAGTTAAGGGAGTTAGAGGCACGCTCATTGTTACCGGCAAAAATAGTCATGGCCAACTCAATCTCTCGGGAAATGTTCTGGCGTTCCCTCGCGTTCCGAGCACAACCGGCGATGTATCCCAATGTCGGCAGCAAGGAAGGACTCTGTGCACCATACATGATTTTTTCGCGCGCCAACTGTTTCAAGGAGAAATCGCGAGCAAGTTGCAGTTTACCCTCGTCGAACGCTTGCCGGGCCTTGACCTGAAACTGACGCGCCTCCATTGTTGCCTGTTGCACTGCGCTGGCGGAGTTAGTGCCGGCAGCAGCGACACTGCGAGCAGCACTTGGGGCTGGCGCATTAGTGACAACGTCACGTGAAGCACTCGTCGTTCGAGCAGTCGTCGCAACGTGACGTGAGGAACTCACCACGCGCGCAGTAGTATCAACATCGCGGGACGCACTTGTTCGCGAGGCAATGCCACTTACCGCAATCTTATTGACAGAATTGGAAGCACTCGGCATCGAAGCGGTAGTCGATGCCGACGTCGCTAACGAAGGAGAGGTAGTAGCAGTGGCCGTTGCGGTCGAGGCAATAGAATCGGCAGAGACAGACTCCGACTTCGCCGCGGCAGGCTTCGACAAGTTGCCCGAAACTGGCACCTTAACTGCAGTCTGGCGCGTAGCGAATTGGACCCAACAAAGTCCACCTACTGCCAGTATCGCCAACATCGAAACCAATGCAACCATGCCCTTGTTAGTTTTGTGCGGTCCACTCGGGTCCACCGATGGCGTATCGGAGCGCAACTTCCTCAATGTGTCGCGCCCCTTCGCATCGGTTCCGGAAGGCGCCACCATATTCGATACTGCGGTTGGAGCTTGCACCGCTGGTTTTTGAGTGAATTTCGTAGTGCTCACGGAGTCCTGAACAAGAGCTCCGTTCGTCGAAAGCGGCTCAGCCGAGGGTCTTAACATGGACTGTTGAAGCGCACCGCGTAACGAGGCGACTCGCGGTAGCGGATTTGCCTCCGCAGCCCCATTTGTCCCCGGTATCACCGGCGGTGACGCGGCGCCATTTTCCGTTCGGCTAGAATGCGCGCTAACAGAAACCCCGGACTTCAAGTAAGTCTCGATCGCAACAGCGATGCCTTCACCGAGTTCCGCCATCGACTGAGGCCTCGAGCCAGGCTGTTTTTCCAAGGTTCTCATTATCAGTGTCTCAAGAGATGCAGGCACGAGAACATGGGGAGCAACCTCAGCCATCGATGAGGGCTGACCGGAAATATGCTTGTACAACGTTGCCATGGTATTGTCACCCAGCAACGGCACTTCACCGGTCAGTGCCGCGAACATAACGCAGCCAAGCGAGTAGATATCACTGCGATTGTCGAGGTCCTCTCCTCGACATTGCTCGGGACTCATAAACGGTGGACTTCCCATTACCATGCCGGTACGGGTCAGGTTCTGCTTGTCGTCGCCCGAACAGGCTTTCGCTAAACCGAAGTCCAGAATCTTAACGACATCGGTATCATCCTCGGTATCAAAAACCATCAAGTTGCTAGGTTTGAGGTCTCGATGAATGAATCCCCGTTTGTGGGCATGCTGCATGCCGCTGCAAACCTGGGAGAATATACGTAGAAACCTCTGCAAGTCCATCGTTTCTTGAGTTAAGATTATCTCTTCGAGGTTTTTTCCCTCAACAAACTCCATAACCAGGTAGGCCAGTCCATCGACACTGGCTCCGAAATCGTAAATGGAGATGATGTTTGGGTGGCCGAGCGAACTTGCGGCACGCGATTCCTGCTTGAATCGCATGAAACTCTTCTGATCCGTTAACGCCGAAGATACCAAAGTCTTTATCGCGACGAATTTGTCCATATGAACGTGCCGGGCTTTGTAGACCTTGCCCATACCACCTTCACCGATAATCGAGAGCATCTCAAAACGACCTTCGAAGAGTTGGCCGATAAGTGGATCGTCTGTGGCGGCATCAATTTGCCGGGAATCTTTCATCCGCCTGCTCCGAGCGTTGTCTGAGGGATTATTCCACGACCGGGGGCATTGTAGACCGGCAGGATGCACCGTCCGGGCAAGATTAACAATACCCGCAAGCGCGGTGGCGGTCGAAACGCAGCATCGACGAGCAGTTTTTGATCTCAAGCTGATATATTTCTAGAAATCGCCCCGTCCCGAATCACGGAAACTGTCGTGCAGACTAAACTTATAATCGTTGCGTCTTTGATACTCTCACTTTCGTCGCTCGTTTTTCCGGCTTATACGTCCTGCGCCGCGGATTCCGCGGAAAAGACAAAAGCAGCGCCCCCGGCTAATTCTAAAACCGCCGATAAAAAGTCTTCTGCCGACAGCGATGATGAAGACGAAGATAAGAGCGACAAAGCCAAATCAATGAAGGACAAGTCGGACGACGGCGATCCCAAACCGTCAGTAACCGAACACACGGTTATGATCGGCGGCAAAGTCGTGCGTTATAAAGCCACTGCAGGATTCATGGTCCTGAAAGATTTCTCGTCCAAGAAGGAAAGAGACAGCGACGACAAGAAGGACAAGAAGAAGGACGAGAAAGAACATAAGCCCCTGGCAAAGATGTTCTACATAGCGTACACGCGAACCGACGTACCCGATGCGCAGAAACGTCCCGTGACCTATTCGTTCAACGGCGGTCCCGGTTCGGCTTCTATCTGGCTTCACATGGGCGGTTTGGGTCCGCGCCGTGCTGTTTTGACCGATAACGGGGAGGCGCTTCCCCCTCCTTATCGACTCGAAGATAACGCACACTCGTGGCTGGACGACACGGACTTGGTGTTCATAGACCCGGTCTCGACCGGCTACAGTCGAACAGAACCAGGTGAAGATCCGAAAAAATTTCACGGTTACGATGAAGACATCGAGAGCGTCGGCGAGTTCATTCGCTTGTACACCACAAAAAACAAACGGTGGATGTCTCCCAAATTCATTGTCGGCGAAAGCTACGGCACAACACGTGCGGCAGGCTTGAGCGACTTTCTGCAACGACGCTACGGGCTTTATTTGAACGGCATTGTCCTTGTGTCTGCTGTATTGAATTTTGCAACTCTGGACTTGTCCGCCGGTAATGATATGGCTTTCTCGCTGTTCCTGCCGGGGTACACGGCTGCGGCATGGTATCACAAACGGTTACCCCTGGAATTGCAAAACAAGCCATTACTGGAAGTGCTTCGCCAAGCGGAAGATTTTGCCAGCAAAGACTACCTTCAGTCCTTGTTTCTCGGAGACCGCATCAGCGCGGAAGATAAGCAATCAACGGCAAACAAGCTGGCAGGCTTCATCGGCTTGCCGACAAGCTATGTCGAACAGTTAAACAACAGAATACCCGACGATATTTTCTTTACTCACTTGCTGATGGATCGCAATCAACAAATCGGTAGATTTGATGCGCGTTACACAGGGTTGAGGTTTAATCCAGGAAGGGACGTTTTCGATTTCGACCCCAGCTTTGAAGCAGTAAATGGTCCCTTCACCGCAACCTTCAATGATTACGTTAGACGTGACCTTAAGTTTGAAAGTGAGCTTCCTTACGAGACTTTAGCTAAAGTTTGGCCATGGAGTTTCAAGAATGCGGAGAACAAATACGTAAACGTTGCCGACGATCTCAGGAAAGCAATGATCAAGAATCCTTATCTCAAAATCTGGATCTGCTGCGGATACTATGATTTGGCAACTCCCTACTACGCGGCGAAATATACGGTCGATCAAATGTCTCTCGATCCATCCATCAGACGAAACATCAGACTTACTTACTATGACAGCGGGCACATGATGTATGTCACAAAACCGGCGTTGCGTCAGTTCAAATCAGACTTCCAAACGTTCGTCAGGGACGCAGTGCTTCCTGATGCCTCCGCAGTCCCCAGCGCGGAGCGCTAACAAGGGACATAATCCGGTGCTCCGAAATCAGCGCTTGTGATGTTTGTTCGGTCTGAAATCAAGCTCCATGCAGATATTCTCTTCCGGCCACCATTGAGGAGCAGGGGGAAAGGGAAGCTGCTGCAAATGACAAACGAGCGCACCATTTAGTACAACGCCATGGCGCACGGGTTCACAACCGAGGAAAGCGCCAGTTTTTCCTATTGTCACAAGTATTTTACTGTCGAACCATTCCGGCTTAACGCCACCATCTGCGATGACTTGCTCGACCAGTCGGCGATACGGTGAAATGTCGCCGTAACATTGCGACTTCAGATCATCCAAGGGAATTTCCATCCGCACATGCTCATGCGGAGGCGGAGGCGGAGGGGATGTGAATTTTCTTGCATAGTGACGAATCTGCCCGCCAAAATGACAATTTCGGACTATTGGAACAGAAATCTTTCCCGACTTATCCGCCTGAACCGTGATGGTGCCACCAGCGTAGTTATCGTCCCAGTACATGGACTGTGCCAATGTCGAAACCACTGACTGCCGATACCCCTCCATCGTCTGATAAGAGGCATCCGACGATGAGGGAGGCGGACTCGCGGATATCAGAGGCGGAACCGGACGCTCATCAACGCTAATCGGCGCCAAAAATCTTGTGCCGAAATATAAACCGGCGTCCAGCAGTACCAATCCAGCGATCCCCAATTTGACATAATGCCAGGCGTCAGGGCCCCGGACAATTTCGCGCGAGGCAAACTGCCCGCGTCGGACCTGGCCGCAATCCAGACAAACACCGGGTTGCGCTCCCGGAGATGCACATTTCAGGCATTGTCCGCGCTCTGCCATACAAGCCTCCCGTACTTATAGATGATCTACCCGAACGACGCCGAAACTTGCCTCCTTTATGCGACAACATGGTCGCTTTGCGTTTGGGTAGAATGAGTTTATGAATAGATCGGGCAGAAAATTCGCTATTGAATTACCGCATTTCGACGGAGTTCGACGTTCTGGCGGTCGCCGATTTTTGCCCGGAATTTCCCTCGTTCTAGCCTTGCTAGTTACGGGTTCGGCTGCAGCAAGCTCGTCCACTCCTGAAAGCCGCTGGGCGGAGATGCAGCGACGGGGAACAGACGCCCTTGACTCAAATCGATACTGGATCGCCGAACCACTGTTAAAGAAATGTGTCACGGAAGGGGAAAAATTCGGATGTGACAACTGGAGGCTCGCCACTAGTCTGGGCGAACTAGGAAGACTCTACACTATCCGTTCGCGCTTCGCAGAGGCAGAGCCTCTCCTTGAACGCGAACTCTACGTCAAAGAACTATCTTTCGGGAGGTCCGACGGCAAGATTATTCCCTCCATGGGTTCCCTCATAAAGTTCTATCTTGCGTTTGGAACGGCGGCAAAGGCCGATGCTCTTACAGAAGACATGCTGGCGCTGGTTGAAGGAAAAATGAGCGAGCCTCGGAACCAGGCAAAACCAGTTCGGCAAAAGGGTGAACCTTTGACGGGCTGGCTTGGAGAAGCAGCGCCGACGGCTCGAGATCCTTTAATGGAATGGGCTATTACTTGCGATGCAGTAGGGAATGCTTATCGCTCGCGTGGTGAATTCAAATTATCTGAGAAGTGCTTTCGCGCCGCTCTGGAAATGAAAACAACCATACTCGGCACAAAGCACTTATCACTGGCAAACAGCTACGATTCACTTGCCGCGATTTATGTCATGAAGAACGACGAGAAGGAAGCGGAAGACTTTTACCGCGACGCCTACGCTATCACATGTGCAATTCTGCCCCGGGACAGTCCCGAAGTTTATGCCAGACTCGATCGCTTAGCACGCTGCCTCGTTAAACAAGGCAAGTACAGTGAAGCCGAAGAACTCTATCTCAGTACACTCAATATTCGCAGGACGGAATTGTCGAAACACGGCGACGAAGCTCGAGCTCGCTTCGCGCTGGGCTCGCTTTACGTTGAACAGAAGAAGTATGCGCAAGCAGCCGCAATGCTGCGACAGGCTTTGCACATGGCGGAATCGTTCAACGGTCCGTACCAGATCGGTATTGTGCCGTACCTCGAGAAATATGCCTACGCACTCTACCATCTGGGAAGGATGGGCGAAGTGGCGAGATTAAGAGGTCGAGCGCGCACCATAGCTGGTGCTTAGCATCTATTTCTTGTCTCTCTTGACGCTAAAGTGCTCGACACCCATGCTCAGTAATTCTTCGATTGCCTTGTTGCGCTCCGCTTCAGGAATGGAAGGACATTCCGGCGCACTGTCCTCTCGTGCCTTCGGCATCTCAATGCGCGCGTCTCCGGATTTTGCTTCCCCGGGCTTGCAGAACCAGTGATCCTGCCCCTGAGGACGAACGCGTTGCCCCTTCGACACAGAGCGAAGCAGTGACAGTGAGTCGCGGCCTGTTCGCGCAGCTGGCACAGGCTGACGTTCCGGCTCCACAGCCGCAATCAGTTCGCTAGCAGCGCCCCCATCGTCCTGATTCTCCGGGGAAGAACATGTCAATGGCGCAGCGGGCGATGCCGCCCGCGACGATTTCTCGTCCTTTCGTCCGCGAAAAATCCTAAAAAACATGGGCTCGCCTCCGCCGTGGACTGTACTAAGGTTTTCAAAAAATGGCAGGCAAGGCGTTTATGTCGAATACGCTGTTAGCGTCTTATAACAGCTTATTCCCCGAGAGACGGTGAGCGTATCCTCCAAGCGGCTGTCCGTAATCAGCTAAAAGGCGGATGTCCGCAAACAGCGCCACCACGCCACGCCAAACCGTTTGCCGGAGGTCTCAGTGCCTGGTGTATTCGAAAGTAAACTCAATCGGCACCGAGCCGGCCGATCCGCTAGGTAACGGCATTACAGGCGAAGCTGCCTCGACTGCTTGCAACGCGGCGCTGTCGCAGCCACCAATTCCGGAAGAGCGGGCCAGCCGCAGATTGGTAATTCGACCGTCGCTTTGGATTTTGAAATGCACGGTCACGGCACGAGCAACGGAGCTGGCAGGAGGATTCCAGTTACGCTTCAATCGCCGCTGCAGTTGCTGCATATAGGGTCCGAAGTTCACATCGGCATTGGCGGCAACAGAACCGTCTTTGTCATCGACATCGCGTCGTTGATTGAAAGACCGTCCGGACTGCTCCGGTGCCCTTCTGGAAGCATTTCTGCGTCTAAAGTCAGGAGCGGTTTCGGGTGGGGTTGCCGTTCGAGGTTGAACGGGTTTTGCAGTCTGCCGCGGCTTGGTAGCTTCACGCGCCCTCACCGCCTTTTGCTGCTTCTGCTGCTTTTCGGCTTTACGCGGTTTTGGTTCGGTTTTCCTCTCAGGCTTGTCCGGTTGCCTGATTAGCTTTACCTGCGGCTGAAGAGCATTTCGCACTAGCGCCACTTGCTTCATCTGCCCCTGGTGGTCGGTCCGCGCAATATTCTTCGGCGTGGCCTTCTTCTCCTGCTGTTGTTCCAGCGGCCGCTCCGGCAGTGCGGCTTGCCGCGGCGGCAGCGGCTGTTGCAACAATGAAGCCTGTTGCGCTTTTACCGTCCTCTCAAGATCAGGAAGCGGAGCCACGTCGTCCGACGGCGCGTTCGCGCGAGTGTTATTGAGTTCCTTCCGCTCATCAAAGCGACCATGAGCGGCAGCAGAACTCAGTGAAATGTTCTCAGTTTTTTCTTTGTGCTTTTCATTTTCGTTTTGAAGTACAAATTCGCAAACCGATTTCTCCTCAGGCTTTTCCTTTGGCACGGAAAGCGAGCCTGCGACGAGACAAACTAGCAACAAAAGAATGTGGCCTACGTACGAAGCACCGGCGGCTTTTGACAAATTATCGGAGCCCGCGACACTGGTGGCGCGTCTTCGCAGTCTTGCATCGTTGTAAGCATCGCGCATGCAAAATGCAGCGAAACCAGCGGCAAAGAGTAGAACAATGACTACAACCGGCGGCGTCGAATGGATCCAATGCAATGTACTAAAGACAGGCGCATCGAGCTGCATATCTGCTCGCCGCGCCAAATCGTAAAGGGTCCGAACCAGTTGTTCGGAAAACAGCACCAGCCCCACCAGAACAAGATTCATCAAACCAACGCAAAGAAAGAGCAGTCCTTTGCTCGATTGATTGTAAACCTGGCCCAACCCCGGCACCAGCAACGACAAGCCGGCTGCAACCGCAGGACGCCCCCCCGGAGTATCCGTCTCAACTGTGGCAGAAGACTTATTCACAGCAAACACTAATTACAACTCAACTGAATCAAGTATTTTACAGGTCTCTATCGATCAGGTGCGGCAATGATTCGCCAGATTGCGACGTACACACCTTAATATGAAAACGACGATATCTACCTTGGACAGTTCCCGCCTCGCAACAGGCGTCAATGCCCGGGGCGACCGCTTCCGGGCTGCAAGTTCCGGTGAAAACGTGGAAGATTAATGATAGATAGCTTTGAGAGTCGCAAAAGATATGAAGTTTTTCGGAAAGGGGCCCAAAGAACCGATCGATTTCAGCAAGATCGCGCCCCCGTGGGATTCCAAACGAGCCAGTATTTACAGACACATTCTGGCCAACATCGATTCTGAGGACGGGAAACTAACCAAAGCCGGACAGACACTGCCGGACGACGATGTCGTTTACAAACCGGGAGACTTACGGTGGGTCCCCGGAGGATTCGACGGTGCATTTGGTCACCACGGAGGCGGTGGCGCTGATGAAAGCACCGCGAAGAAGCACTTCAAACACCTGAAAAAACTATTGAAATCGCCAAGTTCGGACTCAGTTGCAGTATTTTACGAACACTTGCTCGAAGAAAAGACACTGGGATTCATCGATCCCTTCCTGGAGTTTATTCTCAGAGAAGAGCTGATCCAAGATCCTTCCTTGTACTCGCTAACAAAATGGATTCTCAAAAACTCTCCCGATCGAGAAGCGCTCAAAACAGCCATCGCAATGTTGGGCACATGCGCAACAGAGGACGACAGCGATCTGTTCATCGAAATAGGCAAGCACGAAGAGTTTACACTCTACGCAATAGTGGCAATCACACACAGCCTGAGCGATCCGGAGGACTCGCTCTGGCAATTGGGCAAAGCCGTTGACGGGTGGGGGCGAATTCATGTCATAGAAACATTGGCTACGACAAAGAATCCGGCAATTCAAGATTGGATGCTGCTTGAAGGCTACAGAAACACAGTGATGTACGAATACACGGCATATACTTGCGCCACCACCGGCAGGCTCATGCAAGCACTGTGCGGTCCGAATCCATCAGCGCAGCTGATTGATGCTGCCTGCACGATGTTGCAACACATGAACAGTCCCGGTCCGAGTCTGGCGGACTACCAGGAAGCCCCGATGGTGCTGTCGAAATTAGCGGAGATTCTCAAGGACCGAGAACTCAGTCTTAGGCAGTTGATCTCCGTTTACGCCATTCAAGTGAATCTCGGTTACCTTGCCGAAGAACTCGGTGCAGAGTGGAAGAAGGAGAAGGAAAAGTTCGAGCGATTCTACAATCAGGTGTTGAGCCGCGACGGCTGGGCCCGAAAGATTGATGCAGCCCTCGACTCCGATGACGACATCAAGTTCGCAGAGGGCGGAGAAGCCGCTAGGGTATTGAACATTGATATCTGGGAGCGCTATTACCAGCGGGTGCTTAACGGCAAGGACGGCTGGTATTATCTGATGCAAACAACCAATCGTGACCGCGCTGAAAGGGCAATAAGCCTGGCAGAGAGACTCATCCCCCTCGATAAGATCGCGACCGGACCAACAGACTCTCTAGGGTTAGGTCCCGATTACAAGCACCACTCTGATTTGGATTGGCTTTTGTCCGCATTGCCGGATTGGCCCGGTTGCGGTCAGAAGCTTGTTACCACAGGGCTTCTGAGCCCGGTGGTACGCAATCGCAATATGTCGTTGCAAGCGCTGAAACAGTGGGGGCGAAATCACTGGCCCCCGGAGACAGATTCGGTGCTGAAACAAATGTTGCTACTTGAACCCAACGAGCAGACACGCAAGTTGATAAGCGAAGTGCTCATGAACGAAGACTCGGTCAATGGCGATTGAAGGTCGCATCGCCCAACTGGAGCAAGAGATGAACGCAATTGTCCGGCGCCGCTGCCGGCTTCTCATTCGTATGATCTAATTCGCGCCGGCATCGAGGCCGTGGTAGTCGGCGCGTAGTCGAAATCGAGCGCGACGCTACCGGCCTGAAAGATTGACTCTCCGGTTGGAAGTTTCTTCAGCAACTTCCAACCCATTTTCCCGGGTTTAATGGTGAACTTGGAAGGACCGACAGCGAAACTCAGTGGTTTCCGTATCAACAAGTACTCTATCGGATACTCCAACACGTCGACACTATATGCAGTGACAACAGTAAATTTCCAAATCAAAATATCGGCAAGTCGGTCGAGTTCTTCGGTATCCAGCAAATCAAAACAGTGAGAGGGCGAATCTTCTTCTGATTTGAGAACAAGCTTAGGTGCACTGATAAAGACCAAAGGCGACTTGGACAAGCACAACCACACAGGCTTGTCCTTGTCCAAGTCGGCTTCCGTGGAAGCAGCCACGGCGGCAGGTGCGATAGGCGACGCCTTCCCCTTTTCACACTTTAGTTTGAACCTTTGCGCACCTTCGGCCGCGCCGCTCTTACTTGAAGTCCCACTGGAATCAGCCAGCAATGCGATGCGTTTGATAGAGATCAAATGATCCTTGGAGTAGAAACTGACCGCAGACGGAATTGAAAAATAGTTGAGATCTTGCGTCCCACGCTTAGGATAATCGCCCAGCACAACCTGCGCCGGCAGCCCGGTCACTTTGGCCTCACCACCAGGCAAAGTTAAGTTGGTGCCGTTGCCGACCGTGATTTCCTGATCAATCTCATCGGCAAGCAGGTAGCGCAGATCCAAAGATCTGAATGTCAACAGCGCTCCAACAGAAAGGAGACCCAGCACAACAAACACGAATATTCGCGTGCGAACCGGCGTCTGGTCTTTCGGCATAGCTTCCCCTGAGCATTCTGCAAGAACAATGGTACCACTAACGCAGAGCGCTGATCAGCCCGGGGTGAACAAACAATCAGCCTAGCGCCTGTGCGCGCGAACGTGGCGAGAAGGAGCCTTTAACTTCACGGTATTGCGCCGTAAGGATTGCTCAAAGCGCGTATCTTGAATCTCGTCCCATAGCCGGCAGGTCATGTAGGAAACAAAGGCGAACACGACTATAAAGACGACACTTAGCAATAGCAGTTCCGACGGGCCCATAGCCAATACCTCCAACCACCCTCAGTTTGCGATTCTTAAACTAGCTGTATTGGTGGACGACAAACAGGGCGACGGGTGCCACGACTCCACGGCGATGCCAATCCCCCGAATCGCTTCTTAATACTAGTCGGATTCCGAGCGTGCCGTGCGTGCAAGAAGCTGAGTCGCATGCATCGAGGCAACCTCATAAACGAACCGCAGCGAAGGCAGAAACTCTTCGTTGCCTTGCCAAAAGGGGAACTCGCCTAAGCTTTGAGGCAACGACGCGGCCTCAACCGGTGGTGCCCAGGGCTCAAGCACATCGGCAGGCTTAATCGATTTCTTCCAGAAGAGTTTTGGATCGCGAGTTAACTTACGCTGTCCCTGCCCGCGTCCGACTGCCAAATTCTCTGAGCGAACCGTCCGTCGTTCGACCTTTTGCCTGGCTAGAGCGATGGCTTCTCTATCCGTTTGCTCGGGCGCATCCTTCGGTGCCTTAAGCAGCTCAAAAAGATCTGAGGAAGAAAGTCCGCGAAGCTTGAATATGAGCAACGGATCCTTCTCAAACTCGGCGGCCAGCAGAAGATAAACTGCTGCTATGTGCTTACACGGGTTGGACCAGTCGAGACAGCTGCACTTGGTTTGCATTTCGCCCTGACGATCGGGGAACAGCAAAACACCATTGTCGCGAAAAGTTGTGTCAATCTCCTGCTCCGATGGCAGTGCCCCGGAAGCAACCTGAATACCGAAATTGCTTCGCAACGCAAAGTCGGACAGGATTGCAGTCCAAATGGCTCGGGGAATAGTCTTTACAGCGATGATAACTCGATAAGGCTCCTGATCGGCGCCTTGCACTTGCGAACGAACAACACCGTTTTCAATTTGAATCGATAAAACCTGGCCTCTCATCGCGTATTGCTTCGCGCGTTCCAAGCGCACTCCCAGCCCGAACTGTTGAATTATTGAAAGCCAGCGCAATGACCACCAGCTCTGAGCCGCTTGCGCAATGGGTTTAGCCAATCGAATACCGTGCTCAACTTCAATAGGATCAGCGAACTTTGAAGACGGCCAGGACTTGAACTCGTCGACTTGAAGGCTTCCGGCTTCGCTATTATCAGTGCTATCTATCGTCATGCTTCCGGGTCCTCAATTCTCAACCAGCGCAGTGTTTCTCAATGCAAGGACCTCGCGCAACTGATCAGTAGACATCTCCGTCAGCCAGTTCTCACCGCTGCCAATCATTGCCGCCGCCAGATTCTTCTTTCCGTCGATAATCTCATCAATGCGCTCCTCCAGGGTTCCGGCACAAACGAATTTGTGCACTTGCACTTCGTGAGACTGACCGATACGAAATGCTCTGTCTGTCGCCTGGTCCTCGACTGCAGGATTCCACCATCGGTCGAAATGGAAGACATGTGTCGCCTTGGTCAGGTTCAATCCCGTACCACCGGCTTTGAGACACAAGACGAAAACTTGAGGCGCATTCTCCTCATCCGACTGGAATCGCATTACCATTCGCTCACGCTTGGCGCGATCGGTTCCGCCATGAAGGAAGAGAACTTCAGTGCCGAAAGTGCTCTGCAGGTGCTGTTGTATGAGGTCTCCCATATCTTTGAATTGTGTAAATACCAGCGCACGCTCCCCCGAGGCAATGACGGCAGCAAGCATTTCCGTCAACATTCGCAGCTTGCCGGAGCGACCAGCGATGCGAGCACGCTCAGGTAGGACCAATGCCGGGTGATTGCAAATCTGTTTCAGCCGCAACAGCGTTGTCAGTACAAGTGATTTGCGCTTCATTCCGGACGTCTGATCAATTACGGCAGTTGCGTCAGCTACTGCTGCGGCGTAAAGAGTCGCCTGTTCTTTTGTTAGCGTGCAAGTGGTTTTTCGCTCAAGCTTATCCGGCAGTTCCGGCATAATGGCTTTATCCGTTTTCAGTCGACGCAAGATAAACGGTGCGGTCAAGCGACGTAATTGTCGGGTTTTCTCGGCATCTTGAAATACCTGAATCGGCACGAAGAATCGCTCGTGGAAGTCACCCTGCCGGCCCAAGAAACCCGGATTCAAGAAATGCATCAACGACCAAAGATCGCTGACGGTGTTTTCGACCGGGGTACCGGTGAGCGCAAGGCGGAATCGCGCCCGCAGCGCGAAAGCTGCTTGTGTTTGTTGAGCGTGCGGGTTGCGAATATTCTGCGCTTCGTCCAGCACCACTGTATCCCAATCAATACTGCTGAGATCTTGAAGGTCACGCTGAAGCAAAGTGTACGTGGTCAAAACCAATGCACTACCTGCTGCCAACTCCGCAAGCGACTCGCCTTTCGTTCGATCGGAACCATGATGGACAACTACGCTAAGATCAGGCGTAAATCGCTCCACTTCCCGCAGCCAATTGCCGACTAGCGACGTTGGACACACCAACAAGGCAGGTCGTCTTTGCTCCGGTGATTGCTGCTGCCATGTTCGCTGAATAAAGGCCAACGCCTGCACTGTTTTTCCGAGTCCCATGTCGTCGGCCAGGCAGGCACCGAAACCTGTTTTGCGAAGGAAGTCCAGCCAGGACAATCCGCGAATCTGGTAGGGTCTGAGGACACCGGCAAAATTCTTCGGAGGAGCAACCTCTTCAAAGCCGGTCTGATCCTTCAACTTATTGAGAACGTCCGCAACCAGTCCTGCACCGCGGACGCCGCCGAAAGCCGTGACTTCCGGAACTCGCACATCTCCCAGAGCCATCCGCACCAGCTCACGTCCGGTGGCGCTGTTGCTCTTAGGTTTGCGCAGAAAGGCCAGAACCGAATTAAGGTGCTCTGAGTTCAGCTCGGTCCAGTTGCCATTGATACAGACGAGCGGAAGACGCAGACGAGTCAATTTCTCAATCTCATCTTGGGACACCGGTTCATCACCAAGCGCAACTTGCCACTCAAACTCCGCCAATTCGTCCAGGTTCAAAAGTCGACCGCCGTTTTTGATGTTGATATTCAGTGAGAATTGCTGGCGCTTATCAGTCCACCAACCGGGCAGCTGAATACTGAAACCGGCGCTTTTCAGAACCGGCGCCCGCTGCGTCAGAAATTCGTAAGCACGAGTTGTGGTGAGATGAATACCGAGAGGTTGTTCTTGATTGAAACTTTCCGCTATCTCAGGACACAAGCGTACAGCTTGCCCCAAAGAGCGAAACAGATATTCGCGCGCACTGACACTGCCCCCGCGCAGTAGCTGCAGATCCTCGAACGCCGGCGATAGTATTGTCTCGACGGGCAAAGCTTGTTGAGGATCCTTGATCGACTGCAGCAAAAAGCGAACATACCACTTCTGCTCAGCACTGGCGGCGACATCACCTGCGGTGGCATCCTGCAAACCAAGTTGCAATTGCTGCACGGAACCAAACTTGGTCACGATAGTGCGCGTTGCAGCAGTGAACGCCGGATTAGTCGAGGGAGGCTCGATGTCCACAGGCGGTTCAAGTCGCAAACAAAGACGAAACGGCGAGTCGGACGCAACGGCAACAGGTCGTCGCCATTCGGCGATCTGATCGCACAAGGAAGCAAGCTCCTCGTGGCCGGCGTCCAGCTCCGGCCGCGCTCCGATTAGAGCGGACAACCAGCGGGCGTGCAATTGCGAAGACACTATGCCCGCGCCGTTTTCAGTTGGCAGATGCGGTCCACGTGCGGCGAATGATGTCCTGACAAGTGCGTCGACAATCTTGCCGAGGAACCGAACCAAAAGGTCTCGCGCGGCACCGTCAAAGTCGGCACAGTGCTCAAAACTACTATCGGCAAGGCAGATCTGGGGCATGCCTTTGGACAAACGAATCAAACGATCACCGTCGCTGCCGGGAAACGCCGGCTCCCAAACAGCAACACCGCCCTCTGTACCGACACGCAAGCCGGGGAGAAAGTGCTGTTTACTGATCAAATTACCTGCGAAACGAAGAGCAAGCGACCAATATTGCAAGTCCTGCCCCACGGGTAAACCGGCGGAAAGCTGCTCCTGGTCCACTGTATGACACAGCAAATTGACGACCTGTTCGGCCGTTAACCTCAAGGCAGGAATTACCCAACGTTGAAATCGTGTGCGCCCGAGTTCCGCCTCGTCCAGCTGCTCCACAGAGCGCCCGATCAAAGGCGTAGAAGCCAGCGGGCGGTCATCCAAAGACGGCAATAGCAGAGCAATCTGTGCATTCTGTTTGCGCGCAGGATGTAACCCTGCGGGAGACATTGCTAAGGCATCACGCAGAGCCGCATAAGTACAGGCAAAAGGGTGAAGCCCCGGCAATGAGAGTGTTCGAGAGGGCGAGCCACTTTCAATGCCACTCTTGCGGTGGACTTCCGTCGGCGCAAACGCCTGCGCTCCTTCGGCAGATTCGGCCCAGAGTAAGAATTCATCTTTGATCAAAGTGCCGTGCAGAACAATCATGTCGCTTCCTTAGGTTTTCGTCTGTGCGTCCGCTTCGTCAAGGTCAATTTGAATGCTGCAAAAATCGCGACAATCGCTGAGAATCCATTAGTTCATGTGCATGCGCCGGGTCGCGCCGCGCCCAGTCCAAAATAATTTCGACTAGCTCATAGCGGTCTACTTGTTGAAGGCAGGCTCGCAATTGGCTTCGCAGATTGTGAGCTTCATCAATCTCGCTGATTGCGGCTCGGGCGTCGGTCCACAAATCCGTAGCATCGAAAGTTTCATCGAGCCATGCCAGCGCGCAACATACACAGTGACTGCAGAACAGTTCGACTCGTCCGGCAGGACATTCGCAAGAGTACTGAATATCACCGTTGGCCAGGAGCTTGATATCCACGGAATAAGAGCTGCTGATATCGGTAACGAAGCCTTGCAACGCAGTGGCGTTAGCTCCGTTAAAAACGTACTTCTGCGCTGCATGAAACTCGCGCCCGCTGTGAAACGCCTGCTCACCGGCAAGCCAGAGCAAGTCATTTTCAGACAAAACGTCGCGCAAGCTTTGCGGCTGTGAACCCAAGAGCTTCTTACTCCGTCAGTGACCCGCTGATCTTATCGTAATTGGCGCCACGACTTGCTAATCGTTTCTCAGTCAAACGAGGAGCCGCAGGGCGACTACGCATTTCGGACATGGATTCGACATCGACAAGGAGGAAGCCTGGATATACGAAAGACAACCGCGACTTTTCAGTTTTTATCTTTTACGCGAACCATGAAAGTGAAACGCCCACTATTTGACATCGACCGAGCGTGGTCGTTACCGCAAGCTCGACCGAGCAAGCAGGTACAATGATGATTGCACCGTACAACGAGCGCGTTCATGCTGGAAGAGTATTTCTTTACCTGTCCCTTCTGCTGGCAAGAAATTTCCATGCTTCTTGACACCACAGTCTCAAGCCAAGATTACGTTGAGGACTGTGAAATTTGCTGCAATCCCATCGCAATTCGCTACTCAACGGAAGATGGTGCGGTGAATGAGTTTTTAGCGGAACCGCTACAGCAGTGAGGCCGCAACTATGACAGTAACATTGTTCGTGGTGCCAAATTGTCCCTTGTGCCAAAACATGAAAGAGATACTTCAGCGACACGACGTTTCATTCAGTGAGCGCGACGTCAGCAGCGACTATTCGGCGTTGCGAACGATGTTCAAACTAACTCGCCAGAAACTGGTTCCGGTGGTGGAGTGCGCAGGACAAACGCTTGTTCGCCCAACCGAACAAGATGTACTCACACTATTGCAAAATCGCAGCAACTGACACTCCCTCGCCAAGCATTCCGGGTCCGGTAGTTTTGCGTGTTGTAACTAACCTGTCAACCGAATATGGTGTAGCCAACACAAACTCGTCGTTAACGTGCACTATTTGTAGATGGAAGCGACGGTCAATCGCCCTGTACGTAGCCGTTCTCAGGCATGCGCACATTCCCCGTGGAGAAGAGTCAGTGTTGCAACCCCGTCAGCAGTTTTCCCGCAAGTACAGCATTTCGACGACCGGTCTGCTGCTGCTATGCGCGTTCGGATTCACAAATCCAGCAACCGCGCAAAACTTCAACACCGTCGGCGAACTGAGCTCATTTGCGGAAGTGCCGGCGGATGCAATACCGGGCCAATCAGGCGTAAACGGAGTCGCCTCGACCGTGCCACCCGGTGCGCCACCAGTGCCGCAACATACAGCCGCACCTGGCATCAAGGGCGACACACCGGTCGCGCCACCCGCCATCGGTGCTCCATCGCCTCAACCCGGCAGAGCAGAAGTGCCGGGACCAACAGCGGTCATCGTCATTGATATGGACGAAGATGCGTCCCAAGCCCGGGCACCGATTTGGAAAGACCTACCGGATGCACCGGACCGGAGCCACATTTCCAAAGGCACTGAGTTCCCCGTATCGTGTATTTCTTCGCTGACCAGCAAAACAGCCAAGGAAGGCGACCCGATCGAAGCACGATTGAAAGTTGACTTGAAGATTGGCGGCGAGCTGATTGCACCTAAGGGGTCCCTCGTGCGCGGACATGTCACCAGCGCCTATCCGGCCCGACGCTTGCTCGCAGCAGAAATTGGACTAAAGCGCTGGATGAAAGCAAGCGGGGCATTGGGACTGCAATTTGATGAAATCATCAATCATAAAAACGAGCATGTACCGCTGGAGGCGATTCCGGCCAGACACGCCCGTATCATCAACAATAAGAACACAGGACGCGTGCTCGGAGTTAACGGTCAGGGACAGATAGCATCACCTTTGTCGGTGCAGCTAAAACATCAAGGCGTGCACATGGCTGTACGCGGAGCCGCTGCTGTGGGCGGAGTCTTCACCATGGGAGCCGTTCCCGTTGTCTTCGGCGCAATTGGCGCGATAGATCCATCCTTCGCGTTTATGCATCCTGTCGGAAAGAATGTTCACCACCGAAGGTTGAAAGGTTTCGGCATGGGCGTAATCAGCGGTCTTCCCGGCGGCTTCATTCTGGCCGACTTTTTGATTCGAGGAGTAGAATCGCAGATTCGTCCGGGAGATGAATTCCTGGTCTGTCTGAAACAGGATTTCACAGGGCGGAAGTCAACTTCTGCCGAGCTGATGCCATACCCGCACACGCGCTTACGGGGCGAAATCCTGTTGAAACCTACCAAGAAAGGCAAACGTACCAACGTCAATCAATAGCTGACGGGGCTTGGCAGCAAGGCGCACATATAGTATGCTCTGGCACCAAATTGCCTAATTTTGGAAGAGGTACGCCAAAATGTCATATGCGTGGGCATTCTATTCCATGCCGATGGAAGCTTTTAATAAGGTCATCGGCGGCGGAGATGAAGAGCTACAGAAAAGAGCCATCTACCATATCACCCGCGACTTGAAGCAACTCGCTCAAGAAGACGGAGACATGACTACCTTGAACGGACTCGCTCGCACAGCGATCAGCAAGGGAATTCGATACAACAACCTCAACGAAGATCACGCCTCACTCCTTGACCAGGTGATCCTATCGATGCTCTCCTGCGAGGGGCTGGAAAAAGAATTGAAGCTCGAGCCCGAGTCTCCCGATTACCTCAATCCGGAGATTGTCGAAGAGTTGGTCGCAAGCAGCAGTTCAAAAGAAGGGCTTTTGCGCTATCTCGTGGCGGGAAGACGCTTCGGTGTAGCGGAGCCATTTGATTGCGAATACTGCATTTTCGAACCGCATGAAGTTGAAGAGTTACGCCGCGAAGTGGACAGAGTAATGACCGCCTCCAAGTCGTGGAGTGCCGATAATGTCCCGAAAGTAGTGCGAGAATGCCTGCAGGACGTGCTGCGCACAACAGTCCAAAAGGGTCGAGCGCTTGTTGGTCGCCTGGGCTAACAAGACACGGACAGATTAAAGGTAGGCAATCTTAAACTCTGCTTCAGCAGAGTTTCCGTGCATAGTTTACAATCGGCAACTCGGCACGATCTGCTGCTGCCGTCTACATCGCAAAAGATATTTTTTTCAATGGTTCGCGAGGCGATTCCTATGGACGACTTCAATTGGCGCATTTGGGCATCATTAGCGTTGCTAGGTTCAATAGGATCAGCAGCGATCCCGCCCGCAACATCAGCGGATGAGGTCCACCATAAGCGGGCCACCGTCTACTCCGACCGCTACATCGGCAAACGAACCGCCTCTGGTCAAGTTTACAACCCGCACGCGAAAACAGCAGCTCACCCTTCACTACCTTTCGGTTCCGAAGTGGAAGTGACAAACAAGCTAAACGGCAAGAGCCTGACGTTGCACATCAACGACCGATGCAAGTGTTCGATAGACCTGAGCCGATGCGCAGCAAAGGCGTTGGGCATTAGCAGCACGGCACCGGTTGCCGTCAAGGTTCTGTCCAAACCGGCGACACAGGGTTACTCCAAACAGAGCACCAAGATCGCGTTGCGCTGACTAACCCGTCGGAGCCAGAGGCACAGGCCTCCATCGACCGGCTTCATCAGTCATGGCGTAGTTCTCGTGTGCCTATAGATTCTGATTCTTGTCCGTTTGATTCGAAGGCAGTTCCGCAGAGGGAACGGACTTTGACGACACCGGCAATTCTTCCAAATAGCCGATCATGACATTCTCCTGCGTCTGTAGGAGGTTACGCTGAAACGTGCTCACAGTCTCAATGAACGAGTGGAGCACCGCCTCTTTGCTCTCACCACCACCGTTACCTCCGACAGCAACGGACGTCCGGTCGGAAGCTTCGCAGGCGATGCGAGAGGGAGAACAGGCTCCTGGCGCCGGTGCACGCAGAGCAGTTGGTCCTCGGTTCGTGGCCGGCGGGGGAGAAATGACAGAATTAGAAGTCGCGACTGAGCGATTAGGCACCGCGCCCGGTGACAACGTCGTCTCTTTCAAGGGTCCCGCTTTCAGTTCCGGGTACCGCAAGCACAGTGACACCGTTCCGACCGCTATCGGCGCAAGACGCGGCTGCGGAGGATAGTTTCCGGCATGGTGAAACTCTTCCAAAACGGCGTGCGCATTAACACCGCCGAATCCAAAAGCACTAACCCCGGCACGACGAGGAGTCAAACCGTCGCCCCTGGAAGTCGCAGCCCACTCAACAGCGGAATGATTGATGTAACACGGCGACTGTTCCCAATCGACTTGCGAGTTAGGGTGTTCGACGTTCAAAGTTGGCGGCAACAACCGGTGATGAAGCGCCAACGCACTCTTGATTAATCCAGCCATGCCGCTGGCAGCCTGTGTATGGCCGATCATCGCCTTCACCGAGCCGACTGCGCACCAGCGAGTGGCACCATTTGCGGCGGCACCGAACACTTCCTGCACAGCCTTCATCTCGACGGAGTCACCGACTTTAGTTCCAGTTCCGTGAGCCTCAAGCAGTTCTACAGTTCTCGGCGAAACACCGGCATTTTCAAATGCACGACGCATCGCGAGCACTTCGCCGGCGACATTAGGCGCCAAAGAACCGCCTGCACGTCCGTCACCAGAGGAACCGATACCTCGAATAACCGCATAGATCCGGTTACCATCGCGCTCCGCGTCAGATAGACGCTTCAAGACAATCATGCCGACGCCTTCACCAAGAATGGTGCCATCAGCTCTTTCATCAAAAGGCCGAATCGCTCCGCTAGTAGACAGCGCGCCCAGCTCACAAAACATCTGGTAGAAATACGGATGCGAGTTGACGTGAACACCGCCGGCTATGGCAATGTCGGCGGTATTAGCATGAAGACCCTGCATGCATAATTCCACGGCGATGAGAGACGAAGCGCACGCAGCATCCAGCACGAGATTGCGACCGCGAAATCCTAGTTTGGCAGCAATTCTGCCGGATAAGACATTGGGCATGACAGCAGGAATTGTAGCGGCGGTGCACGGAGGCAAACCGTCTTCGAGCTTCTGCTTGACGGAGTTTAGCTCTGCTACCGTCAGCTGAGGACACAAAGCGATCAATACGTCCATGAACTGCTCAACAGTTTGACCGTGCTGTATCAGGTTTAGCGAGCCGGCACCGGGCGCCATAGTGCGGCCGATTATAATGTCAGCGCGCTCCGCATCAAAATTCTTATGATAATATCCGGCATCGCGAAGAGCTTCCGCAGCGGCACGCAATGCCAGGTATTGATCGGGATCTCCCCCCTGAATGCTCGACGGCATGATGCCGAACTCAATCGGATTGAACTGGGCGTACTCTGTTATGAAACCACCCTTGGTGCAGTAGATTCGGCCGAAGCCGTCTTTGCTGCGATACTTTTCACCGTGCCATTCCCCTTCGCCGGCCTCGCGAATCGCATCTTGCCCACGCACGACGTTCTGCCAAAAACTTTCTAGAGACGGCGCACCCGGGAAGATGCAGGACATGCCCACTACGGCAATCGGCTCATTTCGGCCGCTGTTCGCTTTGTCATTCAAGTTGCTTTGCATGGTCCGCCGAATCACTTGCTGGAAAGACGGTTAAGAGCCTTGGTTCCAATACCTTTCAGCCCTTCGATGAAGAGCACGAGTTCCCCGTTGCTGGAGTAAACGGCCAAGTCGCACTGCAACTCAAGACCTGCTGTATTCGGGGGCATTGAAGCAATTGCATGATACTGCGTGTCCGCAAGAGGACGAACCTTTCGCAGCGCGGAGAAGCCGGCAGGCAAAAGCGTTACATCGAGAAACTTTCGTCCCCATACTCCGGCCAGCTGCATCGCACTATCCAGAACAACAGGATCAACTTCCCATCGCGCACCAGACTCGGTGGCAATAAAATCGGTAATAGCCGTTGGTTTCAGTTCACCGGAAACGCCGTTGGCACCGAGCCCTGTTACGGACGTAATACCCTGAAACAAGGGTCCGTGAAACATTATGGTCGAGTACACCTCAGAGGCGGTAGGCGATGCAATGACGTCGGCAAAAGCTATCGGGGCAAATTTTGAGGGAAGAGACGGCGGCAACGAAGCAGCGACGAAGGTCGGGGCAAGTTCAACTACGGCTTTGAAGTGGGCGCGGCGGAAAGCACCTTCAGTACAGACAGCAGCGCTTACCCGTGTGACCTCGCCAGCACTTTCAGTCTGAACGGTGACCACTATTGTTTTGGCAGCGGATTCGAAAACAATGCCGGCCGGAATCTCCATTTGCGTTACCGCTACGATCGAAAGGTTCGGGTGAAGGGTTACGGCAGCCTCGCACATTAGCTCCAGCGCAAACGCCATAGGCATGACAGGAACACCATCAAAGGTGTGGTCCTTCATGAACAAGTCTCTTGTACTCTCCATCACTAGAGTGAATGAAGCACTACCGGAATCGGACAGCGCACCGTCGGCGAAGCGAAGTCTAGCCCCGCTGGAAACCACGGGTGAAACCGCATCGCTGAAGTCCAAATCAGCGGCGCGCAGAGACGCCATGGAGGAAGCACCGAGTTGGTTCATAACCTGCTTGATGCTCTGAGTTTGCGTCTGCTCCTCACTGGTACTACCACCTGCGGCGGCACAAAGATCAGCGCGGATCCAGTCCATGATTCCTTGCAGTGTTTTTACTCCGGCAAGGCGTTCAATGCCATCTTCAAGAGAATGTTGAACGGCTTCAGGAAGCAACTTGCGGAAGGTGTTCAGTATTTCAACACGCTTGATCGAATCAATGCCCAAATCCGCTTCCAGATCCAATTGGGGGTCGAGCATTTCCGTTGGATAACCGGTTCGCTCACTTACTATCTCGATCAAAGAGGCAATCAACCACTCCGCATCGAGAGCTTCAACAACGGGCGACGAGGAAACTGCTTGCGTGGTCGCACCAGGCGTCACTTGCTCCACCACCGGTGGCGTCACTAGCGAGGGTGCCAATTCCACTTGCGTCTGCGCGGGAGGAACGGCAGACGAGCTTTGATAGGTCGGTGCCGCTGAAACCGGACGCATGGCGATACTTCGAACCGGTGGTAAGTGTTCAGGCAACGTCTCGTTGCCTGCAGCGTCAAAACTGTTGCCGGAAGCCTGGCCAAGATAAGCCAACATTACACGCTGCTGTGTCTCGAGAAATTTCGAGGCCATGTCCAAAGAAGTTCGTTGGAACTCAATCATTACCTGATCGCGCGCGCTTTGCGACGGTCTGGCCGCAGAACCGGAGCGTGCGGTCGGCATCAAGCGCGCTTGTGCCGGTTGCGTCTCAGCGCCCCCCTCCTCAGGTGAGTTCTGATTGCCGTCAGTTTTGCTGCTAATCGTAAACGACATAAGTAATGCTGCGAACCGCTTGCCAAGTACACTCGTCCGGGGCAATGGACGGTTGAGTATAGCGAGCATCGGCACCGCTTGCCATTAACGGGTTTTATAGTCCTGAAAACACTGTCTCCGCAATAAGATTCGCCATCCGTGAACAAAAGCGTTCAGGGATGGCGAATAGAACGGCTGATGCCGATGCGGCGATTTACGGCAGAGTTACTTCGAAACTCGCGTAACCGGTTGGCGCTTTTCTTTGGTGTACTCGGTGACAAACTTCTTCTCTGTCTGTTCGAGTCCAAGTTTTTCGGCATGGGTTCTTATGACCAAACCGAGCGCTTGAGCCAGGTACTCGTTAAGCTCCATCTGATTTTGCTCAGCGATGTCTTCCGCAAGTGATAAAAGCTTCGGATTCAAGCTCAAATGAACATTGTCCGGCTTAGCTCCCTTGGGACCACCACCGCCATGGCGTTCGTTATCACGACGAGCGCGCGGCCGCTCCGATCGAAACTCAGAAGCATGTTCTGTTTGGCGCGGCTTCCCTACGGAAGGACGGCCCTCGTGAGACGGATAGTCGGAGGCTTCAGTGCACTCCTCACCGGTCTCGGCTGTCTCAGAAGTCTCAGCCGTTTCTGTTGAGTCGCAGGAGAACTCTTCGCATTGAACGGTTTCGGAACCGGCCTCTTTCAGGGCCTCAAAGGACACAGAAGTTTCAATAGTGGCATCTTCGAACGTGACGCTCAAATCACCTGTTTTCGTCTCGATGTCGTTGTTGTCCGCACCATATCTAGACTGATTGCGATCGCCGTCGTGCTCACGTGGAGCACGTCCATATCTATCGGACGAGCCCGAACCATATCCGCCGCCGGGTCTAGCGCCGGAAGAGCGTCCAGCGTATCCGCCACCGGAACCGGAAGACGACCGGCCCCCGTAGCCCCCGCCGCGATATCCACCACCGGAGCCGGAAGACGAAGAACGTTCGCCATATCCACCGCCGGAAGATGAGCCGCCGCGATATCCGCCACCGGAGCCGGAAGACGAAGAGCGTCCACCGTATCCACCACCGGAACCGGACGACGATGAACGTCCGCGATAGCCGCCACCTGCGCCGGACGACGATGAACGATCGCCATATCCACCACCGGAGCCGGACGATGAACGTCCGCGATAACCGCCACCCTCGCCGGATGACGAGCGACGCTCACCATATCCGCCGCCGGATGTGCCGGAATTCTCACCGCGATTAAACCTACCGTAACCACCGGACGGGCGACCTTCGCCTGAACCACTCGAGCGTTCCGGTCGATCACCACCGTAGCTGCGCTCCGTTCGTCCTTGCGATCCTTCCCCGGAAGGGCTGCCTTCGCCGTAGGAGCGCGAACGAGGAGCACCACCGCCGCCGTAGGAGCGATTGCCGCCGCCGAACGAACCACGCCCCGGGCCACCGCTTCTCGGTCGATCACCGCCGCCGCCAAAACTCTTTCTCGGTCCGCCAGCGCTATAAGAGCGGGGTTTGAAACCTTCGGCACCCTCACCGGAACCTTCGGAACGGCCTTCACCGGAACGGCCTTCACCGGAACCGCCGTCCCGCGAACGATAACCGCCACCACCACTCTCGGTGCGAGGACGGTAACCACCGCCACTACGCGAGCGATCGCCGCCGCCACCGCCATAACTTTTTCTCGGTCCGCCACCACCGCTGAAGGAACGAGGTCTGTCGCCATAGGATTTGCGCTCGCCGCCTTGCTGACCTTCGCCGCCGCCGGTCGAGTCACCGCCGCTGGTGTTTCCTTCAAACTGACGCGGACGCGAATAGCCTGAAGAGGCGCCTTCGGAACGACGTCCGTATCCACCACCACCACCGGAACTGCGGCCGAAACGGCCGCCGCCGGAACCACCAAACTTCTTACCGCCGCCACCGCCGGTCCTGCCTTTGAATCCCCCGCCTGAAGCATTGCTTCGTCGAGGTTTGCCTGCGTTCCCTTCCATAAATGCTGCTCCTATGGTGTGCTAGTCGCGCATTCGGTGGAACCAGTCGCCACAATTCCGTACGCTACTTGACTTGATTCGTCAGTGTATTCGATATTAAAGGATTTTGCTCATTACATCTCTTGAATACTCCGCTACCCCGGGGGGACAAGCCCCCCGAAACAGGCGATTTTGTTGCTCTGACGGCTCAAGCCTGCTTCGAATATGAACTACATGTTCCGCATCAATATATACAGAAACTATTAACAAACCGCAGGCACCACCTCTTCGTTACATCGTTCTCAGAATTCTTTGAAGACGCTCCGGCGATAAACCGTCAGACCTCTCAAGTAAGCGCGTAAACTGCGCCCCTTGGCTCTGCGGCGGCAAACAACCGCTCGAGCTGCGCCTGCCCGAACTCAGCGTCGCGACGGATCTGCCACCGTCGGAGATGGCGCCACGCTCCAACGATTTCGCGTTAAAATCTAACAATGAATTCTCGTGACGACAAAACAAGAATACCGTTTGCAATCGTCAATTTTGTGGCCTTTTTTGCCACCGTACTCACGCTCTATCGCTCGCACCTTCCCGGCGGCTCCGACCTCAACGGGTTTGGCGTACTGATCTGGCTACTGGTTGGCCCGATTTGGATATGGATGCTGATTCAATACAATAAAACGCGTCGTAAGGCGGGAAAATCCGAGGAAGTTCAATCGCGGCTGATGAAACGCCGCTTACTAATTGTTCCGATCATGGCGGGACTGTGCGTTTTGCCGTTGACTCAGTTACCGCAATTCATTTGCTTCTGGCTTTTCCGCCCTCACCTGGACCACGTTGCCCGCAAAGCGCATGAGACTAAACAGCCGGATCGCCGCGCCTGTCCGGGCGACAAACCACGCGAACAGCACGGACCATTTCCCGTGTACGACGTTGTAGTCGATAAAAAAAATGATTCAGTGTGGATCGTCACAAGCGTGCGGATGGACGGATTGGGACCAGACACACTGGTCGACGGTTTCGTAATGAATCCGACCAAAGGACAGACCCCTTTCGGACGAAAGTATTACGACAAAACCGGCCCCTTGCACATGAAAGACAACTGGTACATTTTCGAAGCGTCCAACGACTACTGATAATCGTCAATCGGATTGAGCAATGCGGTAAGGTCCGCTTCCGTGAAAGCACCACTTAGATCAGCGCTCTCGTCATAAATGCTTCCAGCCAGCGAACGTTTGCGATCCTGCAGATCAAGCATGCGTTGTTCAATAGTGCCGCGCGCAATCAACTTATATACGAAAACTTGTTTAGTCTGGCCGATCCGATGTGCACGATCCGTGGCCTGCTCCTCCACTGCGGGATTCCACCAGGGATCATAGTGAATTACGACATCGGCGGCGGTCAGATTAAGACCAACACCACCGGCTTTAAGACTTAAAAGGAATACGGGAAACTCACCGGACTGAAATTGTTGAACCGGCAGCGCCCTGTCGCGTGTATCGCCGCGCAACTGTACAAATCGAATCTCACGCTCAATCAACGCTTGTTCAACTAGATCGAGCATGCTTGTGAACTGAGAGAAAAGCAGAATTCTTCGCCCGTCCTCCACCAACTGTTCAATCATCTCCGTCAGCATGTCGAGCTTTGCGCTTTCCTTGACTTTGCTGGCTGCGCTCAATTTTACAAGGCGTGGATCGCAACACACTTGTCTGAGTTTAAGGAGCGCGTCCAAGATCATAATCTGACTTTGTTTGAAGCCCTTCTTCTGAATCTCGTCGCGCACTTGTTTTGTAGAAGCCAGTCGAACAGTTTCATAGAGATCTCGCTGGTCTCCCTCCAGCTCGACATACTGAATGATTACGGTTCTATCCGGCAGTTCGGTGGCAACGTCCTTCTTGGTGCGGCGCAAAAGGAATGGACGCACCCGCGCAGCCAATGCAGCTTTACGCGAAAGATCGCCTTCTTTCTCGATCGGATATCGCAGGCAAGAATTAAACGTCTGCTGATCGCCAAGTAAACCCGGCATCAGGAATTGGAAATGTGACCAGAGTTCGCCAAGATGATTTTCCACAGGCGTACCGGTGAGGCAAAAGCGGTGTTCAGCCTGTAAACCGCGCACGGCGCGCGCAACTCTTGTGTTTGCATTCTTGATTGCCTGGGCTTCGTCCAAAGCTACGCCGTGCCACTGCCGGTTCTGCATTTCATCCGCATCGCGCGTGAGCAACGGATATGTAGTAACTACGATATCGAACTGATCAAGTTGCTCATTGTGACGCGAGCGATCGCCTCCGCGATAAGCCAGGATTCTTAAGTCTGGTGCAAATTTCCGTGTCTCGGCCACCCAGTTCGGAAGCACGCTTGTCGGACAAACAACCAGGAAGGGAGATTTCATGCGCCCGGCTTCTTTCTCCAAACAAACATGCGCAAGCAGCTGAATGGTCTTGCCCAGTCCCATGTCGTCAGCGAGAATGCCGCCGAATTTTTCAGCAGCCACTTTTTGCAACCAGCGCATTCCCATTATCTGATATGGACGTAGTTCCGCCACCAGCATCGCAGGCGGTGCCATCTCACACGGCTGCACAAGTCGCCGCAGGCGCGCTGCCAGCTCCAAAACTCGCTCGGCACCAGTCCACCTGCTGTGAAACATGGATTCATCGCCCAGCATCTCATTGAGATGGAGCACAGAAGTTTTCACACTGGAATTGGTACCCGCGCGCGCAATCATTTCTTGTAGCGACGTAATGATCGAACGCACTCGTTCAAACGGTAAAGAAATTAGCTTGCCATCACTCAGATAAGAATAGAACTTGCCATCTCGATTGAGCAGTTCCACCGAAGCGGCAATGTTGGCGCTAACGGGGAGTTGCCTCAACGCAGCCAACAGCAATGGCAACAACGGTATCTTTTTACCGCCGACATCAATATGCAAAGCCAACGAGAACCACCAGTTGCCGTCATCCTTGACCTGAAAATCGAGATTTTCGTCGGTCAATTCAACCGGACGCAATGCAAGCTCAGATTTGTCCGAAATCCTCCAGCCGGCCTCTCGTAGTTTGGTCAACTCGCAGGAAGCGAAATCCAGCCATTTGGACGAGTCCTGAAACCAGTAGAAAAGCGTATCACCGGGTTTGCCGAAGAAGTCGGCATTTCGCTGCTCCATACCAAGTTCTATCAACCGCTGCGACGCCAACGCTTCGGACCTCTTATCACAACGATCCACCGTCAGCTTGCCATCATCGTCTTTGTAGACGCGTTCCATTGCTCGCTCAAATGTCAACACAACAGCTGGAAATTTCGCGCCGCTTGCGTCTGTGGAAGGGGCAACAAGCTCGACTGTCAGAGCCGGCGTAGACGGCACCAAATTCAGTATCAAAGGATTGGCGCACGGCGGCGGCGGAATTATGTCCGACAGCCCCATATCAGCCAGCATTAACGGAAGTCCTCGAGCCTCAGTTTCGCCAACCGCACGAATCTCGAAAAGCTGTGATAACACAGCCTCGCCCAATCCGATTTCGATCGGTCCGCACTCGTTTGTTTTCTCATCGACATACCATGGTGCCCCCCAACGCAGGCAATGTACGGAGGAATCACCCGGGGCGACGGAAACTTCAAGAATGTATTTGTCACGTTCTATTCTTCTCCAGCAAACAACCCCCTGTCTGGCAGCACCAGGGCGCAACGGGGCACCGCCGGCAGTTTCAAAATAACAACGGTTCGTAGACAGAACACGCGTAACGACAGCATTCACCAATTCCGGCGGAAAACCGGCAAGACGAGATGGATACCAGGCGTTGCCGGCGGCAAGAGACCAGAGTGCGGTAACCTCAACATCTTCACGCGTGGCATAGGCAGGCACATTAGTACTGGTAAAGTTGCTCAGGTGCAGTGCCCGAAACGCCCCGAAGGAGCCGTCTTTGTGCAGCCCGACAGTACCGGCTTCGAGCTGACTGATCGGATGAGGCTTCAAGTTAGTGCTCACCACATACACAACCCTGGTCTTGGGCTTGTAGAGCGGACCGATGTTCGTCTGTCCGACATAAACATCCTTACTGGCATTCTCAAACTCTCTAGCTTCCAGAACTTCACGAAGCGCACGCTGAACTTCGCCGCCCGGAAGGATGGCAGCAAGTTCCGCTTCCGGCGAGTCGGCCGCCGGCATCGCCTGATCGGATGAAACTTGACTCGGGGCAAAAGACACGTTCTCGTGCATAAAAATGTAATCGGCCGGTACGTCGCGCAGGAAAGCGATCATTACGGCCGCAGCGTGTTTGCAGTCATATCCGACAGGACAGGTGCAGGAAGTACGTTTCAGGGAACCATCTTCCCTCAAAACCAACTGCGTTCCGTATGTCCTCGACGCTGATCCTTTGACCATTCCACGGATATTCACGCCCTTCGCGTCGACGCTGTAAACACGCTGGTCTCGAAAGTAAGCCGTTCCTTTCTGCAAGGTAAAATCGTCGAAGTAATCGAGCAATCTCATTTTTGAATGCAGAAAAGTCTTCATGGCGCCGCCAGAGCGTGGATTGGTATGTGTAATCTTCTCACAAGAACAGCACGAACACCTCATGGATAGGCACTCTTCATAAAAAAGCGCAATTGATGATGAGATTCTTTCAATAAAGCGATGACTCGTAATCGTCGATTCAAAAAGCCAAATGCCAAAACCTCTGTGCCCTGCTTAGATCAGCTTTCGCTCGATTCGAATCATGAGATTCAGTTCAGTGTTTATCGGCAAAGCGGTCCACTACCGAAAACATATTGTTCAGGGGGCAAGCGATACGCTTGAGAACATTAACAAAGTGTCCTGAAGGCTACAAACATTGTCCATACAACGATGTTCGGACTCCGCCCCGTGAATATATCCATCCCGTATGTACATCGCCACCTTGATCACCGAAGGAAAGAAGGGGATGATGATTCGTTGAATTGGCAAATCCCGCATACACATGCGCAGAGGCACCTATGACCGGTAATGTAATTCAAATGGACGTTTATCGGAAGGCTCGAGCAATCGAACCATTCTGTACGCCCACAATCGATGAAACCATGGACGGTTACCTGCACGACATTCGCAGGATAGCGCCTCCGTCGGTCTATCACGACAGCGCGGCAGTATTAGACGTGTTGTGCCACCACTTGGACGAACACGGACCGGAGACGCTGCTACCGAGCGAAGTCCTGCCATTCGAAACTAGTGCAAGAAGCTATTGCAGCATGCTTGGAGCGCAACGCATGCTCGATAACCTTGATCATTTCTTTCGCTATTGTCTTCTGCGCGAAATCTCGAGCGACTCCGCAATGAGAGCCTCCACACGGGACATCATATTTGACTTTTGCGAATGGCTTTCGCGTCGCAACTACATTACGCCTTCATGCTTACAGCGAGTGAATGAACTTAAAGAGAAGTTGGAAGACCTGGATTTACAGAGCGCCAGACTGTCGCGCGACCTTACTCGGCACTTAGCGGAAAACAAAACTCTCAAGCGGTATGTTGAGAAAGTGGATTTCGGACGCCACGACGTTTTCAAAATTGCCGGAGACAGACTCTGGCTCGAAGTCTGGTCATTGCCCGTGCTGCCGACGGATTTGGTGGTGGGACCGTTCAAACTTCCGCCCGCGCTGCTGAGTGAACTCCACAGAGGCTGGATGATCGAAAGTAAGCTCGGAAAGACGGCAAGCGGAGAGTGGGAAATGATAGAAGTTGGTGCGATACACCCTTCTCTTCCCTTTTAGGCGGACCGGCTCTAGTTATTTGATTGTTGTTGTTACCGACGCATCCACTATATGAAGCTCAGCGGCCTCAGCCGTTTTTTTGACGAGTAAAGCTCGAGACTTTAATTTGTGTTTGGCAAAACTGTCGACAATTTTCTGCGGCATCGGAAACTTCAATTTAATCTGATTAGACACTTCAACAATGGTTGATTTGCCGTCAGCCCCGGGGGACAGCACCCACATACCGGCGAACTTGGACAGGCAATCGGAGCGAACCAGTTCGTAGTCGATGCGCTTCAGGTGATCTTCGTTGATTCGAAGAACACAAGTCGTACTGCCAAGAAACGGAATGGCGCCATACTTTTGTTCCAGCAGCCTTTCAGTATCAGAAATTCGAGTGATTTTGGAATACTTCACGTCCGGATCATTATCGTTGTTATCGCAAATTGCATGCCAAACACTGTTGGCTGTAGCATTCACGACCATGCGCAACTTGATGCCCTTGTGCGAATCGCTGCCAACTTCAGTCAGCATTCGCTCCACAGTGGCTTCAGCCGTGCGATCCGACAACATGGCCAGACCTTGCTTACCGCCGTCAGCCGGCGGGCTGGCTGCGGCACCGCCACAACAGATCGCACAAAGCACAACAGCATTGATGAAATTGATGCATACCGCGGGCGATACCCGCTCATGTGAGTGACTGCGCACAAGGCTCCCAGTGGAATGCGTGTGTAATTGAGCGCATTCCCATGCCCAACGTGCCACCAGAAACTGATGCGGGAATCCTCAGACCTCGTCATAATAATTGCGAATTGTGGCATTCTTGTGAACTGACGAGCAGTATTCCCTGCTTCTCCAAAATGCCCGAAACTACTTCTTGGCCGCTGGTTTGGCTGGTTTGGCGGCGGGTTTAGGAGCCGGTTTTGCCGGTGTCTTTGAAGTAGGAGCTGGCTTAGTGGCGGTCGGAGTTACGACGGGCGCAGCTGTCGTCGCTGGAGCTGGTTTCTTCTGGGCTGCGTTGGTGAACTCCATGTTGAATTTGGTGAATTGCTTGTCCAGATCGTCGATGTCGGCTTTGTTGCTGTAGTTCTTCTCTGCGACAGTAGCTTCTAGAGCGGCTAACCGGCCCAACTCCTTGGAGAACTTTTCCGAATCCTCATGGGAGAGCCATCCTTTCGAGATCCCCATCTCTATCTGCATCCTGTAGGTTTGAATTCTTTCCTTATACTTTGGCACAAACTTATTGGAGTGCCTAAACCCGGCCATTCCACTTTGTTCGACAACCTCCGTAGAAGACGTTGAGCTGGAGCTGCCCGAGCTTGTGTTTTCGCCACTACCGGTGGTGCTGCTACTACCGCCGCCGGCGCCTGATGTGGTTGACGAGCTGTTGATAATTGTGCGCTTACTGTAGGAACTGCCGCCCTCTTCCGCAGCTGCGGTCAACGTGCAGATCAATACCGCAAGCAAGCTCAAGATCAAGCCAGAATATCCAGTTATCATATCGTCTTCTCTCCGTCCCAACAGAGTAATTCTACTTGGTTCGGACCGATGAATCCGACGATCTCCAGAAATCGATTCGGGCGGACTAGTTATGGCTAAGCAAATGAGTTTCCCGAGACGGCTTACTGATCTCCGCTAATGCATACTCGGACTGCGCCTTGGTCTTCAGCCCCATCGGAGCATAAACATCGCCACGAAGCTCAAGCGCGACGGCATCGCCTTGTCCCTCGGAAATAATAGTGTCAAGGCACACCGATAAGACACAGTGCTGTCACCAAAACAAGACCCTTGCCCGACTTCATCATACCGCCCCGCCTGTAAAGAGGCGACGATTCCGGGAGAAATTTTAGGCGGCCTGGCAACTTGATTAATCTGCGAGACTGACAAGAATGCCTCCGGAGATATAGACGAGCAGATCAAATGCAAATATTATTAGAGCATGATTATGCACCACCCATGGTTACACCCCCGCGATAAGCAGTGCAAGCCTGAAACAATTTGGCTGACATTGCTATTCGTTTTTTCACAAGCAATGGTGGCGTCCAGCGCACAAGCCGGATCCGCTGATGACAAAATCGACGCACCACCATCTCGAAGATCAGGCAACGAGCCATCCGCAGGGCAGATGCGCCCACCCTTGCCAACAGCCTCGACACAGGGAAGTCGAACACTCTGGCTCAAGCCGGGGTCAATTCGAGGCGCATTTGTTTTGAAGAGCGGCTCTCGATTTCCTGTAGCAATATTGAACGAACTCAATAGTGACACGGCAAAATCAGGAGAAGCAATTGAGGCAATGCTGATGGTCCCCTTGGAGTACGGCGGGGTGATACTGGCGCCCCAAGGTGCCCGTATCAGGGGGCGAGTAAGCAACATAGTCGGACAGCGCAGTTCACTGGGAGCGAAACTCTCATCGCGCAATTGGCTAAATGCCAGCGCTGCATTTACTATCTGTTTCCAGGAGATTAGTTGCGCGGGAAAGCAAATCGCAATTTGCGCGCAGCCTGCACCAGATACGGTGGTATTTAGTAACAACGAAGACCTGCCCCTTAAGGTAAACAAAAGCGGCCTTATAGTTTTGCCTTTCAATGGCGCTCCACATATAGCAACATCAGTAGCCATCAGCGGAATCAGCTTTGCTAGCGGTCCATTCAGCTTGATTACCGGGCCCGTTCTTTCGACCGCTGCAAGCATTGTAAGTCCGTCTTTTGGTTTGGACCGCCCGGTACCAAATGCTACCGCGGCAGAAAGACTTAGAGCTGCCGCCACCGGAGCGGTCAAGGGTCTGCCCGGCGGCTTCCTCGTCAGCGGCATGGTCAACCGCGGACTCGATTTCAGGATTCCGGCCGGCACTGATATGACAGTCGAACTGACTCAAGATCTCGTTATAGACGCCACCACGGGTCGGTGAGGCGATCTTGCGCCCGAATGGTTACTTTCCGTAACTACAGCCTACGAAAGCCCTCATATGTAATATTCTTTCAAGCGTTATGTACTTCGGAGAGATACCCATGAAAAGAAAAGCATCCGCCGAATGGCAAAGAGGCCTGAAAGACGGCAAGGGAACAATCTCCACTGAAAGTGGCGTACTTCAAAACACACAGTACAGCTTTGGAACAAGATTCGAAGACGGCAAGGGTACCAACCCGGAAGAACTAATCGCAGCAGCACATGCAGGATGTTTCTCCATGGCGTTATCCGCACAGCTCGGCGAAGCCAGCCTCACTGCCGACAAGATTCAAACAACGGCAACTGTGAAGTTGGAAAAGCTCGACACCGGTTTCACCGTAACGGAAGTTCACTTGGAAGTTTCGGCTGTAATTCCCGGAGCAACTGAAGAACAGTTCCGCAAGGCGGCTGACAACGCCAAAACCGGCTGCCCGATTTCCAAACTGTTCAACGCAAAAATTACAATGGACGCCAAACTGCAAACAGCAGCAGGTCAACCCGCGTAACTGCGCACTGAAATGTAAAACAGAGGTGTGCGCAGCTACAGCAGCAGCGCACACCTTTGCGTTTCTAGCAGAAGGAAATTCACCGCTTTTTGGTGGTATTATCCACTTCCTAAAACGCTCCGGCCGCTTCGCTTGAATTCACACACAGGGGTATGCAATGAATCGCCTATCTAAAGTTGTTCCAGCCGTAATGGTAGCTCTGGCCTGCGGCGCTCTTTCTGTCGAAGCGGCGAAGACATGGCAACAACACATCGATGAAGGCGAAACGAAGTACGAACAAGGCGACCTCAAAGCAGCAGAGGTGTCATTTACCGAAGCGATGAAAGAGTCAAAAAAATTCCCGGCAGACGATGTTCGCGTAGCTCGAACGTTAAACAACATGGGCGTAATTCTCGATCATTCCGGTAAATATGCCGAGGCGGAACCCATGTTTCAAAAGGCTTTAAAAATACGCGAAGCGAAGTTAGGGAAATCCGATCCCGCGGTAGCCGACACGCTGAACAATCTGGCCAATCTCTACAAAGATCAAAAAAAGTACAAAGAAGCAGAACCACTTTACACCAGAGCCATGGCCATTTACTCCAAGATGCCTAAGGGCGGAGGCTATATGGCAATGGCCCTGAACAATCTTTCCGTGCTTCACACCAATCAGGGCAAAATGGTCGAAGCAAAGGCAGACCTGAAGAGTGGTATCGCCTATGGTGAGAAAGCGCTTGGTGTCGACAACGATCACGTTATCGACATGGTCAGCAAACTTGCCGCAATTTATGATAAAGAAGGCAAAACCGCCGAGGCGAAGCCATATTTCAAGAAGTACCTGCTCAGCGTGTATCGCGCCATGGAAATCACGGAAAAAGATCCCGATGCGCACGCAAAGGCAAAGAAGTTTGCAGCGGCGTTGCGCACTGCAGGACAAGGCGGAGATGCAGAGTTGGTCGACAAGGCACTGCAGTACGACTCAAAGTAAGCAGACTTGCTCACAGAAAAGAAACTGCCAGGTCGCCTAACTTCTTCCGGGCGGCTCAGAGTTGATGGCGGCGCCCCCCGGCAATAGGGGCCGCCCTGCTAGGCGGTCACGGTTTAAGGTGCGCCCCGGGGGGGCAGGATGATGGCATACCCCACCGGGACCGCACACGCTTGATGGCTCGCAAACCACGTCAATTTTCAGTCGCCCACAAAGGATTCTTCATCGTAGGAACCGGTCTTCTGCTGGAACTGTTACTGCTATCAGCGATGGCGTTTCAGCTTTTCGCCATGCACAAAGAGCAGATGAACGAGGCGGGGCATCGCGACAAGTCGGTCGAATTTTGCAAAGTAATGCTGGCGGATGTAGACGCCGGCGTCGCTATCATGCGCACCTGGCGTCAAAATGACCTCAAATACCTCACACCGTTTGATAGCGCACTGACGCGCGCCGAAAACAGCATGAAAGAAATTGCACGCTTGAACAAGGAAGCATTTCAAATGCCTTCCGCCTTCCAAATTGAGGCGTTCAAGAATCAGCAAGAATGCGCCTCTTTACTAAACGAGATTAAGTCCTTCACTCTTGACGGTCTGACGATGGAAAATCTCAGTCGCGTTAGCGGCACCCAACATCGACTGACGTCGGTACTGCAACAGTGTTTCAATACCGTGCGGGAGTATGACCGACAAGCCGTCGGCAACATGGAGCGGGCATCCGAGAATCGAAAACAACTGGCCTCATTGTTCGTCGCAACACTGATTGCCGCAGTTGCTTTCAACTTGGTATGGGCATTGTTTATGTTCAAGTTCTTCAGTCGCCAGTTCATTCAACGCATCCGAGCATTACACCAGAATCTTGATCCGAGCGCAAATTCCGGCACCGTAGCCGATCAGGGCAGCGACGAAATCAGTGAACTGGACCGCTCCGTGCACCATATGTGGAGCGAACTTACCCGCAAGGCTGAACAAGAGCAGTCTCTATTCGATAACTCCAGCGATATCATATGCGTGCTCAACGAAAACTTTGAAATTGAAAGAATCAATCCCGCGGTCAAAGCGGTTTGGGGCTTCGAAGCGAAGGATTTGACCGGCAAAAGAATTGGCAACAACATAGCCCCGGATCAATGGGCACAGGTCGAACAGTCACTGACGGCAAGCAAAATCGATAATCCGGCTGGTAGTTTCGAGTTCGACATGCAAAGACAAAACGGCGAAAAATTTCGTGCGCTCTGGTCCACTTACTGGTCGACACAAAACCGCTGTTGGTTTTGTGTCATTCACGACATTAGCGAGCAGTTTCACTTCGAAAAACTGAGAGAAGCATTCCTAACCCTGATCGCCCGCGATCTAGAGACGCCACTGCAAAAGATTCAAGGACTCTTCGAAAGACTGAGAAGTCTTGAATCAACAATGCCAACACCATGCCATGCCAAAATTCGCGACTGCGTCAGAACTCTAAGCAGGCTTACCGCGATGGTCGGAGAACTGATGGTCGTAGAGCGCCTGGCAGACCCGGGCAACGATCTTGTTTTGGTTAAAAGCAGCATTCGCGAAGTTCTGGAAGCTGCAGTCGGAGACGTCCAGGGTCTGGCAACAAGAAAGGAAATCACGGTAACGGTAGAAAGTATCGATGGCGAGTTCGAGTTTGACCGCGCAAAAATCGTACGACTTATCGTCAATTTGTTGGCGAACTCAATAAAGTTTTCGCCTGCCGGAAGCACCGTCACGGTGCGGGGAACCGAAGATTCGCAAGGACTGACAGTTTCGGTAATAGACCAGGGACCGGGAATAGCACCGGAAGCACTTAACGCGCTTTTCAGACCATTTCAGCAAGTCAGTGCCGAAGATGGTGCGCGTGGCAAAGGAACAGGACTGGGACTGGTGATTTGCAAGAAACTGGCAGAGCTGCATGGTGGCACTATCGGCGCCAACAGTGAGCCGGGGAAGGGCAGCGAATTCTGGTTTTCACTACCTCGAAACATTGAGACGGCAAAATCAGAACAGCGAAAGCAAACCGAGCAACCGGCGCCAAAGTCCCCGCCGACTAGTCCAGTAGCACCGACAAAAGTGCCTTATCTAGTCGCGCTAACGGAAGGCCTTGGTCTTAGCAAAATCCGAGCCATCATGCTCGTTTTGCCTGTGGTCTTTCAATTAGTCATGGTCGCCAGCATCAGCGGGTTACTTTACCAGGGACAAGGATTGCTCTCGCGTGAAATCATAGAGCGCGAGCTGACTGTCTCTGCAGTGCGGGTCTGCACGGGGTACTGCGACATGCGCATCGCTGTACTTTCACGCGAACGTGGTCACGTCCCGAGCGCACTGAGGAATCTAGTGGTGGAGTTACAGCATTATCGAACGCGGTTCGTGGACAACGCAAAAAAATGCGGACTACCACCCAGCGAATACGAGAAAGCAGAACGGCTCACCGCACGCACTGAACCAATGGCTGCAAACATGATCGAAGATGTTATCGCAGCGAGAATGACACCATCGGAAACAAGTTCACACAGACTGGTTAACGCCACAGACTCAATGCTTGTGGTCTCCAGCAAAGTAAACGAGACAATGCTGCCCATAATAGATCACTGCCAGCAACTGCAACGCAAGAACAGAGCAGATTTTTACGCACTAACGGCCAACTGTCTTGCCGGTCTCACGACGGGACTGATAGCCAATCTCCTCCTGGCTATCGGACTAGGCGCGCTGTTTAGCAGCAGCGTAAGCAGGAGGCTAAAGATCATGGCAGGAAACGCCAGACACGTCGCAGAGGGTGAAGAAATCGCGCCGGTTGTATCGGGAACGGATGAAATCGCCCGGATGGACCGCTCTTTTCATGAGATCGTACAGAGAGTCACGGATGCGCGCCAACGAGAGAGAGCCTATCTGGACAACTCGCGAGAGATCATCGGCACGCTCGATCAAGAATTGAAGTTTTCATCGCTCAACAGTGTCGCAGCAGAGTACCTCGGAAAATCACCGAAAGAGTTGATCGGGACGGCACTGGCGGATACTGTTATACCGAGCAAACAAAATGCGCTGGAGAGCCTGACTCGTGAGGAGCGAGTGGTCCGCATCGAATTGGTGCACCTGCCGAACAATCTGGATCTGGACTGGTCGATACGCTGGTCCGGGAAAGAGAAACAATACTTTGTCATCGGTCGCGATGTGACCTCCCGCAAAGCACTCGAGCGCATGAAACAAGAATTCATTGCCGTTGTAAGTCATGACCTGCGAAGCCCGCTTAGCACAGTACTGGGCAATGCGGAGTTGATGAAGCACGGGGTCTTCGGTCCGCTAACACCAGAAACGACAACCGTCCTCGAGCAGATAGTCGGAACCGTTGATCAGGTCTTGGAACTAATCAACGACCTACTCGATTTGGAGAAGGTCAACGCAGGACAAATGAAACTGATAAGCAGCAACGTGAAGCTTTCCGAGCTGGTAACCAAAGCTGTCGCCATAGCTCGTCCGATCATGGAAAGATATTCGCTGCAACTGGTATCCAACACCAGCGAACTTGAAGTAAACGCCGATTCGGATCGCCTCGCTCAGGCCATAGCGAGCCTGTTGCAAGAGATCGCGACGTTGGGTCAGCAAAGCGGTGGAACCATCGAACTACGGGGCTTCCAAACAAGGGAAACGGCGGAGCTTGAGTTCGCAGCGACAAGCTTGCACTTAACCGACGAACAACTGCGAGCGTTGCAGTCCAGACTGGACAACGCCGAACTAGACGCTGCGCCGGACAGCCACGGAGGCAGATTGCGTCTGCCTCTGGCCAAGAGCATCGTGGAATGTCACCACGGCTCGCTGGTGGCATCTATCGGCAGCGCCGGGGAACTACTCTTGCAAGTTCGCCTCCCGCTTGCCCCGCTCACAGCAGCCGCACAGTAACCGCTCCTTGCTTTGGTCTAGCCTCTGCGACGACGACGAAACAGCGGTTGATTGTTGTTATTGTTGTTGCGATCTCCCGGCCGCGTTCCCGGCTTGAAGTCCGATGCGTCATACGCGTCAGCCACCTGGAACTCCTTTCCTAGCTTCGGAGCCGGATAGTTAATCTGCTGTACTGCCGCAGCCTCCCCTGTTTCTACAAATGCTTTCGGATCCTTGATCAGAGCAACGAGTTTGTCACCGCCTTCATACTGATCTCCCCGGAACAAACCAAATACAGTGCGCCGTGGTGCGGACTCGTCGCCAATCTCATCCACTATTCCGGTGCGCTTCTCGCGGCGATCTTCCGCGCGCTCCTGAATAACCTTGCCGAGGGCGTCCAAGCGTACGGCACGAACGAACATATTGTTGACGTGACGTGGTCCGCCACCCTTCACCGCACCGCCTAAGCGCATCATGTCCAGGCGTTCCTGACGAGTGGAAGGATACTGCCCTCCAAGGAACCCGATGGGAGTCTCAATGACCTTAGCCAATGCATTCTTAGCAGCATTGGAGTCACCACCATTCTGCCAGCGATATGTATCCCAGCCTCCAACCTTCAACAGAACACGCTCCATCCGGTCGACCGCAGGGCTAGTCTGACTGTCTTTATCAGCCCGACCGAGGTGCCAGCCGACACCATGATTTTCCCTGGTCTGAGCCAGATCATTAGCCGTGAACGAATAATCGGTACCATGTCGGTCTTTGCAGTGCCCGGTCATGCTCACGTCGGAGAACATCTTAGCGAATGTACCGGGGTGAGCGGCCAGGTCTTCGTTCCACTGGGACATGAACCAGCAAGAGTTACGCCCCCCTTGCTTCGCCGTTTGCGGTTCCCAGAGCAGATACATGAGCGCCTCGGCTAGCTGCGCCCTGCGAGCGGGATCATCAAAGCCCTTGGCGTTGGTATCCAACATCCGCGAGATTGCTTCGTAGGCTTGTGTAACTTCCTTTTCGACCTCTTCTTCTACCTTCTCGCGGTCCTCCACGGAGCTTCTTCGTTCAACCGTATCGGCCATTCTTCGCTCGAAGCCCTTCATTAGTTGTTCGAACGCAGCCGATCTCGACTCACTACCAAAGCATGCAGCGGCACTATCAACTAAATAATCATGAGCTTCGTCAATGGAGACGGTGCCGAATCCATCTTCGCCTCTGCCCCTTCCGGTGGCAGCAGCGACGCGGTCCTTGCCTCGGCTGTCGCGATACGTATAGTCACCAAATTCACCAATCGCAACGTTCGAGCGCGTATCCAATACGCGACTGGAGTTCACTACGACGCGCTCAAAGGTGTCGGACAAACCACCAGGTCCAAACGGTGGACGAACATTCTCTCTTCGGGTCCACAGCGCATGTTTGTCGCCTGACTTCATTTTGGAAACATCATCAATAGCCGTAACTTCTCCAGCCTCGTTGCGAATGAACTCACGATAAGAGCCTTGTGCGGAAGTGACACGCTTGACCAAAGAAGAATCACCGGACTCAAACTGAACGATGGAGCGGTCTGCACGCTCGACGGTGCGCTCACCATTGACGGTATACTCAATATCACCGGAAGCGTTGATTGTGGCATCCTTCAATTCCACGGATTTCTGCTGCTTACCGGTCTTGTCGTAATCGACATAGCCCGTGAAGGCGCCACTTTCCTTGTCGTACTGCGGAACTCGGTACTCGCCACTTCGCTGCGTAATGCGGGAAGTAACACCTTCCGGTGAGATATCGACCTTGGTACCACCGGGCATAGTGCGTCGAACGCTACCGTCGCTTTCGATCTGATTTTGGGCAC
The DNA here is from genome assembly GCA_019752635.1 of Candidatus Obscuribacterales bacterium. GTDB lineage: Bacteria > Cyanobacteriota > Vampirovibrionia > Obscuribacterales > Obscuribacteraceae > JAKFUT01. The sequence goes on along the minus strand of JAIELX010000054.1, from coordinate 12,544 downwards.
CGTCTTTGCTCTGGAACATAAGAACGCCGCCATCTGTTACCGGCGATTTCGTAGACGGTAGAACATCAGGGGAATCAGAGATCCACTTACCCTGTGAGGAATCAAAACTCCAGGTAGTTTCTTGACCATCAGCGTCCACGTTACGAACCGCTATCAGCTCGCCAGCAGGGCGATGGCAATCCAAGCGCGATCCATCAGTACGATAGAGCGTTTCAAGCAACGCTGATTTTGCGTCAAAGCGCTGACGCGAACCATCGGCATTTTCGCGCTCAATAAATTGATTATCGCTGGCGTCTCGCTCAAACCAGAACCCTTTGGGAGCAGACTTTATGTTGTCGCCCTTGACGGCGAACAAGCCGTCGCGGAACTCCATTTGGCCCTTCCAGACACCGACCTGTGTTTCCTTACCGGCAGCGTCAAGCACTTTGAAGTTCCACTCGCCGGCAACGCCGGACTTGGAATATTCACGAGTGAGATTTTCTGACTTACTGAAGTGCGTGAGCTTCTCTAGTCCGCCGCCTTCGGCTTTTATGAACGTGCGAATGTCGCCGTCGGGATACTGAATAAGGGTCTTGTCAGGTGCAGTTTGCTCGACGCGAACGCCCTTCGGACCTTCAGAGACATTGGTACCATCATTGGTACTGTAGTTCAGCAATCCATAATGGTCGATCCGTGCGTCGCGAATGTCTTTTACAGAGCGTTTCTCAGTTCCATCCTTTTGATGGTCCGAGAATCCGATCACCATACCATCGTCATCACGCTTGAACACGCGAAATTCACCTGAAGGTTGCGTGACTCTGTCAATAGCTCCGTTCTTGTCTAACGCTGCTACGCTGCCGTCCGGATTAGTGCGATAGACACTTCCGCTAAAGTTGACTCTGGTACGGCTGCCCTGCTCATCGGTATAGTCCAGCTCTCCCTGCTTGTTGATTGGTGCTGTCGCCGAAGGAATAATCGACTTGTCGTCACTGACCCACAAGCGAGACTTCTCATCAAAGGTCCAGCTAGTTTGCGAGCCGTCGCTTCTCTGGTCGGTAATCTTCACTAAATTGCCGTCGACTCTAGTGCACTCGACGTGCGATCCATCCGGACGCGCGACGCTCATCAAGTTGTATTGGCCACTAGCATCGTAAACCAGTCGACCGCCATCGGCAAGAACGCGCTCTCTGGTGCGTTCACCGTCAATGGCAACAGTGCTCCACATTCCGTCGGACTTCAACCCTGGTTTGGGTGCGTCAAAACTGTACAAGACATTGTCCTTCCACTGAATGGCACCACTCCAGGTTCCGGATGAAACCTTTCTGCCGCTGGCGTCAGTCACCGTGTACTTGAAGTCGGCATTGCCGTCCTTGACAGAGGCTTCAACTCGCGAGTATTCGTATGTAAGATTGTCTCTCGCGCTACTAAATTTCAACGAAGTAACATCATTGCTTCCTTCCACCGTTTGTAAGGTTCGAACATCTCCATTTGAGAATTTGGCAGTGATTGTTCCGTCTTCTGCTGTAGTAACGTTGGTCTTGGCCAGTTCCGCGCGTCGTTCTGCTACCGAGGGGCCGGCAACTTCTTTCACTTGCGGCGTTTCTACTGTTTTCACCGGCTCCGGTTTTGCAGGCTCAGTCTTTTCTGCTTCCGCCTTCGGCTTCTGCTGCTCTGGTTGGGGATTGTTTCTATTCTGGCGAATCTCCCTACGAGTTTGTTGTTGATGTTTGACAGGAGCCTCAACTTTGGCGGTCTCGACTGGCTTAGGCACACGGAATCCGCGCGAGGCTGTGGAAGATTCTGTTTTGCCTTCGGCTCCATTAAAGGAATAGTCACCGAAGTCACCGAACTTGACTCCGGTGCGACGCTCCAACACGTTTCCGGATTTCACGTCAACGCGCTCGAATGTGCTCGAAGGTCCGCTGAAATTTCCGTTAGCAGCGATGACAGGGCGTGACTGCCACAAGTCCTGATTCCAGTTGGTGCCATCATGGGTAATATCGAGTACTTGCTGAATCTTGCCGCTTTCCGAATCGTAATAGAAGTGCCGAACCGAGCCGTCGGGAGCTTTAACTTCCGAAAGTCGCTCATCGTTATCCTTGCTGTACTTGATGGTACTACCGTTGGTACGCTCCAGGACCAGTTGTCCCTTCTCGTCGCGATAACCGACGTCACCATGACTGTTTACAAACGGTTCCTTCAGATCTTTCACCGATTTCTGTTCAGTTCCGTCTTTGGCATGGTCCGTATAGCCATTCATTTTGCCATTGTCGTAGCTGAAGACTCGATAGGTGCCATCAGGGCGGTCCAAGCGCTCAACGGCGCCCGATTCATCTATCGAAGCTTTCGTACCATCGACGTTCGTGCGTTCGCTCGTACCGTCCACTGTAACTTTGTTGTGAGTACCGTCAGTATTGTGGAATAACAATTCGCCGTTAGCATTGATCGGCGCTACTTTGGACGGCACTATTTGATCCGAGTCGCATTCCCACTGGTTGTTCTGTTTGTTCAGTGTCCAGCAGGTTTTCACATTGTCGCCGGAAACGCTGGTTACACCGACAAGTTCACCGTTGACTCGGTCGCAGTGCAATTCAGTTCCATCGGTTCTGTACAAGGACGAAATTTTGAAATTGGCGTCGAAAACCTGGGTCGACCCGTCAGCATTTTCTCTTTCGTAATAAGTTTTGCCATCGGTGGCGCGCTCGTTCCAAAAGCCCGGTTTGCCTCCATCGCCCTTGAAGGCGAACATACCGTGACGAACTGCCATGTCGCCATTCCAAACGCTTTCTGTAACTTTGCCGGCAGCGTTGGTGGACTTGTAGGAGAACTCTTCGCCGTCTCCTTTTCGATCGTACTCAACGGTGCTTTTCGGATTGACTGTGGTTAGCTTGAAGGTGTCGAGTTTCTCAGTGTCGCCCAGGTAGGTAAACTCGCGCGTGTCACCATTGGGGTAGCGCACGGCCATGATTCGACCATCGGCGTATTTTTCTACTCGAGAATTATTCGGACCTTCTTCAACGGTTGTACCATCGCCCCGCTCATAGCTCATGTAGCCGTGGTCATTTACGCGAATATTGCTGTAGCCTTCCGTGGAACTCTTCGGAGTGCCGTCTTTCGCCAGGTCCGTGAATCCAGTTGCTTGTTCATCTTGATACTGAATTTCGCGATAGGAGCCATCGGCGGCAACAACTTTCGACACGCGGCCTTGAACATCCGTAATAGCCTTCGTGCCGTCGGCATTGGTGCGCTCTTCGCTGCCGTTAACATGCACTTTTACTTTCGAACCGTCAGCGTGCGAGTAGTTGAGCTCGCCGAGTTGATCCACGGGAGGTTTTCCGGATGCAATTACATCACCTGTACTTGCTACCCAAAAACCACGCTGGTCCGGTGCCCATGTCGTAACTTTGCCAGTATGGTCCTGATGCTTCACCGCGGTCAAAGCACCTTGCTCATTGCGCGTGCACTCTACGGAAGAACCGTCTGGACGCTTCAGCGCCAACAGTCCCCAATTCTTGTCATACACTTGCGTCGTGCCGTTTTCATTGGTGCGCTCGCGCTGCGACGTTCCATCGGTTCGTTCCGTTCGCCAAAAATCGGCTGGAATAGCGGACTTGTTTTCCGCGGCCTCTCTGACGGCATAGACACCATCGCGCCATTCAAGATCACCTTTCCACTGCCCTTCGGAAACTACCTTGCCTGCAGCATTTTTCTGTTTGTACTCAAAGGTAGCATTGCCATCCGCTTGGGTCTCACCTTCGGCAGCCTTGACTCGAGTAAACTCGTGCGTGAGCTTGGTCTTATTGTCGTAGAACTCAAGAGTCTGAATGTCTTTGCCACCGTCTGTAGTGAATTTACGCGTGTCTCCATTCGGAAACTTCGCCGTAATGCTTCCATCCTCAGCAGTCGTGAAATTGCGACGAGGATCAACGCGCTCGACAGCAGCGGTGCCAATGTCGGAGGAGACAGTCTCGGTCTCGACTGCAGTCGCCGGTTCGGTCCGCTCGGGTTCGTCGGTTTTCTGCCGCTCTTCGCGCTGTTGCCGAAAACGAGAGAATATACCTTCACCACTCGCCCCTTCCGCGTACTTCGAAGGATCGAATTTCTCACCTGTAAGTTCCTGAGGATAACCGAAGGACAGGACGTTCGGTTCGCTGCTCGGCGTGCCGGCTGCGGGCGTTTCCCCTACCCGCAACTCTTCAGATTGCTGCTGCAATTCTGTCCGTGCACTTTTCTCAACATCCGCGCCAGACGTCGAGCGGAAGGCTTCTTCCGCTTCTTCAAGTTTAGTCATCCCCTGCTCCTAGTTGTGAAACGGCATCACAGCTCGATGGACCCCTGCAGAGCAAACGACTTCCTCAAAGTAAGGAAAGCCTCCAGCAATTAGTAATATTTCATCTACCCTGCCAAGACATTGTCTCGATACCAGGCAACCGGGTCAATTAAAGTTCTGGTGATTAAACCGTGACCAATTTAATATAAGCCGAAGATTTAGCACCCACAAGCCCCCAGATCAGATCACCGGTGAAGCAACTAGAGGGGTGCGACCCTGTTCTCTTCCTCATATTGGTCCTTGAAATTTCTCATAAGGATCGGCATATTCGCCGCAAAGCTCTGGCGCAAATAGCCCGCAGCCAGCCAGGCGAGCACGCCGTGTCCCTCGACCTGGACGCGCACGGAAACCAGCCCCTCTGTCGATTCCGTGACATCGTGGTGAAAGATGAACCTGGACCACATCAACTCGAACTCGTCACTGTAAGAGTGCCCCGCTTCAAAAGCCGTCACGCGCAGGTCGACTGCCGGACCGTTCTTCATCTTCAACTTACCGACGCTCCCTAACTTAAGAGCTCCGTCGAACTGCACGCTCTCCATAAAGAGGTCCCATTCGTGCATCCGCTGCCAATCGACCAGCTTGTTCCAGGCCGATTCTCTGGTCCCCTTAAAACTAACAGTGTCATCGCTCAGTTTCATGCTCTGAATTTTAGCAAGCCCCGATACGCACGTGTGCGCATCCCTAGAACCGTGGGTAAAGAATACATACGGGGGGTACTCGCTGAAAGAATCAGTTGAGACACAAGTTTGAAGCATTTAGCTACTAACGTGGAATTGTCGAGCATCGTGGAGAACAGGCATGGAATCTAGACTCATCCGCAACACAGTTTGCGGTCTGACATTACTGTCTTGTTTGGCCGGTCAACTTGCCACCGCTGTAGCAGCGGCACCCGCCGCGCGCAAGCCCGCGGCAACGGCATCTAAACCTCTGCCACCCCAGCCGGCGCTCAACGCCTACGTCAACACCGTTCACGAGCGGCTCATGCACGCATGGCACACGGCTAAATCGCCACACACATACAGCACGGTTCGCTTTCGCGTATATCGCACCGGTCAAGTTTACTGGGTTGAATTGACGGATGCTTCCAAAACGGAATCGGTTAACAACGCTGCGGAAGACGCAATCACCAGCTGCACATTTCCACCGATGCCTGCATCATTTCCGGATTATCTAGACTTCAGCGCCGATTTCGAAAGTGAGTTGCAAACACAAAACTGCGATGGCTATTCCAGACCAGTCGCCAGCAATCACATGCTGAGTCTCAAGTTACTGGAACAGTCCAACAAGCTCAGCAAAAGTAACGAGCACGAAAAAGCTCTCTCAGAACTTCTGAGAGCCTCTCAGATCAGCCCGTTCGACGTTCGTATCAAGGACGCGCTGGTGCGTGAGTATCTGAGCTTGGCAGAGAAACAGGCGCCGGAGGAAGCATCAAACCGATTGCACCAGGCGTTAATGCTTGATCCAACCAACAAGACGGCAAGAGAACTTTTAAACAAGGTACTAAAAGCCAAGGGCAAAGATCCGGTAAACCCCGCCCAACGCGCTGCAATCGCCCGTGAGTATGCCGCTGCCGGTGAGTTCGAAAACGCAATAGTTGAATTCGGTGAAGCATGGCTGCTATCCAAAGACACGAATTTGATCCCCGAGATCAACCATGTCCTTGCACAGAATAAGGAATCCGCCACACTCAAGAAGTGGCAGGCCGCTGTTGAGTCCAATGGATCGGCAGAGAACCACCTCAATTTGGCAGGCGCATTCAAGGCCTGCGGTCTCGATGAGAGAGCGCGAGTAGAGTTTGAGATAGCAAAGAAGCTCGGTGCAGAGCCTCCCACCACAGAGAAATCGGCAAGCAATGAAACAGTAGAAGCGCCCAAACTGGCCTCAACGACAGTACCGACACCAACAGCCGCAGACGAGTCCGACGAGGACGGAGCTGACGACCGCACAGCGCGGCAAGCGTTCCCGACGCAGCCGGCTGAGGCGAACGCGGCCGACATCAAGCAAACTCCCTCAGTGGAAAGTAAGACGCTTGCATTGACAGCAGCTCCGATGCCTAGCATGGCGCCGCTTATTCCTTCGGCAGGTCCGGCGCAGTTCCAGGGCGACTTTCCCTACGCCACACAGGGAAAACGCTCACTCAAACTTACAGTATTGAAGAACCGGCAGCAGCTTCAGGACTACCTCAACGAAGCGTGCAAGGGTTCGATTATTCGCTGGGCATCAAACCGAATTCCGCTTACCTTATACATTGATCCTGGCAACGATGTCCCGGGTTATCGGCCGCAATTCCGAAAGTACATGCTGGAAGCCTTTGACGCCTGGCAAAAGGCTTCGGGCGGAAGAATTCGCTACAAGCTAGTCGGCGGACCCAAGGGCGCCAATATAGTCTGCCACTGGACAGCCAATCCGGCCGACAAGCGGATGAGTGGAGGCAACGAACAAGGAATTACTCGCTTCGAGTACATGTACTTGGACGGGCAGAGAAAGAAGGACGGCGGCGGACTTGCGCGCAGCGCTGAGATTACAATTCTGGTCACCGGCAGGTTCACCAAACGAGTTCTGTCCGACGCAGACATGAAAGGTGTCTGTATTCACGAACTAGGACACTCATTCGGTATTCACGGTCATTCACCGAGAAAGACAGACATAATGTATCCCTACATGAACGGGATGAGTGCCCTGAGCGGTCCTGACGCAAACACTATAGTTCGTCTCTACCAGGGCTATGAACATCCGCGCGACTAACTACGGTGCCCTCACTGGCAGTATCACCACAATCTTGCGATTGCACTTAGAGAGCCTCCAGCGTTCCTGTTGGATGCTCTCCAAAGGGGAGCGTTTCAATCATCAGGCATGCAAGATGTTTACGGAGCAATTCTTTTCCCCGGGTACGAAATGGTTGCAAATCGAACTCATTATGGTTGTGTCGAAGTTAACGGTCTCGACTCCCCACACCGACGCAGAAAGGTCCCCTCCCTGCAATCATTCGCTCCTGAACCAGGTTCAATCACCACTGGACCAACAATTGTAGTCAACAAACACCCGAACTGCGGTAGCCCCCCCCCCCAGCACATGGACCCATTGGCAAGAGCCGTTCGGGTGCTGCTTACAAATGTCAATGCTTCGGAAGTACCCCTGTACAGCGCTCCGAGCCCAGTTCGAAGCAATCAAGATGGCGTGTCTGGTCGCACATGTTTAAGATGATTTACAGCACACTGGCGCTAAGCGGCGTTGGGGAGATAGAATAGACGCCTAATCTGCCCGTAGCCCAGCTGGATAGAGCGCATGGCTACGAACCATGAGGTCGGGAGTTCGAATCTCTCCGGGCAGGCTAGTTAAAACGATTGAAAGAAGCGACTTCCGAGATGGTGGTCGCTTCTTTTTTGGGGTTGGTTTTTAGTCGGAGGGGCCCCTCAGGGGCCCTCTTGGCGGAAAGTTACGGAAAGGATCAGGACACATTGGAATTCCAACAACTGGTGCCAAAGGCACAGTGCCTTGATAGCGAAGATTGAAATCAGGACTCTTGCCCGGCGCTGCATGCGATGCGTTGACAAAGCTATGGAACGGCGCTGCATCTATTTTTCAGTTTGGTCTTCTTACCAGCACCCATTGATCAGTAGGTCTCAGGATCGCTCGAAGCTGGCATACTGGTATGGTTACTGTCGCCGGGCTTGAATGTTAACAGCGAAAAGATCAATTTGGTTTGTTTGCGCATTCATTGCGCCTTTCGCTTCTTTCGCCATGCGATCCAATTGGCTCGGTTATTTCAACATCGTTCTCTACTACGCGTGGATCTTCTGGTCTATCGCTTTCATTGTCATTGGAGTCCTCCAACCCACCTGGAGCGATCCGGACAAACCACGATTTTCTTCGAGAATTGCGAACTTCCTTTTTCCATGCAATGAATGGTTTCCGGTTTACATGCTCATGGCGGCGTTTATCGTCTCTGTCCTTTCCGGTTTTGCGATACCGATAATTTGACCGCGGAACAAGATGCTGATAAGAAATAATATGATTTGTCCTTCAAAGCAGGAGCGAGCTCAGCGCGTTCACTACGAACGTTCCAAAGAATTGCACAAAGATCGGAAAGCACAATAGGAACCCAGCTTCAGACCTTGATTCTTCTTGCCAATTAGTCGCGGACAAGAGCAACAGAACTAAAATGCCACTGGCTATAACGGCAACACGCAGAGCGTCGCGAATCTGATCGTAGCCATAGCTATCAAACTCAAACAGCCCAACCTCTGTATGGCCACAACAGCCCTATTCTTCGACCGGTCTGGCTCCAAATGTTTGTTCGTAAAAGCGGCAAATTTCTTCAAACGGAACTAACGCCCACGCGAGAAGACCGACTAACAAAGTGCAAAACGATAGCACGGCCAGCCGTCTTGCTGTACGTGAAAGGCGAATAGATGGAACTGCCAAACCTGCTGCCATTTTTCTTCTTTGCTCCAGCAGCCATTCTTGCCCCTATTGTCTCAGAGCTCAATACGGGTTCTCCCACTATGGCTGATTAGGACGCTTATGGTTTATTCGGTATTTCTTCTGAATACCAATGAATCATCCAGCATCCAGAGGTTATAGTCCATCGCCTTTCGTACGCATTCGCGTGCCAACCGCTAGTCTGATCCCATAGCGCCCAAGGAACAGCAACGTGGCCGGCTCTATTTCCAAGCTTTCATAGTGCGACCATTTTTCTGCCCGAACGCGGAGTTCGATTTCGCCGCCGGTCGAAGACAGCCTTTGAAGCGCTGGAAGCCTGCCTGCTATCTGCTGAATTATCCATTCCAGATGGAGGCTTGCCTCTGAATTCCGAATCTTGTCTGCAGAGCTGAGTATCCAGAACGTTCGATCAGAGCGAAAGTCGAATCTGCCCTCTGGCGTGATGCAGTCGTCCATCCGAGTAACGCTATCCGGTTCTAATCCGAGCAGTTCTGAGATTGCCTCGGGCTGGAGTTCGAAATGCATTACGCACAAGTCAGCCCATACGCGGTCTTGCGCCATCAAGCATCTTAAGTCGCGCTCTACTTTTTGCAGCCTAAGCGTGGTCTGATGCTGTTCTTCTTCAGTGGGTTCCCATCGGGAATGAACGGACATCAACCAACTCCTCCTTAAACCAGACTCGTTAACCAACAAGAATAGAATAGAACATAACCGAGACTATCAGCGGTAGAATCGGAAGAAAAAGGGAGAGCAGAATGTTGTTTCCACGAAAGCTAGGGTTGAATGTTCGGGCTGCCTTGGAAAAGGAGCTCGGGTTTTCTACTTCGCTGCAAGACCCGCCGCCGGATATGATGGCTGCTTACCCAAACAGTCTAAAGCGCTATGTCAACGACGCTACAAGCCAGTTGTTGATAACGGACGATTCGATCATACTGTTTCGACCAGATGGCACGGTCACGGTCCGATTTGATCAACTTGTTGACGTTGAAGTCTTGCCAATTCAGGCCCAGCCGGACTGGAAGAAGATTCTCATATCTCAACGAGAAAGCCGAATCATTGCACTCAAGCAAAAATCGGGGCAGGTTGCTCATCTACCAGTGCTGAATGAAACGAACAATTGCCTGGAGATACTGTCGATGCGCGCTTTTCTCAAGAAAGTCCTGTTTTTCGAAAATAAGCGCCGCTAGGGAAGTAACATAGTTGCGACTATCAGACTCATGCAAAATTTCTATTGCTTGACTGTTCACGGCTAAGTCCCTAAGTCAAAGAAGAATATGACATAGATCACTATGAACAAAATCAGTAAGACAAATAGGATGATCGGGAGCAAGAGAACGCTCCAGGCGAAGGTCCACCGCCATTTGTCCTTGCTCTTCTGGTCTGTTTCCTTCGTTTCTACCAATCTCTCTCCTACTCAGTCGGGAGGGGATTCCTCTATTCTATCGGACTTAGCAGCGCAGAGCAGTGGAGCAGTAAACTTGAGTCGTGACGCTCAGTCGCCGCGTTCTACCACGTAAGATCCGGCTTCCTAGAGGTAATGACAGGGGCTATGCTTGCTTGGTTATAATCGAAATTAGGCATGCTGACTTTTCCTTCTACACCACGACTCTACCCAGTTTTTGTTCGCATAGTGCGTTGCGTCACGCTCGGCGCCGTGCTCTTTTGCTCGCTTATGTCGCTCAATGAATGGTCGTATCATCTACATTGTTCGGATCTTTCGTGGAATGAATTTCTCGATCGAACGTCTAGAAAAGCCACCTTCGTGACTCCTTCGTCTGTCTCACCGCTATGCCAACCGGGCGCAATGCCGATTCATCAAGTTAATCAGTCCTTCGATATCTCAATAACAAAAGCGATCAGCCATGGAAATTTGTATGTTCTTCTTCCAGGCGAGGACTCATATCGGCGCGTACAGGTTCCGTCCGGTGAATCAGAGTGGGCACATACCAGGCTCAAAGGTACTAACGTTAAGGTCCACGCGGTATGCGATGTTTTCCCATCGATTGCTCTAGTTGGAGCATTGGTGGCCACGGCAGTGAGCTTGATTTACAGCACTTTTAGAGCTCAGAAAAGAGCTCGGACTGAACTTGGATAAACATAACGTTGTGATACCAGACATCCCACACGCATGCGCCCGGAGTGCCAGCCGCTGACCGGAGGAGTGAAAGACTCTTCGCTTTTCCGTGCGTCGCTATTGCTGTACTGCGAGGCAGCAGAACTTGCCCCGGAGTCGATCTGGCTTTGCTGCGGACCTCCAGTTCATGACGTTCGCTGAACAATTATTTCGTTGGTTCAAGCCCGCCTTGCTCCATGCCTGGCGCGTAGCCTACCAGCCGGGAACCCGCATCAAGACCGAGCCCTTCGGGTCGCTCCTTCGTCGCGAGCCTTGACGCGGGGCCCCTTCCGGCTGGTTTTCTGGCATGGTGGCATGGGCTGGCGGCGGGCTATCTTGCGCTGCAAGTTTTGTTCTGCAGCAGCTGAATTTGTTTGACGAGCAGCACGCTATCTGTCACCTCAAGCCCCCGTCAAGCACGTTTGGACACTAGTCTTACTTGGTGAACTCGACGGCAGCCCGCCTTGAGGCGGACATTCCGGTGCTGCAGGTGTGCCGCCATCGAGCGGGCGGTTGCAGAGCAGCTGCGGTTACTTGAAGGCTGATGCGAATACGCAGGCTGATCTGCATGTGGTGCCAGCACTGTTGCTGGCTTTCAAGCTGTAGTCCGCAGGGCGACTTGCAGCTCTGCCGCATGAATAGCAGCTCTGTATCGGACTTCTGCGAGAAGCGCTTCCGATGCGGGTTTTGGCGGGTGGATCGCCGAAACCTGCCGCGCGGTACTGGCTGCTCGGATTTGGTTGAATCGGACTCTTCCGAGTACGGCAGGATAAAGGGTCGCATTCCATGCTCCCCTAAAAGCTTGCGCCTGCTGGCTTTTGGCGATGTCAAAACAGATGTCGATGGTGGCATTTTCTCATCCATAATCCCGAAAGCGAATCGACACATGAATTTTGGTGATTCCAACGAAGCAAAAATATGTTCGAATTAGACTGCTCAGTGCAGTGAAGAATTCTATGAGTGCGACTCAGATCTCTGCATGCCGATGTGCATTCGGGGGAGCATCTCGGTTGGGCGCAGCGCTGACTCAAAGACTAAACAAAGCGAATGAACGAGACAAGGTGTGCAGAGCATGAGAATTGAGATTTCATTACTAGCACAGAGCACTACATGCAGTAGCTTTCCAACGTAAGTGCTGAACATCAGTTACATTGTGCGTTGATACATCCGACAGTGCCGTTCGCACGCTTGCGGAAAAGCATCCGTCAGGCGTGCCGCCGCACTCCCGCCTTTACTCGCATAGATTCAAGTGCTCCAAGCGTAACACGCACAAACACCGTTCTGATCATTAGCCGACAGATTTCTGGTCAGTAATTTTCCCGACATGACTTGTAGGTGTGGTTGTCTCAACTGGAATCATTCATCTCCCTGAAACATGCATCGCAAGCCGGTCTGTATATGGAGATTCTCAAGAAATCGCCTGACCATAGCTCCCGCCTGCAGTCGGACGCCGGGCATCGTCTTCAGAGGAAAGGCAACGGAGCAAAGGACTCCCGATTGCAAAAGAATTGCTTCCCCAGGTAAAAGCTTGTGGAATAAGGGTTCTAAGAAATCGAGTCGCGCTAAGTCGAGAAAAGAAAACCCGTCTCAGTCTGTTTTGGTAAAGCCTTGGTTGGATCCAGCGCACCCTATGCGGTGGGGGGGGGCGGGGCCGCCCCCCCCGCCCGCGCCCCCGGCAC
>JAIELX010000033.1 GCA_019752635.1 Candidatus Obscuribacterales bacterium | reverse complement strand
TTACGTGAGGACAGAAGGTGGTGAGCCTCTGGGAGTATATCCATTCATTTCGATCGACCTCATGTCACACGGAGTGAAAGCTTCCGTCTCTCTGGCTTTCTTTTTTTTCCGTCGCCACTGTTGTATGGGGGAGCAAGGTGTACTCGCCCCGTAGTCGATCTTGCTATGCTGGCTGCCCCTTTACCTGCCGGCGCAAGTAGCGTACCACCTCACGCCCACCGTCAAGCCATCTGTGCCCTGTCACATCCGGCTATCTTGACGGTGGGTCCCACGCGAGGTGGTATTGCGGCAGTGCTGCAGGTGTGCGGGCAGCCTGGTTGGAAATGCAGGCGCAGCATCCTGGAGCGGCGTGCGTTATTGGTATCACCAAAGTTCTTGTACTTCGAGCGTCCTCGAATTTTGGTATCACCGAATCTGGTCAATAATTCTCGGTTGGGATCGGCATCAACCATGATTGCAAAGGCGCGACTGGTACTCGCTTTTGGTGAATTTCTGCCTTCTGTCCACCGCCTGGGAGCGTCTTGCCAGTGAAACTCGCATCAGGCATTTTAATGCGTTCCGGAACTGTGCATTAAAACAAATCTGGTGCTGTTGTAGGCTCACTAGAGCCGTCATTCTAGTTCCAGCAAGATGAATTGTCCTCCTGGCAAAGCCACTTGATTATTAGCCGTTCTGGATGCCTTTGCACGGATAGATGCGCGCTGCTGACATCATGGTTTTGCGCGAAAGTTAACAGGGAATGTACGACAAGAAACGTCAGGGAAGTGGTGGTGGTGCTCAATGACTAGTGATGAAAGAGACCCGAAAGAAGAAGACATCGACGATAACGAGTTACGCGATCTTGAAGACGGGGAATTCGACCCGCGAGTAGTGTTTATAGTGGATGAAGGAACACGCACTATTTTGGACCAGGAGTCGGAACTAAGCGACTTACTGGACGGTGAAAGTATTCTGATCGATCAACGAGCATCAGATCTGAATAACTGGCGCGACACTGATAATTCCGACATCAGCTGGACCGGAAGGCACAACGCAAGGCACCGGGAGCTGTGGGACATGCGCTATGAATTGCTGCGCGAGCAAAATGAAGACATTGAAATGGTGCGCGGATGGATCGATTCAATCGTGAGACGGCACAAAGATTACCTGAAACCGATGCATGTGGACAATGACCGGTACGTTGGCTGTGGACCGGAAGGGAATCGCACTTATAGCCACGATGATAATCTGCAGAAACTCTGGGAACTAGATCGAGCTGTCGAGAAAGAGATGCCGGTTGCGCTGAACGAACTGAGTGATATGGACCGGCGGCGATTGCGTCTGTGGATTGAAGACCGCCAGAAGGAGGACGACAAGATTCTGAAGAAGTCTGCGTCCATCAAAGAAATAGGATATAAGCATCGCGAATCCGGAGAAAAGCGAACGGTAACAGCTGACAGCTCGTTAAATGAAATGCACGACGCTTACAGCGACGACCTTAAAGATCCGCAGAAGCGGGCCCTATGCAACTGGATAGACGAGATGGAGCAGAGAGAGAGAGTCTACCAGGAGGATTTCTCTGTGGTTATCAGTCCGGTTCGACCAGTGCGACTTGATAGAGAAAGGTCGATAAGCGAGCTAAAGTACTGGCAAGGCGAGCACGAGAAATCCGGAATCTTCGAAAATCGAGATGTTGATTTGCTGAAGCGTTGGATCTTCGAGAAGGAAGCCGACTTTCAGTTCTATGCTACAGAGCGCATCAACAGCATGCCTGCTGCCGACGACCGTGAGAGATACCTGAAAGAGCAATTGCTTGAGTATTTCACTCGGGTCGAGACGACAATGCAGAAGGAATACAGAGAGAAGGCCGACACGAAGGACCAGGCGAAATCGGCTGTTAAGCCGGTTGATAAGACCAAGGGCGCGGCCGGCGGCAAAGAGAAGATCAAAGAGAGCAAGTTGCTGAAGAAGATTCGCGAAAGTAAACCGAAGGAGAAAAAGCGCGAAGATCGCGAGCGTTAAGCGCTGGCAAAATCTCGCCTCGGAGTGCGGAAAGCCATTTGAATACAGTGCCCCTAACGATCATAGCGGGTGGATCTGAAAAACTTCTGAAACCCGGGCGCCCTATTTTTTTAAGAATCGCTGTGAAAGAGCAGTATCAGATTCTGGATTGAAATTTCGCAATATTTTTGGAGTAGCACGCAGAAAAACTAGTGTTTTCCCTGATCTCTTTTTACTAGGCAACGCAAACAACTCGAAGCGCAAGCTGCGCGGCTCATATGAGGCGCGCGGCGATTTTTGCATGGTCTGCCTAATCTCCAAGTTGATCGCCGTTGCCGATTTTATTAGCGGTTGCATTGCGATGCGCTGCACAAAAAACAGATCAAACTCTTTTTCTACGGGGATCACTTTTTCAGATATTTTTCAGGCTCGTATGCGAAGCTGAAGAGAGAACTATTAGCTAGTGGTGCCAGCACTGTTACTGGCTTTCAAGCGGTACTCCGCAGGGCGACTTGCAGCGCTGCCGCATGAATAGTAGTTCTACGTCCAGCTTTTGCAAGAAGCGCTTCTGATGCTGCTTCTAGCGGATGGATTTACGAAAACTGCCGCGCAGTATTGGTTGCCAGGAATTGGCTCGAACCGGACCCGCAGGGTACGGCAGGATAAACGGTCGCAGTCCCTGCGCCCGAGATGCTTGCGCCTGCTTGCTTTTGGCGATAGCCAAATCGACATCGATGGTGGCATTTGGTCGTCCCGAGTCTGGAGAGAGAAGAGACTCAAGTGTTTTGGTGATAACAGAGGAGCAAAAAATATGCCCAAATTAGATCGAATAGCTCAACTTTCAACCAGGCTTTCGCCACAGGATCTGGAACGTTTTAGAGCCATAGCTTATCGCAAATCTTTGACTCATTCGGAGTTAGTCAGGGAGGCACTTTTGCATTACCTGGAGCATGAAGACGCACAAGAGCGCTGTGAGATCGTCGATGAATACCGGCAGCAACTCAGGGCTTCGACTAACCGGATTTGTGCACTGTTGGCCAAGACGGCCATCGGGGTTGAGACACTCAACGATTTTATGTCTCGCTTAGAAGAGAGCGACAAGCTATTGCAAGAGTGCAGGGCTAAAGCGTCCAGGCGGATAGCAGCGGCGCTGACAGAAGAAGAGCTCGCGGCTACTCAGGCAATGTCGAAAAAGATTGCGGGTTAAGTAGATGTCCAGCACCTATCGTTCAGTGGTTAAGCACTCATATGTCAACGGCGCCCGTGCAATGGAGCGAGCCAGGGCGCACCTGCGCTATGTGCAGTTCCGGCCGGGCAAAGACCGCGACGAACGGGCGAGGAAGTTCTTTGACGGCAAAGACGACAAGATCGGTAGCGACATGGTGCATGCAAGCGTGTGCTCGTACAAGAAGCAGGGCTTCCTGATGCACAAACTAATCATTTCACCCGGAGCTGAGAAGACTGATATCCAGGAGTATGTTCGCGAAATCATGCATGAGATTGGTCGCCGCAAAGGACAGGAGCTTGAGTGGTATGGAGTGCGGCATGACAATACTGAGAACGCGCACTGCCACGTGGTGGTGATGGGAGTCGACAAGAACGGGCGCCGTGTTCGCTTCGATCGCAGAGACTACGAAATCATCAAAAGCGTTGGTGATGAATACTTAGAACGAAATAGGCTGCTGTTAACAAAGGAGCCGCAGACTGACGGTGATAAGCCGAAGTTCAGCCGCTTCCTTGACCGGTTGAAAACTGTCTTCGGGAAAAATAAGTCTGGTGAGGAGAAGTCTCTGTCGCCGGCACAGAAGAGACTGAAAGAGCAAGAACAGAGGCGTCGCGCCGAAGTTGTATCGCTAGGTGAGCAGCCGGACTTCCAAACCCTGGAATCAAGAACGCAAATAGAAAACGAGCGAAGGGAGAGGCTCCGGCAAGAGCGCCAGTGGCGCGAATACTCACGACCGATTACTGTCACTTACTCAAGTGAGCTGGTGGAAATTCCTGTTCAGTACAACTGGAACACTTCACTGGAACTCTTGCGCGACTTGGAGTCCGACTACAAAGCAGGGCACGCGCAAGTACGTGCTGCGATGACCGAGTACGACGCGGCTCGATTGGAGCAGTGGATTAAGGACCAGTGGCGCGATCAAAAGGCACTGGAGCGCGAAGCAGCCAAAGTCAAACACATACGGCTCAACATGTCTGAGAATCGGACAGTATTGCTTAGTCGCGACCTCGATTTGGATTACTTGAAAAAGTATCAAAAGCTGGATCGACGCGGCGACATCCATTTGCTTGAGCCTGAACGAAAGGCCCTTAGCGACTGGATTCGGGAGCAGACATTGATAAAGCACAAACAGGAGCGTGAGAGGAAACAGCGGGAGAACCAGGAGTCAGATGAGCAGGAAAGCGAAGAGTAACTAGCAGAGGAGTAACTGAAATGGCCCAATCAGAAGAAGAGCAGAAGACCGGCGACAAAGAGAAGCAGGAAAAGGAAGCGCGCGATCAGGCGGCTAACGTAAAAGCGGCGGTGCCGAAGTTTCCTAAGGTTCCGAAGCGTCGTCCTGCATGGCCGGCTCGACCAC
The DNA here is from genome assembly GCA_019752635.1 of Candidatus Obscuribacterales bacterium. Taxonomy (GTDB): domain Bacteria; phylum Cyanobacteriota; class Vampirovibrionia; order Obscuribacterales; family Obscuribacteraceae; genus JAKFUT01. The sequence continues at coordinate 223,759 of JAIELX010000033.1, read as the reverse complement.
GCCCGCAAAAGGAGAAGGTGGTTAAAAAAGCTCAGAAGGAGTCCACTGAAAAAAAAGGACGGTTCAAGCTTAAAGAGATAGAGGGGCAGGAGCCGGACAAAAAGCTGGAGAAAGCAAACAATTCGAAAAATGATAAACGCACGGACAAGCAAAAAGCTCAAGATGACGACAAAGAGAAGAATCGGCTTGGCGCTGAATACACGGAAAAGTTCACTGGAATGGAGTCTGGAATTGCCTCGACAGTTCGAGGCGCAACTAGCCGAGGGCTAAAGGATCTGGGCTTTAATGCCGGCGCAAGGATGATGCAGCAAGGACCGGAGCGCCCATATGAGCGCAAAGCAGCCAAGCGCGGACTAAAAGAATGGCAGCAGATGCAGCGTGCTGCAATCAGGGGCGGCCGAGCCAATAAACCGCTGGAAGATCCCCGGGATCGCGAACGGCAAGAGCGCGCCGAGCAGAGAAAAGAAGCGAAGAGGCAACGGGAGCTGGAAGCGCGGCGCAAACGACGACGAAGAGGTAAGAGTGTGCGCGAATACAGTGATTCAGCTTCGCTCCCGAGCCATGACCGTGAGTTTGAAAATGGTTTCTTCGACAATGCCAAGAAAGATAACAAAGATGGACGGAATGAACCTCGTGATCGAAGCAAGAATCGTGGCATTGAAAACAGCAAATTTCTGTCGATAATGCGCGAACGAAAGAACAAGAACAAGCAGAAAGAAAACTCGGACAAGGCGACGACCAAACAGACGATACCGACGAAGCAGGCTACGCCTGGCAAACAACAGAAGCAAGATTCAGCAAAGAAAGCGTTTATGGCGCAACAGTCGCGCGAAACTCACCAGCGCAGCAAACGCGACGACGATATTGACTCACGTATGAGGTAGGAAAAATGCCCGCATCATCAAAAGACTCCTTTGCTGCTGAAGTTCCGACTGACAAAGTGTCGCGCATCTTTCTGAGCACGCTACGGCGCTTGCAGTGGAAACCTACCTTCGTTGACCCGCACCTTAACCTGATCACAGCGGAGAAGCGCTATAGCGAAAGAATTCGTGGAATTGACTGGCGCTTTGAGTTTACGGCAGTCATTAACTGGCGAGAGTCAGAGGGCGACAGAAATGTCTCTGAATCAATTGGAGTTGATCGCAGAGTCTGTCGTGCAGACAGAGCCGCAGTAGAGATAGAGGTGCTCGAAAACAAGTACCCGTGGACGCAGTCGGAGTGCGCCAAGCATGTGCGGGAACTGGCTGCTAGCTGCTTGTCAGGCACCAAGCAGTTGCACAATTTGACGGTAGCGGAGACCAGGGGCGCACGTTGGGCAACTCAGCGTGAGCTGCACTTGGCGGGTTATCTCGGGGAAGCCAGGGCCGGAACGCTTTTAATTACCTCCGACAAGAGCAATGCTGTTTCGCTGCGAATCCCGGACATTCAGACGAACAGGCATGCGCTGATTTGTGGGCCGACCGGGTCCGGAAAAACCACTGGCGTGTTTATTCCGAACCTGCTGGAGCGAACAGAATCAAGTGCGATAGTGACTGAGGCGACCGGTGGCAAAGGGATCGCCGATCTCTTTCGCAAAACCCATGCCTATCGCGCGTCTAAGGGACACGACATTTACTTCTTCAACCCTGATGACTTAAGTTCCGATCGCATCAATCCGCTGGACTTCGTTAATACGGAGGCTGATGCAACGAGAATTACCGAGCTGATCATGCAAAGCACGACGCTATCCACGCACCGAGGAGACCAGTCCTGGGAGATGTCGGAGCGATTGCTTTTGAGTTCGTTGATTTTGCATTCAGTTGGGGAGCGCGAACAGGGCAACTGTAGTATGTCCGCTGTTGCCAAAATGGCGATGAAAGGCGCGAAGCACCTGCAAGAGCTTCTTCTCAACAGCGACATCGAAGAAGCGACCGACATCTATCAGTCTTTTCATGAGAATACAAGTGAGGGCTACCGAAACCTTGTTATTACCGGGCTGGTGAATCGGATCAAGCGCTGGCGGGAGCCAAGAATAAGGGCGCTTACAGAGAAGACTGATATCGATTTCGCCACGCTTCCGGAAAAGTTATTTACTTTGTATTTTGCGGTGCCGGCAGAGAAAGACGAGCTGAAGCAGGTGGCTGCAGTGATGTTCAATGTCGTGCTCAATTTTGTGTTGGGGCATGAATTTAAGCATCCGATTTTTCTGTCGCTTGATGAGTTTACGAACTTCGGATATGTTGCCAGGATGCCGCAGAAGCTGACGATTTTGAGGCATGACAAGCTGCCGGTACTACTTGGGGTGCAAGACTTTCAGCAGCTAAAACTTGTCTACAAGGATGAAGCTAATCTGCTCATTTCGCAGCCGGCCACCAAGATCTTTTTCAAGCCAAACGAATACGACACGGCCAAGAAGGTCTCCGAGATGGTTGGCGTGACGATTGAAGAGGCCTCGGCAAAAGTAACGTCGTCCGGGCAGTTGCGCGAAACCAGAGAGAAAGAGCCGCTGCTGAGTCCCGATGAGCTGATGACGCTCGGTGCTATCGATGAGAAGCGCGGAATCGTCGAATCGGGCAAGCCGCATATGGTTGTGTTCTTGCCTGAGACAAGACCGGTCAAAGTAAGTGCACTTACATGGCGTGATTACTTGAGGCACACGGATACTCGATCTTATCCGATGCTGGCGCGGCGTGTGCTGCAAGTCGATGAGAATCTGACGCGCAGGTCAAGCAAGCCGAAAGACACTGCGCCGCCGGAGCCAGAGAAGAGAGCGACATTTGACCTGGGGCGCGATCGTACGCCGGAAGAAATGGAGGTTGGCGAGGGAGAAGAGCCGGACACTGAGATGCCAGATGGCATCGACGATCAGAATAATTCGAAAGGAGGAAAAGACCAGGACGACAAAGGTTTGGACTTCTTAGGCTGGTAATGAAAGCGGAGGTAGATACATGTATTTCAGTTCTGTATTTTTAGGTTTGCCGTTGGCACTGGTGGTGTTTCTCGTAGTCGCAAGGCTCATCATGGACATTCCCGGGCTCGACTCCTTTTCGGGAATACCGCTCGGATTTTGTGCCGCACTATGTGTTTGGTATGTGTGCAGCGGCATCGACAAGCTAATATACGCGAAGAAGGACAATCCGGAAGCATTCGATACACCAATAGATTACCCGCAGACGTTCGGGATAATCAAACAGGCTATTGCAGGGCGAAATCTCGGACCGTTTGCGTGGACAATCAGAAGTACCGAAGAGACTGAAGGGCGTATTGTCGCGCTCCTGAATTTTACCGAGCCGCTCTTGCATGTTGCGGCCATGACTCAGGCACCGAGGATTGTAATGTTGGAGGTGACGGTGACTCCGCTAACACAGGAGCAAATGCGAGCGCAGCTGTCGCGTCGAATGACGCTCGGGCTGTCTAATGAGCTACCGATGGATCAAACAAAAGTTAAGCTGACCTGGACGGTTCATGCACCGGTGTCGCGAGAGCGATGTGATCGTGAAATAGAGAGCCTGACTTATAGCATCAAGCATGCCTTGCGTGTTGAGGTGAAGGAACCGCCGAAGCCGCGACATGCGTTGATTCCGCCTTACGGACTTTTGGGCACGACAGCATTTGCCTTGTTGTTTACGCTGGGAACGGCCTTTGAAAATTGCCAAAAGCACGTAAACGTTAGGAAAGTTCAACAGCAAGACCATGCTGTTGAGATCTCTCAGCAGTTGCAAGACCAGATGCGACAGCAACGGCAGCAATATATACAGGAGCAGGAATTGCACCAGTCTCAGATGGACGAGTTTCTGCGAAACAGCAACCGGGAGGCAAGTCCTCCTGATACTCTGACACTGCATACTAGTCCGTTACTGCAGGACGGCACAGGGCAGAGCGTTCGCAATCCGTTTGATCGCCTCCGGTAAGGCTAAGTCAAGCTGCCGAATCGTTCGATGTGCAATGAAATAGTGTGCTCGATATAGTCGACCGGCCACACGCAGCAGAGCCCTCGGTTTTGTTGGTAGTAAGTATTTTGCTTTCTGCCGTGAGAGTCCAAGGTTTCTGCTGCGTACGGCCAATAGCCGGAGACCACGCCGATGAGCGGCGGGAATGCGATGCTGTTGGCTTGTAATAAGCTGCTTGATGGTGCCAGGAAAACAGGACCGCCGCTGTTACCCGGGAAAACAGTTGCTTCTGCCATGAAAAATGAGCTGTCGCCCTCGTAGAGATCTCGAATTCGAGCGATGGAGCCGGAACGCCGGATTGGGTGGTTGCGGCGCAGCTCTGGAACGCCGGCTTCGAAGCCGAGTATAAAAAGTGCTTCGCCTTCGATGCAACCGAGATCGAAGAATTGCTGCACTTTCATTGGATGAACATCGGATTGGAAAAAGACATAGTCCAGATTGTGGCTGTTGAGTTCGCGAAGACCCATGCGCAACACAGCAATGTCTACGCCTGGAGTGCTGGTCCAAAGTGGCACTGCCTTCTCGACTAAAGGAAGCTCGGCGATGACGGCAGCCTGACTTTCATTGCGTGGATTCATGCTCACCAGAACTGAGGGATACATGTAACCGTCTTCGAGTTGAAAACAATGTTGACTAGTGACGAGATACACGTCGTATTGAGCACGGGATGCGTTGAGCAAGCGTCCATATAGAAAACCCGTTGCCTGGCTGCGCCAGTGGGTGCCATCGGTCCATTCGTAGGAGATAGAAACCAACGTATTTGCGCCAAACAACGACTCTGTCATGCCGCGTTATCACTCCTGCTGTGGACCTTAAATCTAACATCGGATGCTCGTTAATGGGACCCCATGACAAGTCTTCGCGTAGGTGCGTCCCCGAATTAACAAGATGCAAGATAAGCCTGTAGCTGCTCCAAAGAATGGCACCAGGAAGCCGAAGAGTTCAGACCCGCTCGTCGTCGTTGGAAGCGTCTGATTATATTGGTAGATAGTGATAACAACCGCAGAAACCTTGCACCTGCACGTTTGGTGCTCAACTCCTAACGGAGTCACTGAGCGGATCACTTCAGCATCAAGTTCGATGCGAACCAGGTAAAGCGGTGCTCAACTCCTAACGGAGTCACTGAGCGGATCACCTAATACGTTCTTGGCTATCATATTGGCTATATCGTGCTCAACTCCTAACGGAGTCACTGAGCGGATCACGCGCCTCTTTTAACTGAGTCGAGGAAATCTTCTTTGGTGCTCAACTCCTAACGGAGTCACTGAGCGGATCACAACAGGTCGACAGCGTCTACGGAACCACAGTAGTCCGTGCTCAACTCCTAACGGAGTCACTGAGCGGATCACCACGCTGTCAACGTGCTTGGGTGGACGCACGCGGAGTGCTCAACTCCTAACGGAGTCACTGAGCGGATCACGACGACCTCAAGAAAAGGGTCCGGGTGCTGGAGTAGTGCTCAACTCCTAACGGAGTCACTGAGCGGATCACACCTGGGCGCGGACTATGAAGTGTATCGAGCAGCGGTGCTCAACTCCTAACGGAGTCACTGAGCGGATCACCCGAATCCCACACCGCCGCATCCCACACAGCAGAGTGTGCTCAACTCCTAACGGAGTCACTGAGCGGAGCACCAACCTCTCCTGCCACAACTCAGCACCATCGCCGGGTGCTCAACTCCTAACGGAGTCACTGAGCGGATCACCCGCCATCTGTGTAACTGGTTGCGGGAATAGTCCGCTGTGCTCAACTCCTAACGGAGTCACTGAGCGGATCACGCGCAAGCCCCCTCAACGGTGTAAATTTGCTCATAGTGCTCAACTCCTAACGGAGTCACTGAGCGGATCACTTGCAATGCAGCGGACTAAAGCTCTGGGATTGTTGGTGCTCAACTCCTAACGGAGTCACTGAGCGGATCACCCAATTGTTCGGTCGGCGTTCCAAGCGATCTGTTTTCCGTGCTCAACTCCTAACGGAGTCACTGAGCGGATCACAAGCTCAAACGATAAGCCCGTGCCTTCAAGCCAGTGTGCTCAACTCCTAACGGAGTCACTGAGCGGATCACGCCCTGGTGATGACCTATCGCGCCGGTAACCGGATGTGCTCAACTCCTAACGGAGTCACTGAGCGGATCACGGCGGTGCGCTCGCAGGTTGACGTAGGGCTACCCCGGTGCTCAACTCCTAACGGAGTCACTGAGCGGATCACGGCGGCGGGCACTTCACGCCCGAGCATTGGCAATTGTGCTCAACTCCTAACGGAGTCACTGAGCGGATCACGACCTACGGACCGCTAGGATTGCGCCGGCGATACTGTGCTCAACTCCTAACGGAGTCACTGAGCGGATCACGCCGAACCTCGAAAGCCTTGCGCCATCAGTGCCGGTGGAACAGAATTCAACCTATGCCCGAAGCGTTTGGACTTTGACAATTTTCGCGCTCCTTTTAACCACTCGTCGATCCTCTTCTTCCTCTATTTTAGCTCATTCTGGACACTTTCAAGCACCTTCACGCAACGCTACGACTTACAATGGACCAGCAGCACGGGTTGGGAACACGAGCCGCAGTCTTCAAGACTGAAATTACTCACGTACTTGAATAATCAAAGAACCGCAAATTTCGGATCATCAGTAGACCATTCTTCGGGTCTGTTGATCATCGGTATTCTCTCAATACACATGTTGCACAGTGGGATAATCAAAATGCAAAATGCTATCTTCGTCAGCCAACGCTTGCGTTAATTCCCACCGCAACTCCTCCACGCTAGGCTTGCTTAGGCGACAGCGAAAAATCGAATACTGAATGCGCTGTCCGTAGCCCTTTATCAATTTGTACGCTTTTCGCCACCGAGCCGCATCTCTGATGTCGTAGCAAACCAGATACCATTCACGTCGTCCCGACATTGCTCACCTCAGCCGCAGCTTTGCAAAAAGTCCGCCTTCATTCATCCACTCTTTTTCCAGGAGTCGTGCTTCCAACTCTAAAATTCTGGAATAGCTCATGGAATACCCAATTACCGGGTGTTTCCAGTTGTCAGCTTTTCGTCGCTCGTAAATTCCAATCAGTTTTCTTCGTGAGCATACGCGCGTATGGGATGGGAATAGAAACAGCCGCAAAAGCAATCCGCTAAACGGAAGCTGGCAGCGTGAGCGCGCCACCAACTTCCGTTTGATTATGTTATTCAATTTTCAGGGTGCGACGAACGACTTGAATCAGGTAGATAGTACAGGAGCGGTAATCTTTGTCCATTGCCAGCTATCCTCGGGTCCACCCGAAACATCAACAGGCTCTCCTTCCAACTCATAACGCTGCCATCGTGTCTGTGCTGCACCAATGTGATCTACCCAGACCGGTAACTCAAGCGCACCGCGTTCGGTCTGAAGCAATCGCAACCACTTTCCTCGAATCTCAGTACATAGACTTACATCATCCACTGCGTCATCGCTTAGTCCAAGGCACACAATGCCAAATCGGTCAACACATTCTGGAGTACTTATGGCAGCCTTCAATCGATTTTCCAAAGGCTCTCCAGCAGACGATTTTTCGCTGCTTGAGTCGACCCAACAAAGGAACTCGATATTGCATAGTGTCTCCACGTAATCAGGAGCGTTGCCTAATTCCGATTGCTTGCTCGCCACGCCGTACTTATATCGACTTAGTTTTCGAAGAGTCGTAGCAACACGTGGTTTGTTCTTGAACGCAAGAGCTATCCGGACTCCATCGTGAACGCTCCTATGCTTTTCGCCCACAAGGGAAAGTAGCATTCCATAGATGGTTGCCGGCGGTGGAAGCGCATAGGTCTCAGCGAACGATCTAGCGTAAGACTTGCGGAAACTACCAAAGGGAGCGGAAACGTGAACTGCGATCATGATACGACCCCTTTAAGGGGCGCCACAACAGCCAAGGACTTGTCCAGCTTTGCAATTCTGTCCTTTGCGTGATTCATGGCCGCAGATACGCCACCGAACACTGCTACGCCGAGCTCTTTGAGGCGTTGTCCCTCTTCAGAAGAGCTCACATCTCCCCCGACAAAGAGTTCGCTTGCAGGAATGTCACCCGACTCTACGCGACGAACCAGCTTCTCAAATGTGATAGAACGGAGCAGCTCATTGTGCTCAAAACAGTTCTGAATCTTCGATGAGTGTGAGGTCGTTACACGCAGAACTATCGAAGCAGGAGAAAAGTCGTAAAAGAACCGCGAGTGATTACCGGCCACTTGTGGTGGATCCACAACGGCATCCAGCAACCGGCCGATATTCTCTTTGCTAGCAACATCGCCAAGGTTCAATCCAAAGGAGTATTGATATTCCGTTGTATGCATTTCAGCACTGTAGAGCGAGAGCTTGCCCTTCTCCTTGTCACCGCTGACACAATTAAAGGACAACTCACCACGATAGGGGCGAAGTGATATCGCTCGACCTATGGCAAGCGGGCTCTGTCGCTTAGTTGTGGATCCTTTAGCCTTCTTTTTGGCTTTAGGCTTGGTTGCTTCAGATGCCTCATCCGCATCCTCATCTCCTTCATCTTCTTTTTCGACTTTCGCAGCAGCAGCATCCATGAATCCCATAAGGTCATCATCTATAAAGCGAGCGTCTGTGGGATTCCACAGCGACCGCTTCTCATCTTGATACGTTAGTCTTCCTGTCGCCGAATCGTATGAACGATTCACCAGATCGGGAAACTCCATTTGAAAACGATACCGAAGAGCAAATCGAATGGCCTCAGCAGAAACACTCGTATGAATGTCGTCCTTCACGAACACCTTTTGGAGAGTGGTTGTATTACCGATGTTGTCACCACGGTTGTTCGCCGCAGTGGCCTCGTCAGTAAGAATTGTTCCGTAGATGTAGAATGTGGGCATTATTTGCCGCCTCCGACTGCCGTTTTTGACTCATAGCTAACCAATGCAAACAAACATAGATTTTGAAATCTTTCAAAATTCCGCGCGGTAAAAATGAATGTTCTAATACGCGAGGCTTCCTTCTTTATAGTTGAAGGACCTGTTGTGCGCGCGCCCTCCGCGCAAAATCTAAGAAACCAACCAGCAAGCGATTCCGCCGTTTTGGCTCTTAGAATGGCGTTCCTAACTCGTTCTCTTTCTACCTCCAACAATCTTTCTGGGTTTAATCCATCACGCTTTGCCCGCTCATAGATACCACCCATAACACCACGCCACGCATCATGAAAGGCATCGATGACTGCAACGTCATCAGCGTCGCGAATCGCATTTTTCATATGAACAAGCCCCCCTCGTAAATAGTTCAATCTGTCAAAATCCTTCTTCTGGCCTACGAGCGATGAAAAGCCAGAACACCAATATTGTTCATTCGCAAGGTTCGCCGCAACGAGCTCAGGAATGCTGTTGCTCACCATCACATAGCTCGCTCCCTTTTCGTTTTTTCTAGCTCGACTCCGGGACAGATGTTCACTTGCACTCCGAAAGACTCCCATTTCGGGATAGTCATCTCGAACTCGAATTGAACGGCTTCGGTTAACCTGGTTTGCATCCCAAGCAACTTTTCCCATTGCAATTGCCTGGCATCCAGAAATACTTCGTTCACTTGTAATCGATTGAGCTGTATGCAAGTCGATTACAAACCGAAGCGCCGCCTCCTCGGCACCACCGGCGTGGCGGCCGAGCAAGCTATTGGAAAACATTTTGAAATTACTTCCGGCAGCCACGACTCGCTCTACGGCGTTGGTAAATGCAACTAAGTCGACCACATCGGGCAGGATCAGGCAAGATTGCGCCTTGGCCTCCATGTATTTAGATCGCAAGTGAAAAACGGAACATCCAGCAACCAAGAAGAGGAGCAAGATCACTTCGTCCGCATTTGCTTCTAGCGCGGTAGAACCCGTCAACGCTCCAGGAACAATAGATTGAGTAATGGTTGCGGTTGTCGGAAATCGCCCCTTGTTTTTTTCATCTAGCAACCCGGTTTTTTGCGCAGTCTGGTGAGCATACGAATGGAGAGCTTTATATGTAAATACCAACGACTCTTCTTCATCCGCTGTTTGAATGAGAAATTTGCGCGGCTCTTTCTCTCCAGGTCGAGATTTCGGATGCTGCAAAAACGTTTGGACGATTCCATTGTGGACAGCGAGGAGTAAATCTGGCCGCTCCGATGGAATTCCATGCCCCGGAATGTGTATCATCTTGTCCGGAGTCAATTTGAACGAGGCACCTAATATCGCCTTAAGGGCATCCTGGTCCGACAGGTCATCAGGCCAACCAAGCTCCACCGAATCTCTCGTAACCGAGGCAGTCATACCGCTTGCTGGCGGAGCATCCCAAGCAATGACGCTGGCGGCGAGTCCACCCAAAGCAGCTCGGTGATAAATGGTGTATCCAGGATTGCTTAAGCGATACGATAACTTTGTGTTTGAATTGGCTAATTCCATGAGGCACCTACTCCTTCCAGAGTTTGCAGATCAAACTCGTACGTGACTTCAGACTTCGGCGCTATTGGAACAAATCCACATTTAGACCAAGAAAGGACACTTGCTCTAAAAGGGATCGCAACTTCTCTCTTCTTAAACCATTCGCGGGGCGGTAGAGCGTCCGGCGTGGTTGCTCTCCATTCAAGGTAGTCCTCTTCCAACACAACTGTGATGGTATATCCATCTGCCCGTGCAGCTGCTGGTCTCATCTCCCACAGCCTGGAGAAAAAGATTGCTTCGTCACTCGCCTTACGCAAATCAATGGATCCAATCGCTGAATATTTTTGGAAAGTCTCAGATAAATCTCTCTGGCTCAATGCCCGCTGTTCTGTGAGCAAATCTCCGATCCACAGATCTGCGTCGCGCAATTCAATTTCCGAGTAAGGCAACCGATCATCCATTGTCACAGGTAGTATGACAATACGGGCAGGGGGGGTAACATTGGAGGGAGTGGAGTATCTGTTTGCTCTTCCCATTCTTTGAATCAGTGCCGGGATTGGCGCTAAATCGCTTATTAGCAAGTCCGCCGACAAGTCCAGCGACATTTCCGCTACTTGCGTGGCGATTAACAAACAGGGACGACCAGGCTGTTTGAACTTATCAATCACACGACGATGCTTCTCACTTCGGTCCAAGTAACGATAACGCGAATGATACAAATCGATTGAGGCTAATGTCGAATAAGCATGCCGACACTGTGAGTAAATTTCATTTGCCCAGTCCACTCTGTTCGTGACCCACAGCACCTTCCCTCCAGCGGCCAAGCAATCGCGTATTCCGGTCCACAAACTTTCCGTCACCGGCGCATAACTCAGATCGTACCGAGGAAGGGTCTCAAACTCTTCAAGTCCATCGACAATGTTGAGGTCGGGTCGGACCGACACAATCGCATTCTTTCTCTCTTCCGGAAGTGAGGCAGTCATTAGGAGGACAGGAAGGTTTGGAAAATTCTGAAGGAACGACAGGAGATGCCCGAACAGTCGGTCATCAAATGCATGAATCTCGTCAAAGACAATTGCCCCCGCCATTACTGCGGGCATACCGTAAACTGATTTCCTGGAATTCACCATCAAACCCAAAACTAGGTCGGCAGTTGATACCACTAGAGGAGTACTCCAAAGAGAGAGCGCGTCTATCTTTTCGAGATCCGAAAGGAGACTCACACCAACCACGTTGCCTTTGTCATCCTCTTCAGCGTCTTCCTGATCTGTTGTCTTTGCCAGCAACTCGATATCAACGGATGCCCTCGAATGACTTAACTCCGATTCGATTCCCGATTCAAGCGCATAGTCCTTGTAATGTTCGGTAGTCGTCCCCGTGGTCGGAAGGCAAAAGAAGAGTCGAAAATTCTGCCGAGTTTCCTCGGCAATTTTGCAATGCGACCACGCCCATAAATACGCAGCCAAACTCTTTCCAGATCCACAGCCAGCGCGAGCTAGTGTTAAAGCCGATCTCGACTCGGACACATCTACTTGAAACTTGCGAAAAGCGAAACCATCAAGTGGACTCGCTAGTGTATCTGAGCTCGGAGAACACGGAGCCCCCATCCTCGTACTTATCAGTCGAATGATATCTTGAGATTTGATACCAACTCTTCCGAGAGATTCGTGTACAAAGTCTGACACTGAATAGAGCTTCGAACTCTTGCCACGAGCAGCCACTGCACTAGCTGCCACGTCTGCGCATATCCCCAAGCCCTTTATCAGAGCGACTAAGCGGCGCGTCTTCGGATCCTCGTAATTTTTCGACAACGCTTTAAACTCGTCCAACAAGTCCCGAAGTGCATTGGAAGCGCTTGGAAGACTCTTCGCACTGCCTTGAAAATTCGACAAGACGAAATCTGTCGCAAACTGAGGCGGCAGAGGAAGACCTAAGTCAACGGACATATCATTAAGTATTTGATTGAAGTCACTGTGCGAAACATGAACGTCAGAGTCTGAAAGTCCCCTTGCAGAAACAAATCGATCGAATTTACGATGGTGGCAAACGGCTCCCCAGATCGCGAACAAGAGGTCCGGCTCAGGAACGCTTTTTAGCCAATCCCGCAGCTGAGAATCCTGCCAAACCAAAATTGCTGAAATCCATTCATGCCGAAGGAGTTGTTGAATATTGCGATCACCACCCACAAGCCTCTGGAAGTGCGAATTAGCCTTGCCTAAATCTTGCAGCCAGCCGGAGGTGCGTAGGCAAAAAGCTAGCCTTGTGGAATACTCCTCAATCTCTAGCCCCACATTGTGCAAACACAGATCAGCTAGAACCACCGTGAGTGTGGAGCAGGCGGCAACAACATCACGGCTGTGCTGCGTTAATAGTGCATAGTCGGGAGGTGAGTCCTGGTAGAGTCGCCTATCGTAGGATTTAGCTAACAAGCGCGTCGACATATCAGTTTAATGCGCTGGGAACAAATAGACCGCAGCCCATTTTTCGTCTTCCGCCTAATCCCACCGACTGCAGGCGAAGTGATGAACTTTCATCGAGCCCTTTAGCGATTACACCGTAGCCTGTCAGCGTGCTTCCTTTTAACCTCAACACCCGGCGCGCATAGTCATCTACCTCTAAGTCCTTTCTCTTCACTTCTAACATCACTTCGCCATTAGGAACCAGGGATCTGAGCTGCTCGCGGAGTGACTTGAGGAACGAAACTGGTTCTGCAGTTCTGCCTTCGGAGCCAGCTATTTTGATCAAAACAAGCCTCGCCCAAAGAGACGCAGAAGGCTGAAGCGCAGAAATTGTGGGGGAACCTAAGAGGATCGATTCTCTGTTAACCACATACTTTCTTCCCGCTAAGCGATAAAACTGGGGAATTCTGTTCAATGGCATGCGAATTCGCAACGTGGGGTTTTGCACTAAAAGAATTTTTCCGCGCTGATCCAAGACGCCGGGCAACGTATGAATCCCAACATCTCTAATCTCATGCAGTTCAGGGATTACCCGCGATAATGCACTATAGAGAGAATATCCGTGATCGGCCGGTAAGCACTTTCCTATTACAGGAAAGTGCAGTTCGACGAACTCGTTGGGATCATCCATGAATTGACATCCTATCGGTCTTGGAATTTCATAGTCGCATTCACCAGTGCAATATACGATCAGTGGAACAAAGCGGTCGCGCACAGCAGGCCGAAAACCAGCTGACGACGCACCAATCGACAGTTATGAAAGTTGCATAATGAAACCACATTGGCGTTCAATTAGATCGCCCGGCAAAGTTAAATCTGCACGACTGGGAAATGGGCAAATCCCTACGAAAGCACTTCTAAGGTTCGGTTCTCGGATGATGGCTTGGCTTTCCAAAGGGCTGTTCCAAACCTTGATGATTTCGCCATCACTCGTGGTCCAGGGAGCTGACACGGAGGAGTAAAGCGGCCTTCCTCCGAATTCCCACCACCATGTGGGATCGAGTATCTCTTGGTTGTTTAGCCGCTTATCCCGATCTATTTCGGCGACGAGCCACCAGGATTCATGTTCGCATCTTCAGTCGAAATATTGGCATATAGCTTGATTGCATCTGTTATTTTTTGCATCGGTTGCCGAAGCCTTTCCACATCTGCAATGATGTAGCCGGCCGTAACGTCTGAGTTATTTTTGTGATTTGCTAATCGCTTCAAAGCATAATGTGGGACATCCAAACCTTCTGCAATTGTCAGAAATGTGCGCCGCAAATCATGAATCATAAATGGAACATTGCTGTCCTTTATTACTTGCGCTATCGCCTTCTTTGGTTCGATCAAGTGTCCGGCTTTGCCGTCTCCCGGGAAGACAAACAGCCGCGCTGATGGGTATCTCTCAATATTCCGTTCATTCCTTATCCTTAGTAAGACAGTGAACAAAAAATCAGATAGAGGAAGAATATGATCCTGGTGATTCTTGGTGTCGACGACTTTCAATGTTTTGCCTACCAGGTCAACATTTGCCCATTCAAGTTTGCAGGCTTCATTACGCCGAAGTCCAGTGAATAGACATACAAGAAGGTAGTCGCGCATTATCTCATTATCGAGTTTGGATACTGCCTCATACCAGTCACTCAGTTCATGAGGTTTGATAATGCTTTGCCGTCTGGGAATTCTATTCCATGCTCTGACATGCGAGAGCCGATGCACTGGGTTTTCGGAAATGATTGCGCGCCCCTCATTGTCTTCGTAGGTATGGGACGCGTAGGTAAAAAGCGCTCGCAGAACTCGCATTGCGAGATTTGCTTGTGCGCTGCCTTTCCACTCGGGTTTCTTTGGATTCTTGAGGTTGCTTAATTCATGGTGGCGATTCTCAACCATCGTCTTGTCAATCTCGATGATTGGATGATCGAGCCAGTCAGAAAGACAGCGATTGATGATCTTAAGGTAATTAGCTTCCGTGCTGGATTTGAGTTTACGTGAGCGACAGTAGTCTTTGAATACCTGCCTAAGAGTGAGTCGCCGGGCTAAAGATTTTGCCTCTTCTTGAGCTCTTGTAAGTTTTTTCAGTGAGTTAACGTCTGTTCCTTGAGCCATCAAAGCAAGATGCTTCACCGCCTCTGCTCTGGCTTGTTTTGGCTGAAATACACCATGCTTGCCAATCGTGACTCTGCAGCTTTTTCCCGTTCCCTTGACCTTGCCTTCAGCGATGTAGATGCGCTCCATCTTTGGAGTGACTTTGATACCAAAACCTTTTGGGTCGCCGAACCAGTAAAATCCGGGCTCAGTCAATGATTCAACTGAGCGTATCGACAATGCTATGTATTCTATTTTTTCCATTGCCGACTCGGTAAACGATAAAACTAGGGAGTTTGGCTTCTGATGCGTCGATTGACTTTTTATTGGACAAAAACTCATTCTAGCAAAAAGTAGACCAATAGTAGACCGGATTTCTGTCTTGACATAAAGATTAAGTAACTGTCAGAAAACTTGAAAGCCTGTAAGAACGGACCACCATGAAGACCTAGGTAAATTAGTAGACCGCCGGAAACCCCAGGAAATACGTTCTGAGGGTAACTGTTAATCACTTGGTCGCTGGTTCGAATCCAGCCTCGGGAGTATCTTTTGAAGCTTAATAACGCAGCCTCTTAGCTTGGTTGCTCTTGTTATTTTGGGGACCTCTGGACGCTTCAGTGCAGTTAACACGACCAATAGACGCCTTGGGCTGATCTGTTAGCACTAGATGTAGTGCAATAGAAGTGCTTTTACTTTCCAAATGAGCCTGACTATCTAAAGCTCTTCAGGTCAGTTAGATATGAAATGCACACTCCGTTCAAATCCTCGACTAAGCGCGGATGCAGTTCTGTTTCCTTCTTATCTGCTCCAAAATCTCTAGTATTCATTGCTAGAAAAACTATGGTTGCAACCGGTTCTTTCTTCGCTACTTCAAGCACTGTATATGCCAAATCAGTGCGTCGCGATAGCCCTTATCATCATCCTTCTCGGAGAATGGTCCCTCCCGTTTGAACAAACGAGTCAGCAAAGCCTGATGGCTAACGGCCGGACACTCTGCGACGATAGATTCACCCGGAAGGTTGCGAAGGTGCTGTTTGATCTTTTGCTGCAGAAGCCCCTCTGAAGCACATTCAGGGCTGACAGTTTTCACCAATCCGTCCAGTGAGCACAACGGACGCAAGCAGGCGTTGATTGGCCGGTGGAGTGGCTCTCCTGTTATCGCATCCTTGCGCGAAATCATGACTGTGCATGCGCGGCAGAAATCGCCGTGCTCTGGAACTTGCTCACCTGATTCTCTGCGAGTGCCAAGTCTCTCCGGAAATCAAGATGATTTACTTTAGGGTTTACCGCGTGTGCGAGAAAAAGAGGTCAAAGATGAAAACGTCCGGCAAGAATTTTGTTGCTACCCTAAGTCTTCTCGCGTGCTTGCCTTCGGCAGCGCTGGCTGCGGATCAGCTGCCGGACTATATGAAGATTATTACCGTAAATGAGGGGGCTCCTACTTCCAAAGACAAGATTGCTTTTAAGAACGTGTATGCCCTGAACGAAGCAATGCTCCCGATCTATGAAGGTCGCTTGGCACTGTACAAGAAGCATTTGCGCGAAAGAATTCCGCTGATCATGGGATTGTTCAGTGGCGATGGCGGAAGGTTTATCCTCTATCCTCCGGGCAAAGATCCAATTGAGGCGCCGCCCCCGCCTCCGGTCTATAAACTGGCGAAGGCCCTTGGACACTGCGCCATGGTCACTTATGACCTGGCTGCTCCGTATTGCACCACCTCCGGGACCGACAAGTCATGGGTCGGTCAGATGAAGGCTTATCGGACCTATGTTCAAAATGCTATCGAAAACATCGACAATCTTGAGGGGGTGAAATCTGAGGATCGCGAGCTGCTAAGGGACACGCTGAAGAATCATGTGCTGGTGTTCATGGACAAGTGTCTGGAGAAGGGCTCTTTTACGTACGACGATCTGATTGCCTACACTCATGGAGTAAAGCCTAATTGCGCCAAGCTAATTGCTGTGGCTTCCAGCACTCAGGTAGCCCACTGGTACTCAGTTCTCGATGAATGGAAAAAAATGCTGGGCAAGGACTGGGATAAGACTTACGCTCTTTCTAATTCGATTTATGTGGCTAGGCAGAACAATATTTTGTTTACTGTGCTTGCGAATTTCTTGGGTGCTGATGCCATTAACGATCGTTTGTTGATGTTGGAAACAACCGACTTCACCGCCACGCCAGAGGAGATGATGGGTGCTTTTGTTCGCATTATCTCGGACAGAGCATTGGGACAATCGTTCTTCCAGAACTACCACATGATGGATTACGAATTGCTTGGCACCGGCGGTCGCCGCGCCATTGAAATAGAGGCGGCTAAGCGCGGACTGAAACCAATTCTGCCTCCGCTGGTACCATTTAACAGCAAGCAGTGGCCGATGAAGATTGATCCAAAGTCAGGCACAGGACCTTGCACGCTCGAAGAGCTTCCCTAAGACCTGAACTAGGAATTTTGAGATTCGACGGCGCAATATTTTCGTACTAAACCAAGAAAGTCTTACATGAGAAAGCTTATGAAATTTCCAACGATACTTACATGGATGTCCTTGATGATGTTTGTGGTTCTGCTTCTGTCCGGAGGACCTGCTTTGTCTGCTCCGCCTGCACCGGACTCAGGTAGGGCTTTCTTTGGTAATGAGTACGATCCTAAA
The DNA here is from genome assembly GCA_019752635.1 of Candidatus Obscuribacterales bacterium. Classification (GTDB taxonomy): domain Bacteria; phylum Cyanobacteriota; class Vampirovibrionia; order Obscuribacterales; family Obscuribacteraceae; genus JAKFUT01. The sequence goes on along the minus strand of JAIELX010000033.1, from coordinate 206,275 downwards.
ACCTGCCAGATGAATGCGACTTCTACTGATGAACCGTACGAGGGCGTACCGAAGCCGGAGCCTAAACACGATCACTTCACCTACGTTCAACCCTGGAGCGGCTATTGTCCTGAAGCTACTCTAAAAGACAGAAAAAAAGCGGCTTGCATGACCTGTCAAACAGCAAACATAAAAGGATCAGAACTATACGACGGCATCGAAGTTCAGGGTAACAAATGGGCTTTGCTGGCTTGTGATGAAGCTAGGGCTGGCGTAGAGGCCGGTGGTGGTCCATTTGGAGCTGTCATCATTCAAGTAGATGATGAATCAGGAAAAGTCATCCGTTACTGGCGGAATCGCAATCACGTAGTTGAGTGGACTGATCCCACTGCACATGCGGAGATCGCGGTGATGCGGGCTACCTGCAAAGAGATTGGTGTGATGAATCTGGGTAGAATCGATAAGAATGATCCGCATCTCAAACTGCCGCAAACGGGTAAGACTTCTCACTGCGAAATGTACACAAGCACTGAACCTTGTCCGATGTGTTATACGGCGATGCGCCGTTGCGGCATAAACACCCTTGTATTTGCCTCAACCAGATTTGATGCCGGTGTACAAGGAATAGATTTGCCGCTCGATGCCAATTACAACGAACTGCAAACAAGTTATAGAGATAGAGCAGCCAAATATGGAATGCACGTATACCAGGCGACAGTGCCAAATTCTCTGGACGCGTACAATCTGTATAAGCGGTCTGAAGTGACAAAGTATTAGTATGAACAGAAAGCTCTCCAGGGCGCTGACCGTTCTTTGCTCACTAGGATGGCTTATGTCTTCCGCCGACTGTGCCGAACTGATCTACCAGTATACAGACCCTCCGCTGCAAGCGAGTTTCAATGTACTCGGTGGACACTATAGCGGTGAGGTCAATCGCGGAAATCTGTTTTTGCAAACTGATATTCCTGATGCGCCGCTCGTTCGCTGGGAACCCGCTCAAAGCGGCAAACTCTACACATTAATGATGCTGGATCTCGACGGCGACGCTCTTGGATCTTATCCGGATCCAGTTCCGGTCGGCTCACTTGCTCCTCTACGGCATTGGATTGTCGGAAACATTCCAGGCAAACTTTTGGCTGGTTCCGGTTATGAAGAAAAAAACGGCGTCGCAGAGCAAAACTCGAGTATAGCGATTCTGATGCCTTATCGGGCTCCGCACATCCGCATGGTTTCAGACCGTTACGGTCTTTATCTGTTCGAGCAGAAGAAGGCAATTGACTTTGCTGAACTACCTGCGGATAACAGAAAGAATTTTGACTACCAGGCGTTCCTCAAGCAATATGATCTCGGTAAGGTAAAGGCCGCCAATCATTTTGTGTCTATCTATATCTCTGAATCACCGTTTTCCGGCAAACCATTTCATGGAATGGATGTCTCACAGCACTGGCATCAGACCTTGGGTGAGGGCAAGCTAGCTCCTTCCGAATAGTCTGAGCAACAACCACCCCATCCGAAGCGTCTTTCATTACTGTTGTACCGTGATCTCGAATGACGCCCCAACCCGATTTCAGCAGCAGATGAAAGAGTTGTGGTTGAAATTAGAAGTCACGTGCCCTTCTTTTCGCCTTCCAGCCGCGCGGCCTCCAGCAGCGGCACCAAAGGCAGAACCTTCTTGATCTCTGCAATCAATTGCGACGCATCGAATGCAGGCATACTTACGAACGCGTCGGCACCGAGTAAGAGGGCTGCCCTTTTTGTTGAGTCGCTTAACTGAATGGCCTTAGGACCTGGCTCCAGCGCTAGTATCATGAACATCGATTTCTTATGGATTGGATCGGCTCGCAAGCGCTTCAAAAATTCAAACATGGATTCGTCTTCCAAATGAGCCGCGCACACAATCACATCAGCATGGTTTTTGCCGTCCAAAAAAAGGAATGCCTCTTTTATTGTGTGAGCCGATACAACCGAGTGTCCAGCGTCATTACAGGCGGCTTTGAGCTGAGCAACATGTTGGGGGGTATCCATTATCAGGATGCGAAAAGTATTTTTAGCTGACAGCTTGTCTGCGCCGGTTGCTTCCTCAACTTTAGGTTCATCGGTCATTGTGCCTCCGTTAGGGGCGAGCGAATTGTCTCACTCAGCCAGTTTGTTCTTGGGTACACTGAAGAGTTGCACGATTAACCCATTTTTGCATCATTGCAAAGAGTTCCTCTGCTTCAAATGGTTTGCTCAAATAATCATCCATTCCAGCCTTTAAACATTCTCGCCGGTGTTGTTCCATAGCATGCGCAGTAACGGCGATGATCGGTATATATCGTCCGAGTTCCCGTTGCTGCTGTCTAAGTAATTTGGCGCACTGAAGACCGTTATTACCGCGGAGTACCCAGTCCATCAGAATAACGTCAAACTGTAGCATTCGACAGGCCGCTACGGCCTCATCACAACAATTAACAGTGGTCACATCGAAACAGTAGCGCTTCCCGAGGGCGTCATACAAGAACTTCCCAACCTTGTCGTCGTCTACTGCCAGAACATTCATTCAACCGCACCTGGTGTTGCTTAATAAGCTAGACGCATTTTGCCCGGGCTAGTTGCCGGAAATGCATATAAGTAAAGCCCCGTACAGCCATGCAAGTGATTTGACATAGGCGTTTCAGCCCGAGCGCATGTTTAAGCTCATACATGATGATCCTCTTGTGCTAGAGACCGAAACCAGCGTCCACTTCAATCTGCGCAAGAGCACCATATGAAGTCATGTGGGTCTAGGGACAATTCAGGGACAAGTGCGGGACAAATCGGTCCGGATCGCTGGCTATTCTAATTTGCATAGACAACGCACTGGAGATTTTGAAATGTCGTTTTTTGATGATATCGGTGATGCAATCGGTGATGTAGCAAGCGCAGTTGGTGAAGGCGTCAGCACTCTGGCTTCTGAAGCCTATTCGACAGCTCTTTCGCCGACCGACAGCTTTGTGATGAAGGGGCTTGGAGCTGCAGGTTCCGCCGTGAGCGATTTGTTCGGTGACCTTGAGATTAGCGATATCAGCGATGTAGCCAAATTCGCAGCTTTTCCGGCATTGGGGATCAGTGAAGCTCTGGGCGGCGTGATAGCGAAGAGTTCGCTTCCCGACTTTTTCGAGAATAATTCGATCGCTCAGATGTTGGAGAACAATTCGATTACCGAGATTATCCGCGACAATCCGCTTGCTGGCATGGCCGCCGGCAACATCGGCGACAACATCAAGGAATCCAATCAAGGTCTGTTTGATGTTGCAGAAATGTTCAAGAAGGAAGATAGCCAGAAGGCTAGCGAAGAGAGCAAGCGTTTGCAAGAAAACTCCGACAAGATCAACCTGGAAAAGATGGGGCTGAACCTGCTCGGCAAAAAAGGCATCGCTCGCGCGCTTAATCGCAAGTTCTAATCGACAGCTGAATGCGAAGGTAAAGGGGAGTTTACTGCAGCGTCGACGCTGTCTAAATCGCTCCCTCGAGGTGGGAATCGGCGAGTGCAAGGCAACAAAGAGATCGACCAAAAACGAAATGTATGGCGTCGCGTTACTATGGCGACGCGGTTCCTGAGGGACGTTCTGTTAAGAGTTTCCACAGCCTGCCTTTACCCAACGTCCTGTCAAGCTCTCTTGCTAAGAACAATGTGTAGAAGACTACGAACAGTCCGAAAATGTGTGCAAGCGTGAAAAGCAATTCCTCTTTCATTGCTGCTTCGGCAGCATGTTTTGCAAAGAGCTTCTCTTCTAACTCGCCCGCAAAGAAGACAATGATAGCCATTACAATGGCTTTGTACGAAGCTGCGCGAAGAATCGATGTGTTCTGCCTTTGGACCAGAAATGGGATGTGCTGCGCCATCATTACGATTTTGCCGAGCGCAAGCGACTCAATAATTGCCTTAACGTAGCCGTGAACAAAGTCGTTTATGCCGACCTGAATTAAGACCAAAGATTTTCCGGTAGCTATCAGCACGAAGCTAATAGCAAGGTAGAGCACTATGCAGCCAAGTTCCTTAAGTTCGTTGATCAAATGTTCTCTTGTTGGTGACATGCCGTTCTCTCAAGTAAATAGCGGGGGGCCCCTCGTTTCCAGCTTTCTAGATTATCACTGTATTATTTTGGGACCGGCTGCGCTTCTGGATTATGATTCAACCAAGCTGTCCCACCGAAAGTTTGTGCTTCAAAGGGCAAGATGAGTCAACGTAAATTGTAGCGTTAATGCAGAACGTTTATTCTTCGTCTGTTTTACTGATGCAATTCGGAGTCCCAAGGTGACAGATAAAAAGCAATCTCGCCTGTTAAGCGCCTGTGCGATTATTCTTTTGGCCTTTGCATCCGCCGCTAAAGCGGAGACGCAATTAACGGGTGAACTTGGCTCCCCAAGCGCCACGACAACAATAGACGGCAAACAACTGCCGCCTCCTGATCCAGGCTGGGCTGGCGTGGTCAAGGATAATGCACTGCAATCCAAACCGTGGTGGCCTCCGCGTGTCGTTCCTAAGAAAGGAGCCCCCAACGTCCTTCTGATCATGACAGACGATGTGGGTTTCGGGGCACCAAGTACCTTCGGCGGCGTGATACCGACACCGGCGCTTGACGAAGTTGGCAAAAACGGATTGCGGTTCTCCAACTTCCACTCCACCGCCCTCTGCTCGCCTACCCGTGCGGCCATAATCACCGGACGCAATCATCACTCCGCAGGTTTCGGCGTAGTCTCGGAGCAAGCGACAGGTTTTCCGGGATACAACAGCATCATTCCAAAAGACCGTGCCACCATCGGTCGGATCATGCGGGACAACGGCTACTCCACGTCGTGGTTTGGTAAGGCGCACAACACGCCATCCTTCTCTTCCAGTCAAGCCGGTCCATTTGATCTGTGGCCCAATGGAATGGGCTTTGAGTATTTTTACGGATTCATCGGTGGCGACACGAGTCAATGGGAACCCAATCTGTTTCGCAATACCAGCCCAATATATCCCTACATTGGAAAGTCTGGCTGGAACCTGACGACCGCTCAGGCGGATGAGGCTATTAGCTGGCTAAATCAAATCAATCAGATTGAACCAAACAAGCCGTTCTTCTGCTACTACGTGCCAGGGGGGGCACACGCTCCGCACCATCCGACCCCGGAATGGACAAAAAAGATCAGTGACATGCACTTGTTCGACAAAGGATGGAACGAGCTTCGCAACCAGATCTTTGCAAACCAGAAGCGGCTGGGCGTGATCCCGCAAGAGGCGAAACTAACACCTTGGCCGAAAGACCTCCTCAAAAACTGGGATACGTTGAGCGCTGACGAAAAGAAAATGTTCATACGGCAGGCGGAAGTCTACGCCGCCTATTTGGCTTACACGGACCATGAAATCGGGCGAGTGATTCAAGCTGTCAAAGATATGGGCAAGTGGGATAACACGCTCTGCATCTACGTAAGCGGCGACAACGGTTCAAGCGCCGAGGGCACTCTGGAAGGAACGCCGAACGAAGTGGCCATGTTCAATGGCGTCGACGTACCGGTGGATGTCCAACTTAAGAACTTCTATGATGTGTGGGGCACCAACAAGACTTACAACCACATGGCTGTAGCCTGGAGCTGGGCCTTTGACACTCCTTTCTCCTGGACCAAGCAAATCGCCTCGCACCTGGGCGGCACGACCCAGGGAATGTGCGTTTCTTGGCCCGCTCGCATCAAGGATGCTGGAGGAATACGAAATCAGTTTCATCACGTAATTGACGTGGTGCCGACAATCTTGGAAGCTACCGGCCTGTCTGCACCCGAAACCGTCGACGGTATCACACAAAAACCGATCGAAGGAACCAGTTTCGCCTACACATTTGACCAGGCCAAAGTTCCATCACAGCACAAAACCCAGTACTTCGAAATGATGGGAGATCACGCGATCTATCACGACGGCTGGATCGCCGCCACTAAGGTGGTTCGTCCGCCATGGGTTACCTCCGGTCCGGTGAATCAGGATCCGTTGAACAATGTCACATGGGAACTCTATGATCTTTCAAAAGACTGGACACAATGCGACGATCTGGCAGCTACCAAAAAAGCGAAGCTCGATGAGTTAAAAGGTATGTTTTTGCAGGAAGCCAAGAAATATCAGGTACTTCCGCTCGACGCAAGCTGTGCAACGCGTCTGGTGGTTCCTAAGCCCAACATAACAGCTGGAAGACGCGAGTTTACCTATACGATGCCGCAGACCGGAATCCCGCTGGGTGATGCGCCTTCCCTGCTCAATACGTCATACAGACTCTCGGCCGATGTCGATGTTCCGAACACCGGGGCAGACGGCATGCTGCTGACTTGCGGAGGAAGATTCGCCGGATACGGTCTTTACATACTCAAGGGCAAGCCTGTCTTTTGCTGGAATCTAGTGGGACTCAAGCATGTGAAATGGGAAGCCCCGGAAGCACTGGCTCCTGGTCGGCACACCATTGACTTTGATTTCAAATACGACGGACTCGGATCCGAGACGATCATGTATAACAGTATGAGCGGCATCGGACGCGGTGGTACCGGTGTTCTGTCTGTGGACGGCAAAGAAGTTGTTCGTCAAACGATGCCGAATACATTGCCGTTGATTCTTCAGTGGGACGAAAACTTTGATATCGGCTCCGACACTGGCACGCCGGTGGCTGATGAAGACTATCAAACACCCTTTGCTTTCAAGGGCAAGTTGAACAAAGTTACGCTCAAGTTAGATCCGCCTCCGCCCTTGAGTCCGAGTGATATCAAAAAACTTGAAACTGAAGGACAACGGAATAACCACTCGAGCGAATGATGCCCTGCTTCGCATGATAGTCGTCGATTTAGACAGCCCATGGGGAGGAACGATTGCGACGCCCCGAACTCCAATGCTCGCCTGGAGAAGCAATTAGGAGCCCCTGATGTTAACCTCGGTCCCTGAAGTCAGTCTGTGGATTGTAGTCGCAGTTTTCCTTGCGCTGGTGGGGCTTCGTTTCGGACACAAAGTACTGCCTGTTTGTGAATTGCAAGAGAACATCAATTTTATAAGCAGTACGACAGGTATCATCGGTACGTTGCTTTCTATCGTGCTCGGATTCGTCATCTCCAGCGCCGCGGATGAATACAAATCACTGGAGGCTTGCGTCGATTCTGAGGCGTCAAGCATCGGCGAAATCTTCAGACTGTCGCGTGCGCTCCCTGAGGCAAACGCGCTTGCGATTCAAAAAATCTGCATCGATTACTGCGAATTGGTAAGCAAAGAAGAGTGGCCGCTTATGCGTGAAGGCAAATTGTCGGATGGTTTGACAAGAACTTACCTGAGACTAAATGACGAGATCATTGGGCTGAGCGCAGAGACAAACAATAGCTCAAACATTCAGAGCGAACTTCTGAGTTCTTTGCGCGAAGTGGGAGATGATCGGCGAGCACGGTCAGTAGCCATAACCAGCAAATGGATACGCCAATTGATGCCTATGTTGTGGCTCTGCAGCATAGTAATGATGTTCAACACCTATTTGTACGTGGAAGGCAAGCCGACAAGAATGCAAAACGTACTAGTCGCCTTTGCGGCCATCGTTCTCGGCGCCAACTTTGGCGTCTTAAACATGCTCAGTCGTCCATTTAATGTCCATGGCGGACTCACGCCCGAGCAATTTGAAGTGAATTGCGCTGATATGAAAAAGTTCTTGAACGTGGGCACGATCATGCACAAGAACTAAAGCGGGGCAAGTTCTTGCCCCAAGCTCCACATCAGGTATAGACCCAGGAGGGCGATACCGATAGCCGTGATAAGCGAAATTGACCAAACGAAGCCGGTGTAACCGATCCTTCGTCCAACGCGAACGTACTCAATGGCGCCGCCTATAACGGTGAGTAATCCAAATCCCATCAGCGCAAAACCAACCTGACGTGGATAGATCGGTTGCACTCCATGGAGAGTGCCTTTGGCGATCAGGTCGTGAACGAATTTCGCAAGGGTAAAACCAAACCCCGTAAGCGACAAAGCCGTGCGAATGGAGGCGAACAAGGTGCGATCCAATGCCAATGTCGTGCGAACACTGGCCAGATCAAGAGGTTTTTCGGTGCTGTTTGTCACAGAGCGTTCACCAGTTTCTCAACTTCGTAGTTTCTTTTGCTGAGGCTTCTCGCCACTCGGCGTCGGACATTACACAACGAAAGCCCACATGCTGCGCGCTTGTGTCGGGTGAGGAACACATGCGCGCAGACGGTCTATAACTCGAACAGAATTGCTCATTGCACAAGAAAGACCCCCCGCGTTGTACGCGTTTGGGCCCGGTCGGTTGTCGTGCATCATAGCCAGACTCGGGTCCCTGAGGGTTTACGACCGTGCCCGGGTGAGTGGACAGTAATTCTTTGTAGTAGTCGCTTCGGTACCAGTCATGGCACCACTCCCAGACATTGCCGATAATTTCGTACACGCCGTAGGCATTGGCTGGATATGTCTGTACCGGGGCCGCCAAGGCATATCCATCTTTTGTCGTGTTCTTGTAGGGAAATGCGCCTTGCCATGAGTTGATTTGTTTGTGTGACGGCATCGCGCAACCCGATGCATAAGGCTGCCCTTCGGTTCCGCCGCGAGCGGCGAATTCCCATTCGGCTTCAGTCGGCAGGCGCTTGTGTGCCCATTTGCAGTAAGCCTCAGCATCGGTATAGGAGACGTGCACCACTGGAAACGCGCCCTTGCCTTTGATTGAGCTTTTGGGACCGGATGGACATTTCCAGCTGGCACCCTCGCTCCACTTCCACCATTGGCGATAGTCTTCGAGACTTACCGGGGCCTTAGTCGGTGTAAAGACCAAGGACCCCGGTTTCAGCTGGTCAGCAGAAGGTATCGCCGTACCTTCGGGAAGTTGCCGCCTCAACTCTTCCCGGTTCGGCTTGCGCTCGGCTGTGGTCACGTATCCGGTAGCCTCGACAAATTTGGCAAACTCATGGTTAGTCACCTCTGTCTTGTCCATCCAGAATCCATCGACGCGTACTGTATGCACAGGATATTCATCGGCGCGAGCAGATGTGCCTTGCCCACCCATAACAAAACTGCCGCCGGGAATCCAAACCATTCCGAAAGGCCACGGTTTGGCAGGATAACTTGAAATGTCAATTTTCGCTTCGCGGGAGTGTGCTGCCACCGCATGCAGTGGCGCGGAAACGAGGGACATAACGCCAATAACGAGGATAATAGTCGCGTTTTGCACACCCTAATTTAGCATAGGGACGGCGCGGTTACAGGACGGCGCTCATGATATTTGCCTTAGTCTGCTCGACAGTGTGTGTTGTTCATACTCAGCTTTGAGACTGCTGAGGCATGAGGATCACGAATCAGTTTTGGCAATTCCCATTCAACAACCAAGCAGGGGCCCGGAAAAGGACAGAAATTGCAGTAACATATGGGGACCTCACATTTAACTGTCAGGTCGACTGTTGAGCCCGAAGGAGACTAAAGAATGACCGCAGAAGCAAAGTGTTTCAAGATGACTACGCCGGTGGCGCCAGGTGTGGCTGTTCCGGACAAGATCGAGTCGTCGATTGGCACCTTGAACTTGAACTATGGCTATCCATCGGACCAAACAGTGGAGAAGATTTACGACAATCTGGATCGTTCCAGGGCTCTTCAAGCCTATCTATTGGCTATTCCGATAGTCAACCAGGCCGGTATGCGCGATGCCTTACGCGGATTCGGCCCCGATAATCAGACCGACGTAATCTGGGAAGGACTTGTCGATCCCCGTACCGTTGAACTAACTGCCAACGATAACACGATTTACAACTTCATTTGGGTTGACACTAGAAAAGGCCCCCTGGTGGTTGAAATTCCTCCGCGTGTGCTCGGACTGATTAATGACTTCTGGTACAAGTGGGTAGCCGACGTGGGCTTAACGGGGGCTGATAAGGGCGCAGGCGGCAAGTATCTACTTTTGCCGCCTGGTTTCGAGGGGGATGTTCCTGCGGGATATCATGTCGTTCGGTCGAGCACGTATGGTAACTGGCTGGTATTTCGTGCTTTTCTTGTTGACGGTTCAAGTAAACCCGGAGTTGACTCGGTAAAGAAAAGTCTGCGCATCTATAACCTGTCCAACGCCGCGAATCCTCCTGCCATGAAATTTGTGAATGCTTCTGAGATTCCAGCCAACTTCGTTGCGCCCGGAGACTACTCGTTTTGGGGTTTGTTGAACCAGGTGATTCAGGAGGAGCCTGCCGAAGGCTCGGATGCCACCACCCTGGGACTCTTTGCTTCAATCGGTATTGTGAAAGGGCGAGCGTTTGAGCCCGATGAGCGAATGAAGGAAATCCTGACCGATGCCGCCAATATTGGTGCCGTTACTGCGAGGACCATCGCTTTCAAGATTCGCTCACAGGAGGCCTATTTCTATCCAGGTAGTGGTTGGCGTCTGCCGTTTTTTGGGGGGTACAAATTCGAGGTCGCGCCTGGTGTCAGCAACTTGGATGGAGCGGCGTTCTACTATTACTTCGCCACCGGCGTCACGCCTGCTATGGAAGTTAAGATGGTGGGATGTGGCTCGCAGTACCCCTGGTCAGTGCAAGATGCCAATGGCGCACCGTTTGATGGCGGCAGAAGCTACAAGCTGCACTTGCCTCCGAACATTCCGGTAAAAGATTTCTGGTCGGTCATTGTTTATGATAATCAGACGCGTTCAATGCTTCAGACCGATCAGAAGGCGCCGAGTGTTACGAGTCAGAACAAAGAGATTAAAATCAATGATGATGGCTCAGTCGATGTCTACTTCGGCCCCGACGCACCTCCGGGAATGGAAAACAATTGGGTTCAGACGATTCCAGGCAAGGGATGGTTCATGATACTTCGCCTCTATAGTCCGCTGGAGCCGTGGTTCAATAAAACCTGGAGACCGGGTGAAATCGAGCTGCAATCCTGAGTAGCAACGCAGTCTTCGCAGCAGTCACTGTCGCATGTGGGGCTTGCAGTTTGCGATTTAATTCCTGAAGCCGTTAAAGGAAGAGATCTAATTAGTACTGACTAATTTTGCATCTCGGCAAAGCGTTTTTTAGTGCCGTGATGGCCGAACCGCTGACCTGTGCCGCTCTGCTCCAGCTTAATCGCGACCTGGCGGATCATGGTGTTGCTAATCTTGCTTTGGCTTATCGCTTGAATGCTCGCTGCTTTTGGCTGGCGTAGGTTCTGGCAGAACAAACGGAGCCTGACCATATGAGGATGCTTGTGATACCACTGGCACCTGCTCTGGAAGTCCATTCGGTTCTTGCGGTGCTACCGGCACCGTCAGTGATGCTGCGCTGGTGACCGATAACCTTTCGCTCTTAGCACCGGTGGATTCAATATTCGCGACTACCATCGCCACCGCGAAAATTATCAACAAGATAGTATAGACCCAGCACACAATTTCCTTCCGGACCGTACTTTGTTCGAGGAATCCCGTGCGTCCCATCCCGACGGAAAAGCGAACGCTAAAAATCATGTCCTCAACTATGGTCTGAGACTGAAAGGATTTACATGTCCGTGTCCACTTATCAGTGATGCTGATGGTGGTAGCTGATGATTTCATACCGGTAAGGGTTTCTCGCTTGAGTCTTTCGCCCGATCGCTGAAATCGCTTAGGGGCTGGCGAATCCTCAATTAACGCGGCAATTGAAGATTCACCACTGTTGAAGCCCCAGTCTCCGTGCATAGGCGCAGCAATTGCATCAGTGGCAGCATCAGAAGCAAGCGCCAACCGACCGTTCTTATTAACGAGTTTCATAGTACCACCCTCCTAACTCCGTCACGCAATCATTGAGCTGTCTCGGCCTTGTCCTTATGCTTTAGCTGTCGAGCCGCGAAGCTCGTCTTTTGACTTGATTACAGCGCCGCAATCCTGACAGTTGGGCGATCCCTTGCCCCAGTTTTTCTTGTCGATTATGTGTCCGTAATACTTGCACATGCTCGCGTTGAGATGCTGGTTTTTCGGTAACATGAAAGCCGTGGCAATCGCTGATAACTCTGCCAGAACCCGCACGTGAAACGGGCGTTCGCAATTCTCCTGCTCGCGGGACACTTTTCGCAAGCTAGCCATATTCTCCGCGTTGGCTGCTACGCTGCGCACTTTTTGAGCATGACGATGTGCTTGAATATTTTCCATTTTCGTACCCTCCCGACTTGCTGCACTCAACTTGAGCACAGCTTACTTCCGGAGGTGTTACGATGTCGTAAACGGACTCAATTGCCGTAATTTCGCCGCCCTCAAGGCAGCCCTTAACCTAAGTCTTGTCACCTTCCGAGGGCACCGACATGAATGCGTATCCTTGACCAAATACCGTTCGAAACGGACACGGGTGACCGGTAGCTTCCATCTTTTTTCGAAGCCGCGAAAGATGTACCCGAACGGTATCCGGCGAAGATTCCGCCATGGTGGACCATGCGCGTTCGACCAGCATCTCTGAGTTGAAAACCTGATCTTTGTTGCGCATGAGAAACTCGAGCAAGTGAAACTCTTGCTTAGTTAGCTTAAGGTCATTGCCGTGAAATTTTACCTGTAAGGTCTTCGTGCTCAGATACACGCCGTTCATCTCTAAGTCCGATGTATCAACAACAACCGATGGTCGACGAAGTAGTGCCCGAACCCGAGCAACCAGTTCTCTTGAGTTGAATGGCTTCGTGAGATAGTCATCCGCTCCTGAGTTAAGTCCGGTCTCTTTATTATCGATGTGATCCATGCCGGTAAGCATTAGAACGGGCGACTGTATTCCCGCCGTTCGAATTCGCTTCAGAAATTCTATGCCGGTCATCTGCGGCAGATTCCAATCGAGTATCAGCAGATCATAGGGAGAAGCCTTCAGCATTTCATCAGCTAAACGCGGATCCTCTGCCTTATCCACCAGATAACCATGTCCCGCAAGCACTTCGTCTACTGAAGCTAGCAGTGATTTGTCGTCGTCGACAATTAGAATCTTGGACATAATGGTTCCTCTGATGCTTACAATGAATGATACTAAAAACGAGCTCAGCGCAGAGATATCAAGTGCTGCTCGAGCAGTGATTCTGAGGGGGACATTGTTGAGGAGCTGTGCCGCCAATTGGCGAGCGATTCGTTCCGTGATAATCTCGTTCTCGACGAATGTGTCAGCGATTGGACATTTGGCGGCGTCACGTCACAAGTAACCCTATGGTCAGTGTAAAAACATCGCAGTTAGCCTCACTCCCCCGCTTGCGCACGTTAAAACGCGGACCAGTCCTGATGTCGAAAACCGACACGTCGCTCCGCACTATAGCTTTAAAGCAAATTTGCGTCCTGTCTTTAATTTGGTTACACGTAGGCTCTCCATCTTCGGTTCGAGCAGAACAGCAGTCAAGCAATTGGCGCGATGTTAGTCGGCGGGCGAATGCGGCGTTGCGCAACTACGAGCTTCTTTCTGCGGAACAAAACTATCGGCGCGCTATCGACATGCTCAAACGCGCGGAACCAGATTCGGAGCCTCTTCTTGATTTGAAGCTTGCCCTGGCCGAATCGATGCGACGCAATCACAAGCTGAGCGAAGCAAAAGTAGTCCTCGACGAAGTCGAGCAATCTATAAGTAACTCAACTGTAAAAGATTCACTTCTCATGGTTCGCTACTGGCGCCGTAGAGCCGCACTCCAAACAAGCATGAAGTTGCCTGCGGAGTCTGCGACCTCACATCGAAAAGCTTTCGCCTATTGGAAAAAACTCTTTCCGCAAGGCACCAAACTGTACGTGGATAAAACAGTGCAGCTGCTTGATGCGTTAATGCTGCTTGGAGCATCGCGTGATTTGCTGGCGCAAATGTGCGAGTTCCGAGCCGACTTTGGCCGCAAACCCCTCCCGCCGCGCCTTCGTGATAAGTATCGGGTTTGCTGCGCCAAGCTGCGAGTTGAGGCAGATGTGCTTTCGGCCACCGGGCACCTCAGCGACGCGGCACAGATTTTGATTCCTCTATCACAAATCGATGATTCCTCGAACGAGCTATTAGGAAGTTGGCAGACCTGGTTGGAACACTGCATGCAGACAAAGACTGCGCCCAGTCTGACAGCAGCCAACGCGTCAATTGAGCAAGCTATAGCTGCGGCACGAGGGAGCGGCGCGCTCGATGAGGTGACTGAACTGAAACTACGACTTGCGCAGATTCAAATTTGCGAGCAACAAGATGGAAAATCAGATCAGGCAGAAATTGAACTGGGCAAAATCATCGCCCGGTTGGCACCTCTTACATCAAGCTCCTCATCGGCCAAAACGGAGGCGGAGTATGAACATCGACATAAGCTGTTCCAGACCTTGCACCGGACCACATGGGACAGGTTTAAAAGAAAATTGTTCGACGACTTCACTCTCAAACTCGCACAAATCGAGGCAGCATTAACACCTGCGCCTGCTGAACCTAAGTCGCTGAAGGAGCCTCTACTCACCAAGCAGGCTTCTGACCACGCAGAGGCGCGCTACCTGCTAACTCTATTACTCGTGCGACGCAGGGAGCCAGGAAGAGCTGACAGCACGCTCTCCACTATATCCCCATTACTCGCACGCACCCATCACGAAAATCATTACGAAAGAGTCGCGCGCCTGCGCCTCCGAATCGGCTGGGAGTACCTTAAGAAACATCAGCGGGCCAAGACGCAGCAGCAGCTAGACCTCGCCGAGGCGGCGCTCAAGGAACTCAGTCCATCCTCTGACAAAGCACCAATTCAAAAGCTTGTGGACGAACTAAACGAACAATTCAGCAAAGAATTCCGCTGATCGAGGAGGTTGACCGAATTGAAGCTACGATATCAAATAGCTTGCCTGTTGTGGTTGCCCCTGGCGCTCTATCTGGCGTCGATCGGCTTTTTCTTATTCATATCAGACAAAATGTACGCCGCTGCTGAGCGGGAGACGACGGCAAAAAAGATTATTGCCCTATGTCAGGAAACATTTGGGTATTGCGGTAAAGGTCTATTCGCAGTCAGCGCTCCTGCTGTTTTTCAGTCCGACGAAATGGACAAGAAAACCGCAGTGGTCATCGAGAGCATAAGTCACAAAACTGATGAGTTGCGGCGCTTGACCAGGGGCAACATCATTGCGTCCAAGATTGCGGATAAAGTCTCTATCGACGCAAAAACCTTTATGGAGAAAGGCAACGAATTGGTAAACTCGCTCAACCGAACAGATGGTGAGTTTTACTTCTCACAATACATAGAGATGGGCGAGTTCTGGGAATCGCTGCTTCTTTCGCTAACTTCACTGCTTGGAGACTTGAATGAACTGATGGACCTTTACGGACCGACTGTGCAGGAATTTGAGCCTCGCAATATTCAAGCTAGAAAGTCTTTAAACAACGCTGTGCTTATAGCAGTGATTGGTATCGGCGTCGTTATTGTCGCCCTGGGACTTTGGATTAACAAAACTGTTGTCGCCAAACTGCAAATCGTCATGACTAATATGCGGACGTTCTCGCGCGGCAAGCAAGACTACAAAGAATTGGCTGGCACTGACGAGCTTGCAGAGTTGGACAGAGCTTTCAAGGAAATGCGCGACGAGCGAAACAAGCTCGACGAACTTCGCAAATCAATGCAAGCGATGATTAGCCATGACATTCGAGCTCCGCTTTCGTCAATCAATTTGACACTAGAGGTAGTGCTGGATACTAACTCCAAAAGCTTGGAGCCCGACGTAGAAAGACGGTTGCGCAGAACGTATTCCGAAGTGCAGCGCTTATCTCGTTTGGTGACGACGTTGTTAGACGTAGAGAAGATTGAAAGCGGCGAACTTCGAGTCGATATGCGGATTCACACTTATAGCGAGATCTCGGTGCCGGCAATCACTGCAATAAGCTCGTTGTTGGAACGTCGACGAATTCAGCTAAAGGAAGATGTTGACGAAGATGTTTTAATTAACTGTGATGCAGATCGCACCATACAGGTACTGGTCAACTTCCTGTCCAACGCAGTGAAGTTCGCGCCACCGGACTCAACAATAACGGTAAAATGCAAGGAACAGCACGGACGAGTCCGTTTCGAAGTAATCGATGAAGGTCCCGGTGTGCCAGCCGATAAGGTCTGCTCCCTGTTCCAGAAGTTTCAGCAACTTGATCAGCCGTCCGAAGTAAAGCAACAGGGTACCGGACTGGGGCTTTTTATCTGCAAGATGCTGATTAACGCCCAGGGAGGAAATGTCGGTTATTGTTCGCCGGGTGAGCGCGGCGCATGCTTCTGGTTCGAGCTGCCCGGTGATAGTGAGACAGCTTAATAGGTATAGTGCCCGGGTTGGATCGGCGTTGCGCCACCAGCTTCGGTTGCCACGCGCACCGGAAAAGGTACTAAAGGAGTATATGCGACTCCGGGACCCGGAGGGGCCGTTGCAGAGCCCACGCTAGCAACGGGAATCCAAACGAATTTGCCGTAGGTCTGATTCATGCTGCCGAGCGGCATTTTGATGAATCCTGAGCCTTCAAGTCCGCTTGTCGCGCCACCGGCTCGTACGCATGTTGCCGCGTCGCTCAGTGCTATCGACTTGGGCAGGAAGTCGTAGCCGCTCTCTAAAAGCACGCAGGGATTTGTAATTACGACTCTTACGGCAGGCTTCCCTTTAATCAAGATTTCCGAACTTTCGACGTTTGCGTCGGTACTATTGGCTCCCATGCTCTGGAGTAATTCTTTGGCGAAAGTTTTGACGGAACTTAGCTCGGACTTGGGAATGCTCGCCGCGTAATTGGCGGTTTGCAGCGCAACATACCCTAAGCGGTTTTTGTGATACATGGCCATTCCGCAGTTGACTAGCAGCAGAACGGCGCAAATAGTTCCTGTTATAACCAGACCTAATCCAGCTACGCCCTCTACAATGCCCGAACCACGTTGACTGCGCTGTCCACGAAAATGAGCTTTATTCATAAGTCGCCTCCCCCTAATGCCCGTCTATATTGCGGTTGCGGTTTGTTCACCGCCCACGAATGCAAGATACAATATAAGTTGTTACGAAGTTGTATCCAACTCGAAAGGAGTTTTCCGTTGAAGCCCGGGGAGTGTGATCGGAAGCCTCAGTTGGTTGGATTGTATTCCACCACAATTTGCTGACCGCTTTCATAAAATCCGTCAATGTCTTGTTGCATTGGTTGACCCTCGGGGGTGAAAAACTCAAGGGAATAGCGCATCATCTTCCTGCTCTTTTTTGAAATGCGTCCGCTAACCTTTATACATCGCTGTGCGGAGATTCCACCGTGCATGCCTGCCATTCCCGGTCCCGCTTCGTTAAGCGGAGCATAACCAATTGCCGGGACCACACCCTCGGAGAAATTGCCCGGTTTTCTTTCAAATGGCTCCTCAAACAACGCCTTGTCGGATTTGTCGATGCAGGTCCAAGTCTTGCCAGTGCAAACCACTGCGATTCCGTCATGAAATGAGGCGGGAGAGTAGTATTTTGGTTTGATGACCACTTTTCCGGAATGGTCAATGAACGCATATTTCTCGTTGATTCTGACGCACGCCAGCCCCTCTGAATAAGGGGCTGTGAAACCATCGAATTGTTTTGCAAATGCGGACTTCCCTTGTGAGTCTATCACTTCCCATTTCTCTGATTGACAAACAAATGCGCAGCCTTCCGCATAGCCAGAGATTGCAGAGTAAGTGGGTTTGACAATGAAGTTAAGCGATCTGTCTACAAAGCCCCATTTGTTGCCGACTAACACTGCTGCGCGTCCATCGTGAAAGGAATGAGCTTCGTTGAATTCTTGTTTGCCGACTGGTTTGCCTGCTTTATCAATAAAGCACCATCTTCGACCGACTCGCACTGGTGCGAGTCCTTCAGAGAAATCGCCGCCGAAATCGAACTTCGTTTCAATGATGGGTTTGCCAGTTTTATCGATGTAGCCGAATTTCTTTTTCGATTCAACGACAGCGATACCATCTGGTCCAAAATCGCCGGCATACTCGAATGTCGGGGGGATTACAGCTTCGCCTTTCAGGTTTATGAAGCCTGCTTTGTTGTTGAGAAATACTCTGGACATTCCGTGAGAGAAAGAACGTGCAGCGTCGAACGTCGGCTGAATCTTAAAGGTTCCTGAGTGGTCTACAAAACCCTCGTGCCCGCCTTTCGATACTACAGATAGCCCTTGCGAGAATGGCGCGGCGGAGTTAAATTGGGGTGCGATTGCGAAATTCCCGTCTTTTGACTTGAAACCGTACTTAGCAATGGCGACGAAGTCGTTGAGCGCTGAGCAGCCTGCAAGCATTGCGGCGACGAAGGCTAGCAATGAGGCACGCAAGATTTGCATCCGAACTCCTAAATCAGTCCCTTGATATTCAGTCGAGCTTTTTGCTTCGTCTGTGATAACGATTGATGATATTCGGATCAGGATATGGACGCCCTTTGCAGTTGCCCTTTCCGTCGTATTCGAATTGACTCAGCACGTACCTGATGCTTTCTAATCTGGCTTTTTCTTTGTTGTTGGCTTTAACTATTATCCAGGGGCTGAAAGATGTATGAGTTTTGCTAAACATAAGCTCTTTGTAGTGACTGTATTTATGCCATAGTTCCTGAGCTTTGTCGTCAATGGGGCTTAACTTCCATTGTTTGAG
Source organism: Candidatus Obscuribacterales bacterium (assembly GCA_019752635.1). Taxonomy (GTDB): domain Bacteria; phylum Cyanobacteriota; class Vampirovibrionia; order Obscuribacterales; family Obscuribacteraceae; genus JAKFUT01. The sequence goes on along the minus strand of JAIELX010000033.1, from coordinate 187,767 downwards.
CGGATTGACTTTTCTTGAGTTAAATCGAGAAAGTTGTTCCTCTTGCGAAATTGAAAACCAAAATTTGATTATCATGATGCCGTCTTCGTAAAGCATGTGCTCGTACTCGGTTACCTGCTGCATGAATCGGTCGTATTCGTCATTTGTGCAAAAGTTGTTTACAGGTTCGACGACAGCTCTGTTGTACCAACTGCGGTCAAAGAATACAATTTCACCAGCATTGGGCAGTTGTTTGCTATACCGCTGAAAGTACCACTGTCCCTTCTCTGCTTCGCTGGGTTTAGGCAGTGCTACTACTCGCATTGAACGCGGATTGAGATGCTCTGTGAAACGTCTAATGGCACCACCTTTCCCTGCGGCATCACGACCTTCGAACAGAATGCACACCCGTTTTCCTTTTTCTTGAACCCATCTTTGTAGCTTTACCAATTCAACTTGCAGAGCAACGAGTTCTTCTTCGTATCTGAGCGATTCCATCACATCTTTTAGCTTGATGTGTTTTGAACGCAGCAGCTCAATTAGCCCGCGGTTTGTGTTAATGCGGAGCAAGTCTTCAGCCTGCAGCTTGGCTTCGGAGGACTTAATTGGTGACTTGCGGACGCTGTTTTCCGCATGTTGGATCAACTGTTGTTCAAGGGCTTGATTCATTGCAGCATTCGTCAGGTGCTCTTGCTCCGCGTCTTTGCTGTTTGCTCCTTGCACCACTTTGCGCTTTCTATTCGTAGCTTTTCTGTTGGTGCGGCCCGTACTGGATGGTTCCATTTTTGACAAGATAATCACCCTTTGGATGCGAGCAGGGGGGCAACATTGAGTATTTGCCATGTCGGTAGAATCTGAACTTAATTTGAGTTATTCCCCGGACTCAGCGCCCGTATCGGTTCCTCAGTGAATTTTGAAGACTCGACATCCAGCGTCTGCGAGATTCTGATTATTGCTAACCGTGATATTGGGGGCGCCGTGACTAAGAGCTCCTGATGATTGGCGTGCGCCGCAGTGCTCATTATGCTTGCGTGCGGGATCGCTGGACTAGCTTCTCTGCTTGAATGTGCGAATCGGCTACGCGTGATTGTCGGCGCGAGCTTCCTGTGCCAACGCGCCCAACTTTGCCACTGATTCTATGTAACATGTAACCGCACGTCAGAGTTTCATAACTCTCTGATGCCGAATCGTGAGCGGCTTCCCATCTTGAATGGACTAGTGGTGCTCAATTGTTGGCGTTTTGCAATCCAGTCAAGAATCGCCACAAAATCGGCTAGCTGTTTGTTCTGTGCTTGCGTGCGATGCTCGCTATAAAGGCTTCGTCCCTGACTTTAGGCGCTCTAACCCCTCAGAGATTGATTTTTCAGTAATATAATCTTGGACTTTCGTTTCCGTAGAATTGTACCCAACCAATCCCTTCATAGGATTCATAGGATCAAGACCAGCCAGAGGATTGATTGGTCTGAAAACACTTTCAGTAGTTCGCGCTTTCAGATTCTGAAGTGTGTGATTTACGTTCCAGTCCTGGATTAGCTGGTCTATGGCGGAGATTTGCTTATCTGTCAATCTGAGCATTGCCGCCTTACCTCTGGCAATCTTCAATGATTCCGCAGTGACGTGTCCTTCGGGACCTGCGGCAATCTGAATCAACTTACCTGATGGCCCATCGGCGGTAAGAAGATCAACAAAATTATTGGTCGCGAATTCTTCTATTACTTTCTGCGGAACTTCATGACCATTGCCATCGATCATTTTGTACACTTCCACTTTTCCGGGTCTTTCGCACCCTGTCAGTGCTAGAGCTCCGGCTCCGGTCAACAGTGACGAGCCGATTGTAAGCGCCCGTGAGTCGACAAAACTCATTGATAGGGGGAGGAGTTCTCGATTGGCAATCGATGATGACAGGGATGTTGCCAGAGGAGCTTCTACTTTTACAGCAGCGGACAGTCCGAGGCTTTCCCCGACACTGACGGGAATGCGACCCCGGTATGCCGCAAATGCAACAGCTGCTGCTCCTGCAGCAAGCGTCGCGCATTCCACGGGATGCTCCCTAATCTCGTTTATTATCTCCCCGCCTAAAGTAGCCACAGCGCCGTAAGCATCAGCAAACAACGCTTGCGCGCCGCTCAAGTCTCTCTCTGTTAAGGACTCACTTGTAGTCAAACGCTTATCGCTCACTTACTAATCCTCCGAACGCGGGGCTTTCAGTGTATTTCATTAGCTTTGCTTAAGTAATGTGGATATTACGCATAGGCCCGGAGGATCGCACTTGTCCGAATGATCGGGCGAACTCGGCGGAGAGTAAACGGACATGGTTACTCGCGAAAATTTCTATAGTCCATTGCTTCTTCCTTCTAAAGCAAATCAAGTAGTCCGCGATCGATCGCGATGTGCTTTAGAGATCGTGCACAATAGCATTCAAACAAGTCTCTATGATTTGAAACGTGCTTCGGAATGCGGCGTCTCCACTGTAATAAGGATCGGGGATGTCGCCGCTGCCTCGCAGCAGCCGAATTCTTTCATCCGCGCCTGCTGGTGCGAGTTTTCTCAATGCAGTGGCATTATCTCTATCCATTGCAAATATCAATTGAAACCGGTCAAAGTCTTCCTTGCATACTTGTCTAGCCCTGTGCGATGTAATGTCGATGCCGTTCTCCCTGGCTACGGCTATCGCTCTGGGGTCAGCCCGCTGACCTTCATTCCAGTTGGCGGTTCCGGCAGAGTCGATAATGCCTTGTATCGACATTTGCTTGTATAAACTGCGCATCACTCCGGCAGCTAACGGGGAGCGACAGATGTTTCCCAAGCAAACAAACAGCACATCCATCTTTCATACGCTCCTTGTTTTTCGAGTACCTGGCAATTCAGAATGTTTGTGTCCGTTCGGAGTGTTGAGAAAATTTCCTGATCAAGCGATCCTCCTTTTGATCTGGAGGACGGCAGATGGGAAGCGTCGGAGCAGCAGAAAAGTACAGCGAAGAGCAGCGGCGGGAGTTGGTTGAAAGGTGGAGAGCCAGCGGTTTGACGCAGACAGCGTTTTGTCGCAAGGAAGGCTTGGCTGATTGGGTCTTCTCGACTTGGAAGCGGAAACTTTTCCCGACGCTGCGCAAAACAAAAACAAGAACAACAGTTAATCCCCGCTCCGAATGGGACTGGAAGCAGTTAATTGCGGAATGGAAAGGCAGTGGGCTGAGCGACCAGGAGTTCTGCAGTAAGCAGCAGCTAAAGCTCAATGTCTTTAGAAAATGGTGTAGGTTTCTCGCCCCTCAACGAAACAAACAGAAAAAGGAGCAGCAACTACCAGGATCGACGAACCCCTTCGTGCAGGTAACAGTAGACAGCAAGCCTGGGGAAGGGGCTCAGTTGGAAATTCTTCTGCCGGGTGGCAGCAAGATACTCGTGTCTGAACAAACTCCACTACCGTTGCTTGCCAAAGTACTTTCCGCATTGGAGGAAAAATGCTGAACATTCCTGCATCTACGAAGATTTTTGTTTGCGTCGAAGCCGTTGATATGCGGCTGTCTTTCGATGCGTTGTCCGGTCTTGTACACTCCCACTTTGGCATGAATCCACTGTCCGGTCACCTGTTTGTTTTCGTAAGCAAGCGTCGAGATCGGATGAAGATTCTGGTCTGGGATGTGGACGGATTTGTGCTTTACTACAAAAGACTTGAACGCGGGACTTTCGCTTGGTTGGATAGGCTTGAACTGTTGCCGGGCTCGGAGATTCTGGCGTCCGATTTCGCGCTAGTCCTTGCCGGCATTAATCCTACCGAAGTGAAACGACAGAAGCGATATCAACGCATTCCATCGATGGTTTGAGTGCCGCAACAGGGCGCATCGCGTGTGGTATCATTGTGTGCATCATGAAGAAAGCGGACAAGAAAAAACGCATTGCTGAGTTGACGCCGGATGCCCTTGCACAGCTTGACCCAGACACTTTAATTTCTGTCATCATGAAGTTGTACGAGCAAAACAAGCAACTGAGTGAACAGATGCAAGCAATGCTCAACGAAAAGTACGGGAAGAAAACGGAGAAGCACGAGAATCCCGATCAGCTTCGCCTTTCAGTACAGACCGACGCGACTACCGCTGAAACCAATACTTCCGCTACAGAGACGAAAACAGCATCGAGCAAGGCACCAAAGAAGAAGCCTGGGCATACTCGCAATCCAATGCCGTCACATCTTCGGCGCGTTCCGATCGATCGCGAACCAACGGAAAGTGAACGTATTTGCAGTTGCGGCTCGCACCGCAAACCTGTAAATCAGGTTGTTCGAAACCGACGTTTTGAGTGCGTTCCCGTTTCGGTGTTCGTTGAAGAAATAATTGACCATGTCTGGCAGTGTCCTGCTTGCGGAGACAGCGTCGTTGTCGAAGCTGAAGTGCTCGAACCCATAAAGAACGGCACAGCAGGACCTCGTCTTCTGGTGCAAATTGTCGAAGATCGTTGGTTGAATCATCTCCCCCTCTACCGTCAAGAACAGCGCTTCTCGCGCCTGGGCATCGATATCAATCGGTCTACGATGTGCGGATGGATGACCTCGTTGTCGTTGATGCTCAGACCGATCTACGATTGCATGAAGGCCCTTTTGCTCGAATCCAAAGTCATTGCGACCGATGACACGCCAGTAAAGGTGCAAGATCGAAAGAAAAAAGCCCATATCAAACGCGGTCATGAATGGATCTTCATGGGAGATAATCAGCATCCCGTGAATTTGTTTCACTACACGCAAGGCAGAGGTCGCGCCGGTCCCAGAGACTTCATTCCGGGCTTCAAAGGATATCTGCTGGGCGATTGTTTCTCCGGCAACAGAGCGCTGTGTGCTGAAACAGGTGCGACATTCGTTGCCTGCAGAGCCCACGATAGGCGTTACTACAAGAAAGCACGGCTGAACAACAAACAGCTTTGCGATGAGATGCTTTCGATGTATCAAGAGCTGTTTGACGTCGAGCAGGCCGCGCGCGATCTGTGTTTGTCAGCTGATCAGATTGTATTGATGCGACAACAAGAATCAGTCCCTATCCTTAAAAGGATGAAGTGCTGGCTCGACAAGCATGTGCTAACCGCATTGCCCGCCAGCTCATTCGGCAAGGCGATTACCTACTCGCTCAATAACTGGGAAGCGCTGAACGCCTTTCTTCTCGATGGTGACCTGCGTATCGACAATAACCTTGCCGAGCAAATGATGAAGATGTTCGCAACCGGCAGGAAGAACTGGTACTTCTTTGGCAGTGATGAAGCGGGTTTACAGGCTTCGATCATGTTGTCATTGCTGGCAACATGCGTCCGCAACAACATCGAACCGGGGAAGTATCTGTACGATGTGATTGTCAGATTGACCCAGAACCCGCAGTGCGACCCGGCGGCACTCATGCCGCACGTCTGGAAACCGCAAACGAACACTGCCGAAATCACAGATGTCAACGATACCCCAAAAGTACTTTCGGAAGTCTGCTAGTCTCGAAACCGGCTTAGAATCAGCCTTTCTCAATTTGACCAACAAGACATAACCGTTATGATCAGTCGCTGGTCAGTCAAGGTGGGATAAATGTGCCACTGTTTGTGGTGTCTGTTTCGCCATGAAGTTCTGGCTACGGACAGAAATGTTTCACGCCGCTTTCTGGCGAACACTACGCAACTTTGTCAATTGACCGAGCGGACACGAATGTTTCGAAAAAGCGGACAATGCCAATTCACATCTTTGTGTTGCGCCACCGATGAGCATGAGATAGGTATGTTTACAATGCGCGCCACAGTTACGCATACTTACGCGCTTTTAGATAGCCGGTGCCGACGGGTTCAGCGTTTACCGACTTTCAACTGTTCGCCAAGGTCAGGCAAGAAACTCAGTACTAACGCTATCAGGAAGCACACTGCGAAAACTCCGAAGATGATGGACCCAACCATTCTGGATACGGAATCTAGAACTCCATCGGTGCCCATGCAAAGCCAGGCGAGTGGCGGAAACAGCACGGAGCCTCCCATCGCGAAATAGCAAAATTGCTTCAGATTATAGAACCCGCCGATACGCAGACCCTCCAGGATTAAAAGCAAGCCGCTGGATAAGCCCAGACCTCCTGGCATAAGAAAAAGCAGTGCGGGAAAGGAGACGTGGCTATTAATCTTGAGCCACTGGGGATCGACATGAACAACGCCCATAACGAGCAGGACACAGAAGATCCCGGAAGAAATTAGTGCCAAGCCGAAGACAATGTAGAGGAGGGTTGTGAGCCCCACTGCTGCGAGGTTGCTACGTGCTGGCGGGTCGATTGTATAGTGGTTTCGATTCGACACTCAAGAAGACTCGATCGTTGGAGCGTGATGCACCAATCTCGTTATACCCTTACGGGAAAACAAAGTACCGCTTCTCTCGATTGATACTGGATCGTTTTACACAGTGACCGGCATTGTTGAGCACTTCGGATGCTCCGGTCGGAGCCGCTTAATCTGCGAGTGTTGCCTAGGAACTGCGAGGTGCCTTTTTGAATGTTTTGCAATAGTCGTACAAAGATTTGATCATCTTGTCATTGCCTACCAAATTTTGATAATAAGGCATGTGACCGGGCGGGTGGCTGAGATACTTCTTGAATCTGATAATTGAAGTGAGTTCTGCCGAACCGGCGAGCGGCTTTTCCCTGTGAACAAGGTTACCGCCATTGGCATGGCAGCTTGCACAATGTTGCTTGAAGATCTGCTGTCCTGAGGGCGGTGTTGCCTTCCCGGCGTATACCGGCAGCATTGCTCCAAAAGTCGCAATTGTAAGTAACAAAAACCTTTCGCGTTTCATGGCTCTCTCTGTGTGCTTTCTGATAAGTACTCAGCTATTTTACTGCCTTAAGTGCGTACCTGTTTCATCCGGAAGGCTGAGATTCGAGGCAAAATGAATCCCGCCATTACTTCCTTCGAAACTTTATGGGCATTGCCATCGACGATTTTGTACACAGGGAGGAGTTCTCCATTGGCAATCGACGATGACAGGGATGTTGCCAGAGGGGCTTCCGCTTTTGCAGGTGCAGACAGTCATTGATTGCTTAAGGGCTCAAACGATGGGACAGACTGATTCCTCTGGTTCCGGTTGAATTGCTATTCGGCTCACGTGTCTCTTTCTTATGTTCAGCATTGTTGTGCTGCCGTGGTAGGAGTTGGAATCGATGACTAACGACGAGCTAAAGACATGGCTTTTGCGCGATCAAACGGATCTCGTTAACTCAGTCGCTCGCGAAATCCGTGAACATGTCACCGTTCGTAAGTCCGAAGGCATCGACTCAGATAGAACATTCGAATATCGATTTTGAACGGTTACAGCGTCGCGAATAAGGTTCTGGAACTGTTTGCCGAATAATATCGGTAAAACTCCGCAGACGGGGTGCGGAGATTGAAGTTAAGCGAGTAGTCGGCGTCAGGAAAAGCACGAAAGTGCAGCTCGTCTTCACAACTTGCAGCTGGGGCTCGGCCACTTTAACTATGCAGCCGACGAACTAATTGCTCAGTTTAATCTGGGAGAAGCAATAGTTCGCCGGGTACGTTTTGATTAGCCAATTTCGCGAGGTGTCTGCTTACCGAATCACCATCTTTGACTCTCTGGCTCACGCAGGAAAACGACGCTTTTGCGTGGAGTCAAGAATCCGAATGCACATCCTTGCCTAGGTGAACATTTTGACTTGGAAATCATCGGTCCGGGCCATTCTGGCAGCTCTTGCAATTCTGATGCTTGCTTTCTCGTTAAGAGGTGCGGTCCCGAGCGCTAAATCGCAAGAATCGCATGTGCCCATTCGTATCGGTTGGCAATTGCCGACCGCAACTCAAGGGCAGCTGGTTGAAGTTCTAAAGCGAACAAATCTACTCGACAGACTTGGATTAGATCCGACATTCGTACCTTTTAGCCACGGCGAGCCGGAAGTTGCCGCTGCTCTGGCTGGTGACCTCGACGTCATGTTCTCGACCAGTCAGTCAGTGAACAACCTCATGGCTAAAGGCGGTAAATGGAAAATCTTGGGGCGCCTGAACTTCATTTCAGCAGCGATCATGGTGCCACCCGATTCACCAATCAAAGACCTCAAAGATCTTAGAGGTAAGACCATCGCTTGTACGTTTGGCAGCATCGGTCACCGCGAAGTGACTCTAAAAGAGCAGTCGGTGGGACTCATCCCCGGCAAAGACGTAAACAACGTCGACATGGACATACTGGAAATTCAGAAGTTAGTCGCCACCGGTGGTCGGGAAAAATGGGGCAATATTGACGCCGTGGCGGTGTGGCAACCGGATATCGCTTTGTTGCAGATAGACAGGACTGCTCGTGCGATAAGTTCTCACCGTGCAGTGTATTTGGTATCGGTGTCTGACAAATATATTGCTAATTGCAGACCGGCAACGATCCGATTCTTGGAGTCCGTTTTGGTGTCGTGGGATTTTTTCAATCGTAACCGCACCAGAGTTAATCAGTGGTACATAGATGATTCGCAATTTGGATTTACACTGGCGGCACTAGATGCAGCAGCCAGGGAGGACTCGAATTACCATGCAAAGTCTATCTCTGACTTAGACCTTAGCGTGAGTGATGAAGTCCGACGCATTCTGGAGATGGGCGCGAAGTGGTCGCACGATCAAGGTTATACACAGGCGCTGATGCCTATTGGAACAGCCCTCGAACCAGGTTTGTTGAAAGAGGCGAGCAAACAACTTGCGGGCCACAAGTTTGGGGACGTTCGGGTTGTCTTACCATCAACACGCGAGGTCGCCTTGCAGGAGGCGAGCGGCGAGTTTCTTGGAGAACAGCCTATCTGGAGTGTTTTTGTTTCACAAGTCTTGCTGACGTTTGTGTCGATCGAAGCCGGACTATGGTTGGGAATCCGCCGCGCGAGCAAGCCTGAGCATGAGTCGGAGGCTTCAGTCTCGGCAGTATCGGGAGCGGTGCTCGCGCTTTTAGCATTTGTTCTTGCACTCACTTTTGGCGCCGCCGCAAGCCGGTTTGATTTACGTCGAGACGCATTAATCGGTGATGTTAACGCCATCCAGACTACATACATGCGAGCCGGACTTGTGCCCGACCCCTATAGAACTATCACGCGTTCCTTGCTTCGAGACTATGTCGAAGTGAGAATGAATATGGGTGATGTCTACGGGGACCCTGAACAGCTAAGATTGTTGCGGGCACGTACCAGTGCAATAACGGACATGGTATGGAAGCAGGCGGAGGCTCTAGCTGCAACAGATACAAATGACATCAATGCGCTATTTTCAGAAGGCATTTCCGACATGGTCGAGTATCAGAACAAACGAGTTGCGTTCGGAGCAAACTTCCGTATACCCGTTTTCGTATGGGGCATTTTAATTCTGTCGTCTTGCATTTCAATGTTTATAATGGGTTTTCAATTCGGACTTTCGGGAAGGCGTAGTTTGCCCGCACAGCTGTCGTTAGTAATAACGTTTGCACTGGTGGTTCAACTCATTTATGATTTCGATTCGCCAGGTCAAGGCTTCATCCATTTGAACCAGCAACCGATGATTGATCTCCACCAAAGCCTTTCGAAGTGACGGGCAAAGCGATTTGGATTCGATCAATTAACTCGCGAACAGTTCTATAGCAACATAGGAAACTAGTCGAGCGAATCGAGAGATTCCAGACTACAGCACTGATTTGAGCATGATTGGATCGCTGTAGCGATTCTCAAAGTTTGCACCAGTTGCTACAAAGCATGAAGGTCACAAGTGGAACTGCGACTGCTAACCCCACCGTCAACGTAGTCTGCGCACTGGAGAGCTGGTGGACATTCCGCATACCGTAAAAGTTTAGCGCAGCACCATATACTGGTGCAATCACATTTAGGAGCGGAATAACACTAAGCATCCATGCGGCGCTGCCAAATGAATAAGCGGCCGCCGTGGCGCGAAAGCTGCCTGTGCTACCAAGCAGACGTGCAATGAGGTGCGCGATCCCGGCCTGAAGGCAAGTGCTAATAACAATGGTGCCAAAATACCCAACGAGAAGAATGGCTCCAAATTTCACGGATATCATAATTGTATGGAACTCGCCATTCCTGGCGAACGACTCTATCGCACCGGGAACTTTGTCCGGAGGAATGTTTGCCGCCACCGCAATCAGCGGAGTCAATAGCGTTCCGAGTATAGCCGTAAAGGCTGTCAGAATGGAAGCAAATGACGCCACTACCGCATAGAAAATTGTTGTGAGGAGCAGGGTATTGATCAACGATGCTATTAAGGCTGTTTTTGCCAGGTAGACCATACTTACGCAATAGCCAAGTTTCCCTGTTGACTCAGCAAAGAAAGCTCGTGGTGAAAACAAAATTCTTGTTGTTAGCTGCCACCAGGAAGGTGTTTCGATATGGGAATTCATTGGTGCTCGAGAAATTTATGACTTAACTGTACTTGCTTCTCCAATTCTATTCCTTGTGTTCTCGAACTTGCTGTTGTGCTGCTTTTCAAATTTCCATAGCCCCGAAATATGGCGGAAGTACGGAGCCTTGGGGTTTACGCCGTCTAAGACAGCAAAATGGACGATGGGTTCATCAGCATGATCCGGGTTCATGTTTTTTCCTATTGAGACGGAGAGAAACTAGTTTCGTTTCAGTATCTTGCGGTTGATCAATGAAGCTACCTCTGGAAACGGATCCAGAACGCGGCGCGGTGGTCCATTGCACGGACCACCGGTCAGGGCGGCAAACACATCGGCAAAGCATTCATCTCTACCGGCGGAGCCTGGTTGAAGCAGATATTGAAATTCCGACTTCTGGGCTGCGGTTAGACGCACAACATCTCTCTCGTACGCAACTTGAAACTCAGCACCATCTGAGTAGAGCTCGCCTCGCTGACCAAACACATTGTTTACTGCATGACCATACTCATGCCTGAAAACACCATCAACACGATCACTTGGGACCAACGTGTTGTCAATTACCCGGTTCTGCGATATCAGCACCTGCTTGCGCTCACTACGCACGGTGCCCTCAGCCTCATTCCATGTACTACCTTTTGTATAGCCGCGCGGTTGTCGACCGATCAGTTCCGGGTATCCTTGCGGATGGGTTAGATACGGAGTCACCCGTACGGTGTATCCTTCACGTTCCATTCGTCGCCGCACATGTTCCGGAATGTCGCGCATGTAGACTTTCTCGATGCGTTCAGAGAAATCGTTTGCGACTTCTCTCGATTCGACTACAGTCTTGATATCACGGTTTTCATCGTATTGCTTGAGTATGTTGTTCGGAATTGCATCGCAGCCAGCTCTGGCGACTAGTCCGCCCAACACTACAGCTGGTGCTACCCAGCGACGTCCCGTAGCTGTTAACATTTTGATACCACCGGTAGTGATACCAATGTCAGCTGTTAGAGCGCCAAAGTACTTGAATCCTTCAATGGGGCGTTCACTGCTAAGCAGGTCGCGCGCGTCTGAAAATGCAGACGTCAGCCCGAGGACTGCAGCCGCGCCGCCTCCTCCATATCGCCGGGCAGCAGGTGAAATCAGGGAAGAGCTGGCCCACAGGGCACTACTGCAATAGGTCATGGGTTTGGAAATCCACGTTTCTCTAGCGTAGATGAGATCCTTGTTGCCCAGAGGGAATGCCCTTTCGCCTTCAAACAGATCCGAAGGAGGTGGGGCCGGCAGGGGGGCACTCTCTCTACTATCGACTCTTACTGGCATCGGACGTAAGGCGTCAGCACGCAATGCTTCCAAACCAAGCCGTTTTGCCTGATCGTCATTACCTACCGACTGAAGATGGCGAATTTCCATGAGGATAGCCCTTAGCGGTGCAGGGGGCAGCAGTCCGGGCACCCGATTTTCCAGTACATTCAAGTTTGACGACGCATGCGTGGATCTACGGTGTCTTTGAGCAATGCGATATTGATGCTCGGGGAGGTTACTCCAAGTAGTCTGCGTTGGCGTTCACGAGTGTCGACCAACTCTCCTCAAAGACCTAGTCCGTTTAAAATATCCTCGCCGGTGTTCTCCGCAGATGAAGCAATGGACTCTCCTGTATTCGCCAAGGCTCCTTCTACCTTTCCTGCATCGACGGTAATAGTGCTTGCAGCAGATTCAGATGTTGTTGCCAGTGTAGACTGTACGGACTCTGCCTCTGCTAAAGTGTTGGTGGCACCTTCTTTAGCAAGATTCTCCAGTGCGTCCATCTGCAGCTGGTCGTCAAGCATCCTGTTCTGTAACCTCACAGCTTCCGCTTCATCAAATGCATTCTGAGCTTCTTGCGAAAACTCTATCATCGGTCTGCCGCTGAGTAAGTCCCTTGCGTAATTAGGTGCGAAATCACGGGTGAGGGGATAGGCACCATCATTGATAAAATTCGAAGCTCTTAAGCCCGCTTGCTCCATGAACTGAGTCATAAACTCACTTCCCGCTCGCACTCGACTCACGCCGGCCTCAGCGTCCCCCTCAACGCCGATTTCCTCGGCTACATCGCTCGCGATGTTTTCTCCCTCTTCCGCAGCAGTGGCCCCTTCTTCGCCGGCGCCGACATCCGCAAGCGCGTCCTCCAGTGCCGGCGCTGCCGCACCATCTGTTCCTATAGCCGCGGCAAGCGCGCCACCAACTAAGGCAACATCAATACTGTACTTTAGAGCTGGATGATCGTTCACATAAGTGTCGGCGGTGTTGTAGTCGTTTTTTGCATTGTTGTAGTCGTTTCCGGTGGAGCTGCCATCCGTCTCTACTTTAGGCGCTGAGGCGTTTGCATTGATGGCCGCGGTTATTCCGTCTTGATTCTCAATTGATTGCTCGATGAATTTTTCTTCCGCTGTCCGCGAATTCAAAACCTGGAGACCGCCCTCCTGGCTTATTGCATTCTCTATCTGTGCTTCAATAATGCCCGACCCGACAAGGTAGTTCCATGTTTTGTGAGAGTACTGCGGGTCGCTGGAGTTAGTATCTGCGGTCTTATAATCATTATGTATAGCTTGAATCATTTGTGCTTCGGTTATGCCATCACCATTTTCCACGGCTCTCACCAATTCACTCTGAAGCTGTGATGCGGTGATGTTCGGATTCGCACTAACCAGCGCGGAGACATATCCAGACAGGCTGGCCACGGTTGTGCTTGTATTTACACCGACTGCAGCTCCATCCCCTTTGACCTGATTGATAACGTTTTGCACCAATTGCGTAGCTGAGGTCTCGCCACTCTCGCCAGCCTGAGCTGCAACGTTTTGCACCACCTGGTTGACTACTTGCTGTTGGGTTATGCCATCATGATTTTCGATTACTTGTACCAACTCTTCCTCAAACTGTGCCTTGGTCAAGTTTGGCTGCATTGCCATGTCTATCTCACTGGCATACTTAGCTAAGGTAGCTGCTGTCGGGTAGTCAAAATTGCCAGCGACTCCGGCAGCGGTCCCATCCTGTTTGACTTGCGTTATAACGTCGTTCGCAATCTCTTTGGCCTGGTGCAAGCCCTGCTGCCCTTCGAATTCTCGAACCAATTGTCGTTCTGTTGCACCTTCGCCGTTGGCGGCCACGAACCCGAACGCGTTCTGACCCATGTTGGAATAGCGCCCTTCTGTATAGTCATTCTCAAGCTGGGCCGTAAGCCCCCCTGCAGTGAAAAGTGCTTGAGCCAGCTGCTGTTCACCCTGCAGACCCGTGCTTTCCAATGATCCATATTTTGCAGCGTCTTGCAGGATCTGCGTCTCTGCACCTTGGATCGTCGACGCTGCACTTTCTGCCTGTGCTTGACTGGCACCGGACTGTTCAAGGTTAGAAACGATTTGTGCTTCGCCTACGCCATCCTGCATTTCTACGGCTCGGACTAAGTCTTTCTGCAGGTGAGAAGCTGTAATGTTCGGATTGGCAAACTCTATCGCATTTGCATATTCGGACAAGATCGAAGCTGTTGGGGCTCCGGCGCTTACGTGTAGATTCGCTGCATCGGAAGCAACTTGATTGACAACGTTTGCCTCTAATTGTTTGGCGGCTGTCAGCCCCATCTGTCCTTCGACCTGACTGATCAATTGACTTTCGCTGTCTTGCGCAGCCCCGGTTGTCCCGGCGATAAGACTGTGCAAATTGGAGACGTCGGAGCCGAAGCCTGTGGTTGTATCGAATGCTCCATATTTCGCTACGTCGTTCTCAACTTGGGTTTCTGCATGTTTTTCCGTTAGGGCGTTCGATATTCCTGTTTTTTCTTCGATATCACTAATCACTCCAGCGGCAGAAGCAGCATTGAAACCATTGGGAAAAGCTGCCATCGCACTGATGTCAGTTTCAAGATCATGACGCAGTTCGTGATTTGTAACGGCAGTGCTCTCAAAGGAAGCGGAGCTGGCGTTGTCGTTCTCCAACCGGTTCAAAATAGAGCCAGCCTCGGCAGCAGCGGCGCTGCCATCGACGGCGGCGATATTGTTCAGAAACGATGCTGTTCGCCCCGTAACATTCTGTTGAGTGAGATGCTGTTTGGCGGTAGTTGAAGTCACACCACCTACGACACGGCGCATCTGCTCAGGTGAGGTCTCTTCCAGATCTTCTAGATCCTCATAATGAATTCTGACAGCATCGTCATGCGGCTTCCGTTTCATTGACCTTCTCCAAATCGCTTTAGAATTCTTATACCCGAATTAAAGTTGAATTCAAGTAGTTCGACCAATCCTATAAGAATATCTGGACTCTGTGAGTGATGCGTGAGGATTCTACAGTCGCGTCATACTGCATCTCATCGCTCGGTAAGGAGTGGTGCATCACGGCCACTTTAAGCCTGCGTCCGTCATGAATATCGGCGGTTAGACAGGAATTGTTTCTCATTTCCAACGCTCGAATTGCAGGTACTCGAGGTTTTGCAAGGGAAGCTTTCACGAAGCAGGATCTAGAGTCGACTTTGGTTCGCGGCGGGCTCGGTTAGCGCTGCTTCCCACTTGCCGGTTATTTCCACAATTTGCGCAGGGGAGCTGTTTCCTGAAGCTTTTTGAAATTTCCATATGCCCGAGATATGAAGGAAGTACGGTCCGTCGGGGTTGATACCATCTATGACACCAAAATAAACAATCGGCTTGCCGAGCGGCTGCTTGTCCGAGCTAATGCACTGCTTACTGAGCTTGATCTGTGCTCTACCCTGCTGGTTTCCCTCTAGATTACCGGTTACTCGAAATGCTGAATTGGTATCACTTCCCAAGCCTTCGATACTATCACCCTTCTGCTTGAGCAACATGGTTCCGTTGACTTGAGTGCCGTCCGGGTTCATGTAGGCTGTTTGCCACTGACCATCCAAACGCATATCTTGCCGGGACTCTTTAGCCGTTGGCTTATTTTCCGTGCCAATTCGGGACCCTATCGTTATGCAACCCGCAACCACGAGAACTAGAGGGAGAAGGACTGTAAGCAACCTTGAGGGCTTGGGAGTCGATACCAATCCATCGGCACCATTTTGGTTCATAGCTTTCCTTTTGCGACGGTGAGAAACGCATACCCGCCTTATTCCATGGTGAATGGAATCCTAATCTTTGGGTGCCTTCCGATCCTCTTCCCGGGTCTAGTTGCCCATTGCGAGCAACAAAGCCTAGTGCAACAGACTGCGCACAGTGCTGCCATGTTGTTGTTCTTTCGCTTGCGCTTTGCCTTGTTGCCTTTCACAACTAAGACAGTGTCTATGAGACTATCGCCGTTCAGATCTCCTTTTGCCTTGTGCAAAACTGCAGTACAAAGTCATTGATTTGTTCCGCTCTTGTTCTAAGTTTCGGCCAATCTGCCTCGTCGGGATAGATGAATCCGTTCTCCTCGTATGTGAAGCAGATCGCGAATGTGGGTCGTTGGGGGCTTGGATTGGAAGGTGGCGGGTTTGGTGTAAACAAGGGCGACGGAGTCGCTTCGCTAGGTCAACCGAAGGCCATAATGGAGGCTCGTTCAAGTGGTCAATGGAGCATGTGCCGATACGCTGAAGAGTGGAACAAACGCTTCTTCAAACGCTAACATGTTAACTTCGTGCTTTCTTGCTCCTTTGCTCTTTTGTGCAGGTTTGAATTCGTTGAGCGCCAAGGCCATTTGGGCGCTCTAGCATCAGTCCTGATTCGCCAATTGCTCTAGTCTTTCGATTCGCACTTTTAGCGGGGGATGAGTATTGAAGAGATCGAGAAATCTGGAAGCGGTGGAAGAAATCATCAATGCAGCAATTGGTTCCGGGTTGCGTTTCTGTTCCTTCTTCCTCTCTTCTTCCGCCTTGTTCTTCTCAGACGGTTTGATCTTCTGTTGCTTTTCAATGCGATCCATTTCTCTTTGAAGCGTAGCAAGAGCGGCAATCATCTTTTGTTTACCGGTTAGCTCTGCTCCTCCTCGGTCCGCCGCGAATTCGCGTTTGCGTGAGAACCAACACATCATGATGGCGCCCAGGATCATGAGGATCCATTCGAACAGTGCCTGAGAGACATAATAGGGCCACTCGCTATCAGTGTCCGCTGCTTTCTGCACGATGAAACCGATTACGCGAGAGCCAAACATCACGAATGAGTTCATCGTTCCCTGCAGAAGCGTCATCGTTACCATGTCGCCGTTTGCGATGTGTGCTATTTCGTGACCGAGAACAGCCTCTACCTGAGCGGTGGGCATCTTATCTAGCAATGCGGAAGACACCGCAACAAGAGAACGGGATTTGCTCGGACCGGTTGCAAAAGCATTGAAAGCCTCATCGGTCCAGATACCCACTTCAGGCGTAGCCGGCAGACCTGCTTTTTCAGAGAGCGTTTTCACGGTGACTAGCAACCACTCTTCATTGTTGCTCAGCTCATGCTGCGGGTCGCGCTGCACCAATACTTTGACACCAAGTAACCATTTTGCTTGCCATCGGGAAAGCAGAAGCGAAATGATCGATCCCGACATACCCCAAACTATGCAGAATAATGCTAATCGCGAGTAGTCCAGACCGCTCCGGGTCATGTAATCTTCAGCGTGGAAGATGTGCACCAGGAACGAGATCGATGCCACAACAACTACATTCATTGCGAGGAACAGAAACCATCGCTTACATAATTGCTTGTCCGCGAAAAGAAGTAGCAGTAAGCCGACTATGGCCGACACCACGAGACCGAGGAGCTGGGCGGCCAGTCTCGACGCGTCGACTCCAAAGAATGACTGATGGGTGAGGTAGCTGAGCCCCGCCGCTACCCCGACAATCGTGGCGACTGTCGCAAGTGCGCCACCCAGATAGACAATAAGAATCCTAGCGGCTGACATAAGCCTCCTTCGTCGGTTATGACCTTTAAAATACGATTGCGGAAATGCGCAGGTGTTTCCCGGTGCTGATTGCAATCCGAAACTACTACTTAGCTATGGCAAACGATACCCGGCTCGGGCACCGATTCTTAGTGGCTTGACCAATCATAAACTTCGTATCGAGTGCCTGATTGAATTTCAGCAAAAACCTGGCGTTCGAAGAACATCAATTCGCTTGCCGTAACTCCGTCTCTTCTTCTTCTTCTTCTTCTTCTTCTGAAAGTTCTTTCTTCTTTTCGTGCTACCAGTATGCACGTGTAGCAGTTAAGAAGTCTTGAAGAACCAGCGGCGCAATAATTAACTATTCTTGAATGCCAGAACCTCATGTCCCCTTTCTATCCGGGGTCCATTTCACTTCATCTCGCCATTCCGGAGTTGCTTCCACCAGTTCACTACAGAGTGTGGAAAGGTGACAGGACTTGCGAACATGACGCTGTGGCCGCTTATCATTATCAGCGGCGTGTTCCATTGCGGACAATTGTGAATACTCACGTCCAAAAGCTCCCCAACGGTAGCATGTCCAAATGTTCTACAAATAACCTTACCTTGAAAAAATTCTCGATCGGGAAACTGCGAGTTGAGCACAACACCGGTAACGTTACTGCCGCTTTTGCTAAGCCTCATTGTGAATCCATCGGCTGCTGAGTGCCGCAATGAATTTAATAGTTCAGCTCTCCAACGGCTCCAGGATTTGCAATTCGTTCGGCCAATCCAAGCTGCCAGTCCTAAGAGAACAAGTGGCAGAATGAGGTTACGAAGAATTCCTGCTAAATCCCAGTTCGTGATTATCACGAGCACGAGAATCGCTGCTACCAAAGCACACGTCAATGCAATCAATCCGTTGATTAGTATTTGCAGAGAAGCAATGCGTTCAATCTGTTCCCTGGCAAAAGTTCCAGCGTCGAATTGACGGATAGCTTCTGAGCCGGGCTCATCCAACGGTTGGGTCATCATGCTCTCCCGCAGTCAGGAATTGAGCGTACAAGACCTGATCGGCTTTTGCAAGTTTTCCTGCGGGAGATGACGGAGATCGGATCCCTTTGCCCATCCGCTGGATAACGAGATGGACAAGCCTCACGAATGAGATCAAACAAAAACTGCTCGGCATCAACGCAAGCAAACTTCTGCGTCTATGAATAATAATTCCGTGGTGATTCCTCTGGTTCCGGTTGAATTGCTATTCGGCTGATCGCAGTCTTGGTTCGATCAATTAGTTCGCGAACTGTTCTGTAGTTCATTGGGAATTTCGAACTAAACAACAAGTCAACTTGCGTTTTACGCCCCCCCAGCGATGTGACTTTCATTGAGCAAGTTAGTTTGCGCGCCGATACCTGATAAGGTTTTCGACCAAGCGGATCATTTGTATACCGCAATGCTAGCCGCAACTGCCTACGAGATTCATCTAGACCGACTATTTCCCAATGTGTTCGCCGTGTATCGCAGCCTTTGATTATCTCTCCCTGCAAATTTCTTTTGATCGCGGCCCAGGCATCTGGGCTTGCAACAGGGATCTCCATGGTCGTTGGCGTATTCAAAAACTGAAGTTTTGCACCCTCAGTGTGAATCTTCTGTATCTTCGTCCGCCAGGTCATTGTTTGGCGTTGCAGTGTTAAGATCTGCAAGAACAGCAATGAAACAATCACAACGATAGAGAGAGAGAGAGGTATATGATCGTCGGGCGAAGCGAAGTGTGTGATTGCGGTCGTCGCCGTGTCTCTTAAGTTCATGTGCAAATAGGTTACTATCGTTGAGCATCCGAGAATCATCAAGAGCATTACAAATGGTGGCAGCTGTGCCAACCAGATGAACAGAAGTCGCAACGGGTTTGCCGGTGTGCTTCCCGGTCCAGATTGGAAGTTAAACATGTCCGTTCATCGCTCCCGGAGAAACCAAACCTTTAGCCACTATAGGGCTGCTTTTTGTCATTGTTAACAAACGATCATGTTTCTTAACAATGGGCGCACGTGCCCCTTCTCACACTAACTACGCCGTGTTCGATAAAGTCAAAATCTAAGGCTTCGCGGGCCTGTGAGGAGTCTTGCGAACAGTTTGCAAGCCGTCAGCCTCCAAAGGGCGATGCAGCGTTCTGGATTGGTCGTTGTGTTGTTCTCTGTCGCAAATGTGCGGAAGAATGTGACGACAGCCGGAAATGAGCTCTACTGTAAATCCGGGACCGTGCGATCACCTGTATCAGTCGAGTTTTTTGCTCCGTCTGTGATAAAGAATGATGACGTTCGATCGCAGCCCTGTCCGTTGTCACGGCAAACGCTCGAAAACCCAATGAAAACTTGCTCAGACATGGATGATCACCTTGCAGTGTTGTCTATGCTCAGGCAAGATCTATCCTGAATCTTGGAATTTTCGAGGTGATGCAAAGCAGTGCTGGCGGCAATCATGAGTCCTGACTCTAGCGTAAAGGGCGTTCCCGATCTTTCAAGCAGCAACGAAGAGGACTGGTGTTTGGCCGGTCGGTTTAAACATATTGCGATGCTTGTTCCGAGCAGCAATCTCCTTTGTGATAGCCAGCTTATTGACTCGATCAACCGCATTTGCGCAGCTGGCAGCAGATTATCTATAATCTGCCCGCCGCAGGAAGTGCAGCTAGATGAACTCAGAGAGTTCTTAAGTGGTTCTGCAATTGTTTATGCTCTTCCCGTGCATATGCCTCAAGCCGAATGCTACGACCTCTCCGAGTTTCTGGGGCGCTCTCTCAGTTCACCCTATCGGCGCCTAACCGGATTTCTCTTAGAGACCGGATTCAAGCGCTCTTTTGCCGAAATCACGGAGGTTTTGCCTCAGTGGCTGCGCCGACCTCTGAGCAAGGCTCTAGACTTATGGCACGAAAAGGTTCTGCAAATCAGACGAAGGGCGCTATCTGACGGGCGCTACTGGCAGCATTACTTGCTGCACCAGTTGCCGAAGAGTATGTATAGGAGATACGAAGAGTCAATTAGACTGGATTGTTTCGGCTACTTTTATGTTATCCAAACGCTGCTCTTGAACAAATCACATGCACGGATTGAAGCCGTGTATTGCAATTATTTTGGGGCGCTGCCCGCCGCTTGCTTAATCAAAGAATTGCTGGATGTACCTCTGATTTATGATAGCCACGGAATAGGCACTGATTCCATAAGGGATCCTGATCAACGAGCAATAGCCGCAAGCAATGAAAAGTGGATGTACAACTTTTGCGACCAATTCATATCTCCAGTGGATTCTGAGCCAATCCGTTCTTCGGCTGTATCAACAATTGGCTCGCGATTTCAAACGCTTTCATTACCGCCCGAGAGTACCGATGAGCAGCTCTTGCCGGAGATACCGCGCCGACTGAATGTTTGCATTTTGCTAGATGAGTTCAGCGCGAATATCGGAACAGTTTATGAACACCTCAATTCATTTCGTCAATATTTGCCGCACAATGTTTCCTATTTACCAGCCACCACTAATAGTATCGTGCCAGTTCACGTTGATCTTTCCGTGTTTGACGTGGTGATCGTGCATTACTCTGTGAGGCTCTCTTTGAGCAACTTCATCGATGCGAATATAGCGCAGCAACTTGCCGATTTCTCCGGGCTAAAGATACTCTTCATTCAGGACGAGTACGACACTACAGAAACCGCCAGATGCTGGATGGAGAAGCTTCGCTTCGACATCGTTTACACTTGTGTTCCCCAAGAAAGTCTTGAGCTTATTTATCCCAAGACGCGCTTTCCTAAGACGGACTTTCTGCCTACTTTGACAGGGTATGTTCCCGAAGATCCGAGCATAGATTGTTATGCCACACCGCTGGAACAACGCGAACTCATAATTGCTTACCGTGGTCGAGTGCTCCCGTATCACTATGGTGCTTTGGCCTATGAGAAATACCTGATTGGCGTCGAGGTGAAGCGGCTGGCGAAGCAGCGCGGTATTCCTGTAAACATTGAGGTTGATGACCACAAGCGTATTTATGGCAGCGATTGGTACCGGTTTTTGTCATCGAGCCGTTCAACGTTGGGAACTGAGTCCGGCTCGAACGTGTTTGACTTTGAAGGGAAGCTAAAGGAGTCGGTAGTAAAGGCTCTTGCCAAAAATTGCAAACGTACTTTTCAGGACATACATCAGGATCTGCTGGCCGAACACGAGGGATTGGTGAAGATGAACCAAGTTTCGCCGAAGATCTTTGAAGCCATTCGACTCCGCACGGCTCTTGTGTTGTTCGAGGGCAACTATTCTGGTGTGGTAAAAGCAGACGAACACTTTGTTCCATTGAAGAAGGATTTCTCTAACATTGACGAAGTCTTCAACAAACTGCAAGACCTCGAGTATCTGCGCAAACTTACAGAACGTGCCTACAGTGACGTCATCGAAAGTGGGAGATACTCGTACTGCAAGTTTATAGAAGCAGTCAATGCGGACATTACCGAACGAGTCCCGGGACGGTCTTTCGACAGTGTTGAAATAGGTGCCCTCAGCCGTAAGGATCTGCCGCTTTCAGAGCCGCTGTATGAGGGAGGCGAGCTGAGTGCTTGCAATCGATAAGTTTGATTTGCCTGTTGTGTGCAAGAGGGACTATCTGCAGCCATGAAGATTGTAAGAATCGTTGGTGCGCGTCCACAATTCATGCAGGTTCCATCAGTACGAAATGCAGTACTAGAGATGGGCTGGACTCATATTCTTGTTCATACGGGACAACATTACGAGTATGCACTCAGTCAGGGACAGTGTGACGATCTCGAACTGGGGAAGCCGGACTTTAACCTTCATGTAGGCTCGGGACCGCCAGGCATGGTTACCGGACGCATGATCGAGCGGATCGAAGCACTGCTAGGTGAAATTTGTCCGGATATAGTTCTTGTTGATGGCGATACCAATTCGACGCTTGCAACGGCTATGGCTGTGGTAAAGACGCCTATACCACTGGTACATGCCGAAGCCGGATTGCGTGATTTTGAGCGTGGACGTCCAGAAGAAATCAACCGCACGCTGACCGATCACGCATCAGACCTCAATTGCGCGCCAGTCGCGCGAGCAATGGATTCTCTCGAGCAAGAAAACTTGAGTTCACGCTCGGTTCTGACCGGAGATCTTTTGCTTGATTGTCTGTGCCTATCCGAGAGGCGCGCAGATGGAAGCATCTTGAAGGAGTTATGTCTTTCTTCCGCTCGATTCCATCTCATGACTTTGCACCGCCCGGAGAATACTGATCTAAGCCAGTATAGGCGCTTTTGCGACGTTATGAGTGTTGCAAGCAAACTTGATGAACCCGTCATCTGGCCCGTGCATCCGCGCAGTCAACCGATACTGAGTAGATACCTGGATGATGGAAAGTCTCTGGGTGCGGTGCGAACAGTGGCGCCTCTCACCTATTTGCGCCTTCTGGCGTTACTTCAGAACTGTGAGATGGTTTTGACAGATTCAGGCGGGCTTCCGCGCGAGTCTGTCTGGAGCGGCAAGAAGTGCGTTGTTCTTTACGGCAGTAATATCTGGCCGGATCTAATCGAGCAAGGATGGGCGAAGCTTGGCAGCGGCGATAGAGCTTCTATGGAGAAAGCCGTCCAAGAGGCTGTAACTCCCGATTCTCTGGCGGCGCGAAACTTCTTTGGCGGAGGAGAAGCGTCAAGGCGGGTTGTTGACGCTATTCGTACCCGCTTTTACGATGAATCCACTTCATCGGTTATTTCGGAGAAAGCGAAAATCGGAAGCGGTAGATGAGGTTTCGCCTGTGTCCTTCAATTGGCGAAGAAAAATATCGTGCCTGCTCATGCAGCTCTGAATAAAGGAGCGATTAGCTATAGTCCATTCGATCGTCTTTTTCAGACCTTCTTCGAGTAAAACTCCGGCGCGGAAATTGAGGACGCGCCAAGATTTTTCAGTTGATGCGAACCGCTTTCCGGATCTATCCCAGTCACGCGCCGGTCTAGCATCGCACGGAGTGCTGTTGTGCGTCAGGCGGTTTATCAGATTAGCCAGTTCAAGAATGGTAGTTTCACGACCAGTAGCCAAATTATAGACCTCTCCGGGCTCGCCGTTCTCGGCGCAAGCCATAAGCCCGCGTACTATGTCCTCGACGTAGATGAAATCGCGGCTGAGATTGCCGCCATTCTCCAGCGGTAATGCCTCGGCATTAAGAGCCCGCCAGATAAAGGACGGTATAACATTGCGCCAGACTGTATGTTCCGTACCTCGCCAGCGTCCGGCACCAAGAATTTCGCCCGGTCCGTAAACATTGGAAAAACGCGCTTTTACGAAGGGTAATTTATAGCGCGTGTAAAAATAGTTTCCATAAAGTTCGCCGACGATTTTCGAGATTGAATAAGGACTGTCATGGAAAAGCGCTACGGGCTGGTCTTCAGTGGTAGCACTTGCGCAATCGTGAGTTTTCTCTGCGACGGCGCAGGCCGCGGAAGCATAAACAATTTTGCGCAGTGAGGAAATGTCTTTCAAGCGATCGAACAACTTAAGCGAAGTCAGCATGTTGTTGTCATGGTCAGCAAAAGGGTCAGCGATTGAAGATTGATTTCCGTGGTAACAGGCAAGATTGAATGCGTAGTCTAGATCTTCAGGCAGTTCGCGCAAGATGCGATCATCGGTGATGTTTCCGAAAATAAACTGCACGCGCTCATCTGTCGGGACGTTGCTGCTTTCTGATGAAAGCAAATTGTCAACGACCAGAATTTTTCCGACGCCGTTTTTGAGCAACTGTTGCACGAGATTGCTGCCGATGAATCCGGCGCCACCGACCACGAGAATATGCGCATCTTCGAAAACTTGCTTCATGCCGACTCAACTTTCTTAAGGTGCGAGTAAACTTCACTGACACCATGTTCGTCATACCAGCTTAATTGCCTGCTGATTGTTTCCTCAAAGTCTATTGCAGCTTTCCATCCGAAGACCTGTTCTGTTTGCTCGGGATCTAGCGCCAGAACTGGCACATCGTCTGCCGCGGCCGGCACAATGCGAACTTCTCCGGGTTCCAATCCTAAGTGTCGCGCCACCAGCTCATAGACTTCTTTGATTGTGTGCGCTTTGCCTGTTGCGATATTGAATACGCCTGTCTTGTTCTCTGATGCTGCAATGGCGAGATCCATAAACGAAAGGAAATCGCTCATATCGAGAAAGTCTCGAGCCGTGTCAGAACAGAAGCAGCGCTGTCCAGCCTTTAACCGCTTGTAAAACGTTGGAATTGGTCCGATCGAAAGGCGAGGTCCTGTGACATTTGCGATGCGCAAAGAGAGCAATGGCACCTGACTCAATAGCATGAACTGCTCGCCCGCCGTTTTGGTAATGCCGTAGCTACTGAATGGTGCCAGTGGGTGATCGTTGGAGACCGGGGTCTCTTGCGCGCGACCAAAGCAAAGAGCTGTCTGAAGATTGATGATACGCCGGCTCTTAAATTCAAGCGCGGCTCTGGCAACATTGATGCTGCCAAGAATGTTTGTGGCGTTATCTTCTTCCCAGTCATCAGGGTCTTTGTACGATGCGGCGGCATGCACGACGACCTCTGGACGGAAATCAGCAAAGCATTGTTTCACTAATTTTGCGTCGGCGATTGTGCCTTCGCACAGCGATAATCCTCTAAGTCCCGATAGCAGGTCGGGCTTACCGGTGACAAAATTGTCTATTACAAATAGTTCGTGTCCGTCGGGTAACCAATGTTCGATCAAGTTGGAACCGAGACAACCTGCGCCGCCTGTAATTAGGATTTTCATACGACCGCGGATTTCTTTTCCGCATCAATTCGCAAATGCGTGTAGCCTCCCACGACTCCATACTCATTGTAGTAATCTACAGCGGACTGAACAATTGCAGGAAGCGGAGTGAAATCTATTGGTCCGAAATCGGCAAATGTTTTGGCCGGATCCAGAAGTATAGAGGGGGCATCATCAGTCCCCAGATCCCTCACTTCGGGCTCAGGATACTTGCTTAGCCGCATCGCTGCGACTACGTTATCGTAAAGATCCTTGATTGCCACGTCGGTGCCCGAAGAGAAATGGTATGCACCATGTCCGGTACCATCGATGGCTTTGAGTACGCATTGAGCAAGGTCTTTTACGAAAACAAAATCGCGTCGAGATTTTGTGACGAAGCAGCGCTTGCCCTCGCTCAGTCTCTGGAAGAAGATTGGCAATGGCCCGCTTAAATTGCGAGGTCCGATGACGTTAGCGAGGCGGAACGATAAATAGTCGAGACCGGAAATTTCTAGATACTGCTCGGCCACAGCTTTGGAAATGGCATAACTACTGTTTGCCGGAAACAGCGGATGATCAAGCTGAATGGGTTGCTGCCGGGGGGAGACTCCATAGCAAAGCGCGGTTTGAAAATAGATGAACCGCTTAACGCCCATGCTTTTTGCCGCTGAGATCAGATTGGCCGCTCCGACGCAATTGGTCAACGTGTCGTTATGATAATCTTCGGGGTCTTTGTACGAGGCGGCAGCATGGACGATTAGGTCCGGGCGAAATTCTTCAATGGTTTCGGAAATCAGCTGCTTATCGGCAATCGAACCGAGTGTCAAGGTGAGATTCTTGGTGTCCCCAAGATGTTCTCGCCTGCCAGTAGCTAAGTTGTCTATGCCCCAGACATGATCGCCGCGCTCCAAGAGCAACTCTGCGACATGTGAGCCAACTTGCCCGCAGACCCCGGTGATGTATACACGCATGGTGAAGAGCTACTCGTGAAGTCAAACTTTTACGGTGCACCATCAACTGTTAAGTTGACCCGTCGATGATAACATCTTGCCTGGAGCGAGTTACTTATCGCCAATTTATCTAGCTGCGCTCTCCGGCAGCTCGGCAATCTGTCCATGGGCACGCCTATAACGAGCTCAAGGAACCGTAGCCCAATCCAACTTCCAGAACGTCGCTATGCTTTAGGTGCCGCAATCACTCCATCACGCTGGGCATCGTCTGCAAATACACCGGGCTCAGGATAAAGTTTCGGTCTGCAGACAGGAGTGAAGTTCCATGGGGTTAATCGAAAAAGACTTTAAGCATGGTTTCTACTGACAGCAAGGACCAAACTTGGGCTCCGCTTACTGAGCGACCCGTTTTACCGTTGTCAATCGCCAGGTCGACAGCTTCAGGTTTGAGATAGTTGAGAATCCTCGCGTCATGGTCGAAGAGCTCTTGCGCTACGAATTCGGATAGTGGACCCTGGAACCATTCTTGAATTGGCAAGGTAAAGCCTTGTTTTGGCAATGTTGCCACTCTTGGTGATACCAGCTTTGAGAGTGCGTTTCGCAGCAGGCGTTTACCTGAGAGATATTTTCCATCTACCGGATCTTCATCCGGGTCCCAGTGGTATTCGGCCGGAATGATGTCTACCAGAGCTACTAGATCGTTGTCGAGAAACGGAAATCGTTCTTCCAGTCCATAGGCTCCTGCTAAGCGGTCGCCAACTTGAAGCAAGGCGTGCAGAAAGAAATCGCACTCATACTTCAGGCAGAGCCAGGTCTTTACCCCTATGTCCCTATAGTCGACATCTTGTGGGAATTGCATTGCAAAGGTATTGAAAGCCAGGTCTAAATCCGTCTGCCCTAGAACATCCGGTCTAAGAAGAGCCGCTTTTTCTTCATCGCTAAATGCTCTTTGCCAGAATCCATAATATCCCCGCACGAACTCATCTTTGCTTCGGGCGTGGCGCACAGTGCGGTATCTCCACGGATAGCCGCCAAATAGCTCGTCTCCACCTGCACCACTTAGGCATACCCGCACAACTGTACTGGCAAGTTTCGCTGCTGAATCATTTTGATACAAGACACCAAGTCTTGGTTCTTCGATTGTTTCGATGACTCTTACGTGCATTTGCAAAATATCTTTGGGGCTGATGTTAATGTGATGAAATTTGCATCCGACAACCGACGCAACAGTGCGAGCCCGCTCCGTTTCATCCAACGTTCTTCCTTTGATCGATAAACCGGGATCATCAAAACCGCAGGTAAACGTGTTCAGCCCATCTTGCCATTGTTTTGCAGCGGTAACGACGGCTCCAGAATCAATGCCACCAGATAGATAGGAGCCTATCGGCACATCGCTAACCAGTGAATTGGACACCGCCGAGTTGAATACGCCGGTTACTAAGTCTGTGGCGTTCTCGAAGGACAAGCCGTAATCAGGCCTATACGATCGCTGCGGAGCCCAGAGTGTTTCTTCCACATGCAGAGATTCTTGATTGAAGACAAGACTGCTTCCCGCTTGCAGAAGATAGATACCCTCAAATGGTGTTATCGGTCCATGCACATACTGAAAAGTCAGATACTCGTTTAACCAATTCAAGTTCAACTTAGCGCGAATTCCTGGATACTGCAAAAGAGCCTTGACTTGTGATGCGAATACAAGTGTGCCACCGATAACCGACCAATAAAGCGGCTTTATGCCGAAGCGATCGCGGAAGAGTGTCAGCTGCTTTTCCCTGCGATCCCAAACGGCGGCCGCAAACATGCCATTCAGGTGCTTCAACCATTGCGTACCATATCTGCTGAATCCTCTCAGGACGACTTCGGTGTCTCCTGTTGAAAAAAATCTATCGCCGGCCAGTTCCAATTCTTTCCTGAGCGCTTTGTAGTTATACACTTCGCCGTTATACACGATTACAAAATCGTCATTTTCCAAACGCAACGGCTGCTGGCTGGATTGCGAAAGATCTATGATGGACAGTCGGCAGTGTGCAAAATGCACCGGACCATCGTGCCATACAGCAGATGCGTCCGGACCACGTGCCAGCAGTTGATCAAGCATCTTTGCCAGGGTGCGCGGCTCGTCTCGATGAGCATCCGGGGCGTCAATCAGATCAAAAAAACCGGCAAGACCACACACACGCTATACCCTTTCAGGACTCAGTCTTTTGGGTCGCAAAGTTAGATGCAATCAGTCTGCATGCAATGACCCTGTACCTATCTGGCCCTGTCGCCGCCAAGCTAAATACTCATCGTAGTCGCGAATATAGTCATCAGGATCATAGTATGCAGACGTCAGTGCCAAAAGCACGGAACCAGAAGCAAAGTTATTTATGCCTCGCCAATATCCCGGTGGCAGATACAAACCTTGGTTCGCTTTCATTAGTTGAAACTTGAATGATTGTTCTCCGTCGTTGAGCTCTACTTCAAAGCTGCCACTGAGCACCACCAGAGCCTGCTGCAGTGTCTTATGTGCGTGCCAACCACGGCTTTCGCCGTTTGGAACATCGTTTATATAGTAGACTCGCGCAATATCGAAGGGCACATGATTTCTTGCTTCCACAAAATACAGAGATCCCCTGGTGTCCGTAACTCCGGGGAATTCCAACATTCGGGGCTTGGGAAGCGTTTTGAGCAAAACCTTGACCTCTACTGCCTTCATAGTGGGGTGGTGCGTTTCAGAGGTGCGTCTCCGGCGATCTCACTTAGATAGAAATCCACCATCTCATCGGGCTTACCGCGTCCCACTATCTCGCCGCCATGCAAAACTATGGCTTTGTTGCACAATTGCGTAATCTGGCTGAGACTGTGTGAAACGAGAACCAAAATTTTAGAAAACTCGAACATCTCTTCCATTCGCTTGAGAGACTTTGGAATGAACTGAGCGTCTCCTGTTGCAAATACTTCATCTGCTATGAGAATTTCCGGCTTAATTGCAGCAGCGATAGAGAACGCCAGTCGGCTGTACATTCCGGAAGAATAGTATTTTACTGGAAGGTCGATTTTGTCCTGGAGTTCCGAAAACTCAATTATCTCTTTCTCCAGTTCTTTCATTTCTCGAAATGAAAGTCCTAGCAAAGTACCATTGAGATAAATGTTCTCCCTTCCACTCAATTCAAGGTCCATTCCGGTGCCGAGCTCAATGACTGAAGTGATTTTTCCTGTTACTTCGACTGTGCCGTAATGGGGGGGATAGATGCCGACTATCATTCTCAGAAGGGTTGATTTACCCGCTCCGTTCAGACCGATGATACCCAATCGATCCCCGCTGCTAACGTTGAGATTGATGTTTTTTAGAGCAGCGAATTCTTCAACCACTCTGGCGGCGCGGTTACGCTTTACCCCGAAAAGCATGGTTTCTTTCAGCGAAGGAGATGGGTTTCTGTAAACACGAAACCTTAACCAAGCATCTGTTATGCGTATTTCTGCGCTCACGTTTGTCGGACCTTTGCCTCATTCACAGTCTGTACACTATGTCTTTGTCTTTCTTGCGCAACACATACAATGCGCAGAATAGGGCGACGAAACTTATTCCGACAGGAATACTCCATTCCTGTGCCGTGGGGATCCGCGCTTCATACAGCAGCGCTCGGAACAAACAGAGAAAGTAGTAAAAGGGATTACAGAGAAATAGTCCTCGATACTCTTGGGGCATCTGATCAATCGGATAGATGATTGGCATCATATAGAAAACTACGCCAAGAAATACAGTGACAAGATGTGTCAGATCTCTGAGGTAAACGGTGCCAACTGCCAGAAGCAGCGCCATTGCGAAATTGAAAGAAAAAAGCACAGCTGTTGCTAACGGTAAGAGCAGCAGCGACAGACTCGGCTTCATACCGAACGCAAAACCGAGGATAAGCAGGCTAATCATGCTCAATAAAAAATTGCAGGTTGCGACACAAACAACTACCAGCGGAAAGAAAGTTTTTGGAAGATAGAGTTTCTTCAGAAATGATTCGTGGGCGGTCAGCGCCGTACTTCCGCCGACAAGTGATTCCACGATATACGTCCAGGGCAGCATGCTTCCAAAGAGATAGACAGTGAACCTTTTGGGGTCCTGATGGAAAACAAGGGAAAAAATAAGGGCCATCACCCCCATTGTTAAAAGCGGGTTCAACAAACTCCAGCCAAATCCCACCACAGAGTTGTGATACCTTCTTCTCAGGTTGTTGACAACGAAGCTCGCAATGGCGTATTTGAGATTGGCTAACTCAGTTATGTTCTTGCCTAAAAACTTGACGAGCGACTCACTGTTGGCACCATCAGAAATGACTCCATGTGTCGGCTCTGCCGCTCCCGCCAAGGAATCTGTGCCTGAATGGTCTTGCGAGCTTGTTGTTGTAGAGGAAATTCGGATCATGGGCGGATCTTGACATAGGTCTGCCTTCGGCGCCAGATTTGTCTTCTAAGAACCTACCCGAAAAACTTACGCTGAGCAGTCGTTTCCATTCCAGGGGCGCGCCATGAGCACTGGTTTGAATCTCTTAACTTCTTCTTCTTCTTCTTCTTGTTTTCTGAAAACTAAGTTCTATTGTTTTGTTCTTCAACCGATCTATTCAGCTCGCGCAGAATTTGAGCGGGGTTCCCGACCACGACGACTCCTGCGGGCACATCTTTGGTGACCACTGCACCGGCGCCAATCACGGATCGCTCTCCGACTGTTACGTCGCACATGATCACCGCTCCTGAGCCGATCGAGGCCCCTCTTTTAACTCTGCCGGGATGAATTTGCCGGTCAACTTTTGTACTCAATGCACCAGAAGACCGGCATGCTTTAGGCTGGGGATCATTGACAAAGACAACTCCGTGCCCGATGAACACTTCATCTTCAATTGTCACGCCTTCACAGATTAAAGTGTGGCTTGAAATTTTGCAGCGATCCCCGACTGTGGCGTTTCGCTGTATTTCCACAAATGGTCCTATTTTGGTGCTGGCGCCTATGCTGCATTCGTACAGATTTACGAAATCGCAAATTGTGACACCGGGGCCAAGCTTAACGCCGCTAATCTTTTGCAAAGCTGAGGGGTGATAGGTATTCTCTTCCATTGCGTTGCGCTCCTGCCTACTAAAGTTGCAGCTTCAGTCATGCTCTACCGCTAAGGCCGGTTTGTTGCTGGTGCAGCCTGTTCCGACTCCGCGATACGCCATGCCGGCTGCAAGCACAGCCGCTTGATTAAAAGCGTTACGGCCATCAACAACGAGTTTGCAGCCTTGTTGGGCTAGCTTTGCAAGATCAAGCTCGACGAAATCATCGTGAGCGGTTACCAGAATAACAATATCGTATTGCCTGGTGTACGGATCGCTTGCATATTCAAAACCCTTGTTGGTAATCTCCAGCTCTGAGTAAAGGGGATCGCAAAGATACGTAGTGATCCCGTTTTTCTTCAGTACGTTGTTGACTTTGTAGGACGGGCTGAACGCGTCTTCCTTCACATTCGGTCTGAAACCGAGTCCTAGAATGAGCGCCGTCGTTAACGAAAATTCTTCGCAGACTTTGTTGATAATATGATCCGACATTGAATCATTGACTCTTCTAGCTTCCACTGCAAGTGAGAATGTCATGCCGCGCTCGGCGAAATTGTCGATCAGAAAATAAGGGTAGACCGGCGTACAATGGCCACCGACTCCGATTCCCGGATAGAGAACGTGCGTTACATTATCCGTGTTAACAAGGCTCAGGACTTCGCGAACATCAATGTTAGCCGTCTCGCAGTAAACGGCGAGTTGGTTGATCAACGCCAGGTTCAGGTCCCTGTGTACCATGGCCGCGAGTTTGATCATCTCCGCTATTTCCAGCGAAGAAACTGTTTTAACTAAGTGTGCTGGAAGAAAGCTTTTGTATAATGATTCTGCGGACTCCAACGCTTCAACAGTCAGGGCTCCCACTATCTTTGGTGTAGTTGTGAGCTGTTGCAACATTGTGTTGCTCATTATTCGCTCAGGACTAAATGCCAGAAGGTAATCAATTCCATGGGTTTTGCCGTATTCTGCAAAAAGCGCTACCAGACGTTTTCGGCAGGTGCCTATCGGCACGGTAGTCTCAAGTGAAATTAGCATGCGACTATGAACGATTGTCGCAAGTAAGCGGAAACAGTCATCAAAAGGTTTGTAATCAATGAAAACAGATCCCGAAGGGGGCTCGACTACGAGCAGCGGGATGCAAACGAGAACCGCCGTGCAGTGCTTTAGTGCTGACATATCTGACTGAATGCTGAGCTGTCCGCTACTAAATGCCTCAATGATTTTGACGCCGACGCCGGGTTCTGAACTGCTGTACTGTGCAGCTGCCAGCGAAGTTGCAAGTGTAGGGTCAGTATCAAAAGCTATTAGCTCCTGTCCGCTGAGCAAGATTTGCGACGCAATGGCTTGTCCAATTTTTCCGAATCCGATTAAGCCGACTTTGCTCATGCTTGAAATACCTGGCGTGGTGCACAAATTGAATGTATCGCGTTGTCCGACCATGTTAAGTCATGTTTTGCTTTTCGCAAGTCGACCTTTGAGAATTGCTTTGAGACAACTTGCCTGGTGAATTCGTCAAGCAATCCGGCAATACTGGCAGGATTGGTCTGGAAATCAACAGCTTTGCCCACGGGATATGCATCAAGAATCTTCTGTATCTCCGGTCCTAAATCCGAAATGAAGGGCATCTCCGCTTGTACATAATCGAATAGCTTGCTCGATGAAATAATCCACGGATTTGCATGTTTTTGAATGTTGGGAATGATGCCGAAGTCCGCGCCATAAATAAGTGAGAGAACTTCTTGAAAGTTGCATCGCCCGAGAAAGAATACTTTCTTGTCGAGAAGCTTAAGATCCGTAGCAAGTGCTTTGAGTTGCTCCAGTTCACCATCTGCACCGACAATGGCAAAATGGAGATTAGACGTAGAGTGAGAAATTGCTTCTATAAAGCGGTCCAAATGCGAGAACGGACTAAGCGAGCCGACATAGACCGCTAAGTGGGAATCTGCTGCAAGACCAAGACGTTGTTTTAGCTTTAATGCGTCCGGTGGATAAATCACCGGGAATCGATGAGCATTGGGAATGACCACTGGCTCCAGGAAAGAGCACAACTTCATGTAGTATTCGGCGCATGAGTCATTGACCGTGATGAAGCTGTCACATAACCGGTACATCCATTTCTCGTTCTGTGCTGCCAGTGCGCTATTGACTGGATCTGATATGGTCGCTGTGCCAATCTCGTGACTATCATAAAATAAGGTGATTGCGAGAAGTTCTTTGATGAGGCAGCCAGCAGGGAGAGACCAGAGATCATTGCAATAGACCGCGTCTACAGGCTCAACGAATTTGTTGAGCATCAAAGTTTTGATGAAATAAAAGTAATTGTAGCAATCAAGCTGAATAAGGCTTTCGTACTTTCGATACAAGGCGGGGGGAAGTTGGTAACTAAGGAAGTGTTGCCAATAACGCTGATTCTCTGCTGCTTCTTTTCGCCTTTTTAAAATGTGCTCGAACAACTTGTCAGCGGCGCCCAGAAACGGCTTGCGAAGATGCATCGGAAGTTTCCCGATTGGTTCATCAAACTCTCGTCTTACCCCGGCGCGCACCAGTTGTGAACGCCATTGCCTCATTCTTGAATTGATAGAACCACCCAGGTACTCAGTAAGGTCATAGCATTCCCCCTCGGGCAGATTGAACGGTACATCGCACATTGTGGCCGATTCGTGCAGTAAGCCCGCTAAGTCTTCAGACGGGCCCCTTTGGGGTGGGCATACAATCGAGACCTTGCTTCCTTCATCGCAAAAGGCGTTGATCATGTGAATGACTCGACTGTCACATTCTATATTGGCGGTGGGCGCAATCATCACCAGATGCCGAGGGACATTAGTCACGGCAAGTTTACCTCTTCGGATATCTTGAACCGGAATTCTGGCAGCTTTGGCAGTTAGCGTCGATGATTCTCATTGATAGGCAATTTTACTAGTACTTAGAATCAGCCGGTTTAGAAAAGCGCAAGCTAGCACCGCTTTCCGGTATGATACTTTGACCGGAGCCGTGACGGGCAATGGCTGGTGGAGTGACCGTGTGACATTGCTTCGGACTAGAAATAGCATTACTTGCTGTTGATAGTGTCTCTCTTTTCCGCACCGGCGAACAAAGGTTAGAACGTGAAAAACTTCCAACCCGGACCTCTTCAGAAAATTCGTGATGTTGGCGTAGGTGAGTGTGTCACCATTGGTGATTTCGTCAATCTTTACGAGTGCCGAATCGGTGCCAATACAAGTATTGGTAACTTCGTTGAAATCGGAAAGGGCGTAGTAGTAGGTCAAAGATGCCAAATCAGGACGTTTGCCTATCTTTGTCCGGGCGTCAACATTGAAGATGATGTGTTCATTGGTGAAGGAACTACCTTCATTAACGATCGTTTTGCGCGTGCGACCAACGCTGACGGCACCATGGTCACTGAATCTGATTGGACCTTGCGCTTCACGACTGTGCGGCAAGGTGCTTCGATCGAAGCCAAAGCCATTATCATGTGCGATGTGACCATCGGCGTCGGGGCTAGAGTCAAAGCAGGATCGGTGGTGACAAAGGATGTGCCGGACGGAGCCACTGTTGCCGGCAATCCTGCCCGAATTCTTGCCTGAGTATGAGAGCTGGAATTCCAACGAACATACCGCCTCACTTCCGCCTTCTTGCTAGCAGACGATAGAATTGTTTGACGCGTGCAAAGAGCTTCGATTTGTTCGAAATTCTAACGGAGTGAACGCTGTCTTTGAGTTGCGATACTGCAAACAGCAGGCGCGAGAGTCTTTCATTGTGCAGCTGCTCATTGACAATGACCGGATAGACAGCGTTTATGAGGCTCAAAACCTTCTTGCTTCGCTCTAATTCTGAATGCAGTTTGTTGTAGGTTTTGAATACCGAAGGACTGGTAAGTGATGCTAGAAATGCTTTGAAGTCATCTTCTGAAAGTTCCAGGGCTGCCGCCACTGCGATAAGTCTCTCTATCTTCTCCCTTTCTGCACGACCGGTCTGCTGAGGAAATGGGGCAAAGCAGTCAAGAAATGATCGCAGCGCGTCGCTGTCTGCTTTCGAGTGATCAGATTTTATGTCGATAGAAAGTGATTCTTGGGTGCCGGACGCAGCTTCTGTTATTAGTTCATTCAGTCTAACGCTCAGAACTTCCAGAGTGTGTTCCTTTAGAAAATGCTCTCTGGCTGCGGCGCTCTGTGATTGAAGTGTTTCGCTATTTAGAGACTTCAGGTAGTCAGTTAAGTCTTCCCTGGTCTTCCAGATAAAAGCGCTGCTATAGGCGAAGCCTTGGTTTGAAAAGAGTTCGTGCGCGTAACTGCGGTGAACAGTCACGGGCACACCTGCACCTGTTGCCTCCACAAGAGCTCTGCAACCACAAAGAGGAAATGAGTCAATATAGAGATCTACATCTTCCAGGATTAGTGTCTTCCAGAGATTGTCGACCCGGGTGATGAATTGCACTCGGTCCGGCGAGATCGCCAAAGTCTGCAATTGGTGGTTGATTTTTCTCTTTGTATCGACGGACAAATTGCCTATGTGTATATGACGACCGCCGCTTGCTTGCAGCCATTGTGGGATGCATTCAGCAAGTTGAAAACTGTATGGAAACTCAAACTTGTTATTGCCACTAGTGCAGGTGACAAACTGAATGTTTCGTTTGAAGCGGCTGCCTTCCTTCGGGCAACCGTAGTCGTATGATGCAAGAGGGAAGATCCTATTGTTGGCAATTCCCTGGTTTTCTCTACAATTTTTGTAGCCGACTGCTCTGAAGTCAACATGAACGTCTGCATCTGCATATAGCCCGAGGGTGAAGGTATGGTCGGTATGGTGCACAAAGACGATCTTTCGGCAAATTGTCTTTTGCATTGCTGCCACAGCAATGATATCGTCGGGATGATGTACAAAAAAGGTCAACGCCTGATTGCCCGATTTCAGTTCATTAATGAGCCAAGCTAGCTTGGTTCGAGCCGACGCAGTTCTTGGACTAAAGCTCAGATCAGTGTCAACTTTAGAAAGGCGTGACATGATTGCTTCGCGGTCGGCATCGTTGTCCGGATCAGTAATTAGAATTCGGCTATTCTGATTCGGCAGAGCCTTGATGTAATCTTCTATGAGGGCCGTATGTCCGCCTGTCAGGTAGAGATTACTGGCAACAAAGACAATATTGGCTGCGGTGGGCTCAGTATCGCCCGGTATGTCATATCTGTTCTCGCGGATATCATGGGGCGGCAACGAGATTGCCAGTGCATTGCAAAGGTTGTGTCCGATCTCCATGCATAGGTTATCGATTTCTCGTGAGCCGAACACTCGCCCCAAAAGCCTATGGTCGTGTCTGAAATTCTTGAGCCAGCTTGCCAGCTCTTCCATCGCTACGTCGATGTTGTTAGCTGCAATACTTAGCCTGGTGTTTTCGAGGACATGATCAAGTTCGTTGCCCATCAGGTTCTCAACTCCATCATGCTATCAAAAGCAACTATAATGTTGCGTCCGGGAAAAGGATTCTTAAAAATGCAATAGGCATCGAATCCGCAGACAAGATCGCTACCGTTGAAATGAAATTGGTTAGACGCTAAGACATCGCTGTTGAAGTCAATGATCGTTCTGATTGTGCTTTCAGACTCGTCTTTCAGACTAACACTGAGCTCCGGCTTAGAGTGTTTTGAGAAATACTCGCCAATGTCCAAGCGCAAGAATGCCAACGAGGATTCCGCCGTGAATTCATGGTGCAACTTGCATGGTGCCGGTAACGACAGTTCGGCAAGCTGACTGTTGTCCTTATCGAAGGCTAAGCTATGTGATTGAAAAAGTTGCAGTGAAAACCGTGCGGTTTCGCATTGGACCGGCCACTCAGCTCGGGCTCCTTTCGCCAACGCTTTTGCTGAGTCCTCGAATCTGAAGTTGTCCGCGTCTAGAAATCTCAGTGCTCCGTCGCCGCCAGGAAGTAGGTCGAGACCCAGAATGTTTGCGAGGCGTTCAATTCTATGTCTAAATCTATGTGCGCCGTTAATCGCTCTTTGGCTGGACTCCACTAGCGATATTCTTCTGACTTCGTCATTTAGAAGCTTCTTGCATAGCTCGTGCGCTTCAATTGGAGTGTCATAAATGGGAATCTCAAGTTCTGCCCCGAAGAGAAATGACAGGTCTTCTTGAAAGTCTGAAACCAGAGCGCCATTGCAGGCCATTACGTCAAATACTCGCCACGGCAGTCCGCCTCGGGCTTGGGCGTGCGAGACGTTAAGATTGATGCGGCTTGAGTTGTATAAAGATTCCAGGCTTTGGCGCGTGGTTATCTGTGCAGGATTGTATGACAAAGCGAGTTTAGTAGAATACGGCATTGATTTCGTCCATTCGCTATTGCCGAAAATAGAGATTCCCAGCTCCTCGACAGCGTCCAATATCTTGAGTCGTCGATTGATCGAAATGCTATTGAGTATGAATGCTTCATCAAAGTCTTGAGTAAAGACAGTGCTGAGTCCATATTCGCGTAGGCGGACTGAAAAGAGCTTGTCTCGATCGTGTTCGTATGACTGAATCAGCTGACGAATGCGTCGCACGAGATCTCTGTCTTCCATGCGGTTTTCAACTAATTCTTGCAATCGCCAATTCGAAAAGAAAGTTCCTACAAACGAGATGTTCTGCTGAAACTGGCATTGCGCGGACTGAAAATCCGTGGCGAAAGGCAGGTAGTGGATATGGTTGTCTTTAAAGCCAAACCCGTCTTTTAAGTCATCCCGAAAGGCTCGTACTGGAATGAGCATGTGGTATCGGTTGTGTTGCCTTCGACACTCTTCCGGCTCCACCAGGTATGCTGGACCATCCAGGAGCCAAATTGCAATGGGACATTGCATTGTTTCGGATAGTCTTTCGAAGATACCCGAGTGATTCATTGAAAGTACCAGCTCCGGCTGGAAGTCGCGGATCTGCTTGAGAAGCATTTCTCTATTTAATGATTCTGCAACTTCATTGGAGTCCTGGTAGCTCGCCAGGAAATCATTGCTTCGAAGTACCATTACGTCATTGCCCTCTCGCGCAAGAGCTTCGACTAGACCCTGTCGGAAATTGTCCAAGACAAGTCCGGGCATATTAGTAAATGTTGTGACCAGAATTTTCGCCATGATGTAACTGTTCTGGCACCCCATGCCTTTTGCAGCATTATCGCATTAAATGTTGCAGGTGATTAGGGCTCTTTAATAGCTGAATTCAGTCTGTAGAAAAATTTTGTTTGAACAACACTTTAACCACCGTCGGAGAAGTTCACTGTTTCCCGATATCAGGAATCTCACCTTGACGATTGCTCTTTTTTGCACAAGCCTAAAAGGGACCCGCAGATTGCGCCGTTGTAATTGATGGAGGACTTGTAAGCAGCTCTCACTGCTGTTTGCATTCGGCAGAGTTGCGCTTTAACATCAGTCCTGATTCGTCGACAACTTCGAAGTCTGCCCCTGTCACTCGAGATAACTGATGCAATGTTTCGTTGTTCCAGCGTTCGTCTGGCTCGCCGCTGAGAAATAAACTGCTTCCGTTGTCGGCAAGAAACATTCCATATTTTTTTAAGCAGCGCAAAATTATCTGGCAATCTGTTGGAAAAGAAGACTCATCAAAATTTGACGTGAGCCGAAGACGAATGCCCATTGGTGGCAAATTCGGGTTGGAGTCGGATGAAGCAAAATGCGTTGCCGGCCAAACAAATGCTTTTTGAGTGCGAGGAGCCGTAAACCGCAGCGCATGTTCTATTGAACCAGACGCCAGCTCGGAGTGTTTTACCAACCCTGGCAGGATCGGCAACCCTGCGGCATCTGCCGATGTCCATCCTTCTGGACGCAGGACGTTAGAACGGAGATTGAAAACTGCGCCGGACCCTGCAGACCAGCTACCATTGGATGTTTTGCTTACTTGGTACAGCTCGTATAATTTCGCGTTAGCAGGATCAAGCGCAATTAAGTGCCTGTCGCCGTGAGATTCGATTCCTCCTTCCACTTTTGGATTCTCGGGAATAGGGTAGGCTACCCGGTCGCTTTCGTCGGCGTATTCAAATTCTACTTGCACGCGTTTCGTTGAAGGTCCAACAATGTTGATTGGAATTCCTAATGGTTTACCCTCCCATTTCCCTGCGCCGAAATCGGGATGCAGCGATTTTGTATTTCCGATGCTTTCGATGTATTTTTTTGAATTCGGATGAACGGGGAGCTTCGTTATGGATGTGTTCCACACATTGCTTTCGGGAAACATGTTTACTCCGGAATAATCCGCCGCTTTTGCGTTGGTGGCGGCAGAAACATTTGCAACAAGGAGAAACGCCGCTACGAGGTTATGTCTGGTTGGGCTCATTTGGCTCCCGGTCTAAGTATCTACAGTAAGTTGTTCTTGGCGTCTCACAACCGGAGATGGCACCAGATCGGACTTCGGTCGACCTACGTTTTTTGCTTTGCTTTGGTAAAGAGGGCATTGCACGTTTTTTCCAAAACTCCGCCGATAATGACGGTCTTTCCGTAATCGAAAAGTGCTGCATCTACTATAGCTTGCGCCCGGATGTTGATTTGACCGAAACCACAAGTTTGTAGAAACGGAATTGAACTTCCGTAAACAACTAAAGGCATCTTAGTCCAGACAATAGCTGCCTGGCACATTGGGCAAGACTCTCCTGTTGTATAGAGACACATGTCTTTCCAGTCAAAATCTTTGCTCACGTCTGGACAACTGTTTATCGCGGTCATCTCGCCATGCCAAATGGGATTTTGATTCGCCCGAACCCAGCCTTCACCCATGACTTTCTTGGTTCTGTAATTGACAACTACGGCCCCGAACGGGCATTCCGGCACCTTGTTCGCTTGTTCTATAGCAAGTCGCATGAAACGCTCGTGGTCAAGATCTGCAAAAGTAGTTTTGTCAGGTTCGGCAAGGGCTTGTTGCAAACCGTTTTGGGCGAACACTGCTGAAGCCGCAGCCACCAGTACGCCTCTGCGAGATATCTTCTCCACTCTCCCTACCTCGAAACCGGATTCAGTATTGAAGCAACAGTAGCATGAACCGGTGCATCGAATTCTTAGTCGTCCGACTTGTTTCCGAACTTTTTTCTCAGCCCTTGTTTGTTCGGTGGAATGTTGATCTTTGCACCGACATTCGATGAGTCGGTTGGTTGTGAGATTGGCTGTGGGGAGACTGTCTGTTGCTCAAACTGATCAAACTGTTGTTCCACGCTATCACGCTGGGAAGAATAGACAATTTGATCGCTTGAAGCCGTTGTTAGCGCCAATTCCTGTCGCCGGATTTCCTTTGCTTCCTCTATCTCTTCCATGACGTCTTTTGCCTGAGACATAAGCAGTTGGTACGCTGCTTCGCGTTTGTTGTTGCGGTCCTGAATACGCTGGTTTAAGACTTGAAGTACAAAGTAGCGAACGATCGGAATTGCTATGAAAACGATTGCGTATGTCAGTAGTACATCGATCAAAATATGTAACGGTTGAAGCATCGCTATTGTGGCAATGTGCTTGAACAGCCACCAACTGCCTGCGAAGTTGACCATTGCCAGTACGACAACAAAAATGATTGATCCGGGCGATGCACCCGAAAACTTCCACGGATCCTCAGCCAAGAAGGGCATGTCGCGCTCCTTCACCGGAGCACGTTTCAGATAGCTTGGAAACACATACACGATGTAACCGCTCTTGGTGACTTCCGGTCTGCCATTAAACTGTGCCAGTGCGGTTAGTATCATTCCTGAATCCGAACGGTTTCCATCAAGAAAAGGTGCGAGCTGTTCAGTAGAGACTACACCGCCATTTTCCTGGATTATCCGTGCAATCTGATTCCAGCGGACATCCATCAATCGTTCATTTGGTGCGCCGTCGCCAAACAAGAACGAAAAACAGTCAAGGAAGAAATTTCCCTTTGGTTTGTCTTCCGCAAACGAATTGTACTTTTCTTTTCGACTAGTGGAATAGCTATTTGGATAGTACGTTCTTGAAGGGCTGTAATTCCAGTAGAAGAGATCCGAAAGGAACCGAGCATCGAAGAAGTCGAAACTGCCGCCGCCTCCGGAGTCTCCACCACCGCCGCCTCCCGAATCGTTTCCGGATATCGAAGCGATAAAAACCGCGATGATCAACACAACAACAATTAGCACGGAAAGTACGAGTGCTACGCCAAACGAAACGCGGACGACCCAGTAGAGTAACTGAAAGAGAAATGTACCAACCACTAATGCCGCGCGAAGCAACCCTCGCTTGAGATAAGCATCGGTAAAATTGTGCGGAAAAGTGTAGTGGATGGTTCCGTCGGCTGCAACTTCAAGCGTTCCTTGTGTTTCGCCCGCAATTTTGTTCAACCAGAAAGAACATTTATCGATAGAGAGACCTGATGCGGCTGCCAACTCAGACGGGGTTGTTCGTCGCTTGAGTTTTTGCAGCGTTTCTAAAATCTTGCGTTTCTCAGGTTCAAGCAGAGCCAACTCCGAATCATCCGGCTGTCTTTCTGGAGGGCGAAAAGATTTCTCCTCCTCTTTCCGCCTCTGTTTCAAGTGGAGTGATTCTTCCCAGAGTTTGGCGATATCTTCATTCTCAGTCATGCTGTCTGATGTGCCCGCCGCTGATTGCCAAGTGAAGCTCCTCGCTTGTCGCATATGCTCAGTACCAGAATCTTACCTTGTGATGCCATTTGTCAATCCAGCCAGAAATTCTACGGGCGCCGCGGTCAAATACACATTAGAGCTAAAGGCTGTCATTGTTTCAAAATTCCGATCGCAGCGATTGCACTAAGTATGGCGATGAATGCCGAAGCGAGCGATTCACCTGCAATGGCACCGGAAGCAATGGGAATGATGTAATTGTCCGCTGATTTTGTATGCGCGCGTTTCCAAATTGAAGCAATTGATGCGCCTACTATGAAAGCAAACGCATTCTGAAAAGGCATTACCCATGCCAATCCCAATCCCATCGCCGACGGAATGAATCGCTTTGCCTTGGGAAAGAACTGATCAAGCAAAGTCAAAACGAATCCTAGCCCCAGCCCGGCCATAATGGCGTATTGGGCAGACTGCGGTATCGAATCAATGCCATTCGATAGGGCCAACGCTACTGCCTTCCAGATGTTCGTTGCCGGCGGATCGTACGACTCAAGAACTTCTTTGCTGGGAATCATCAGATACCATGCGGGCACGACTGCCACCACTCCGAAGAACACGCCGGCCAATTGGGCGAAGAATTGCTTGCGCGGATTCGCTCCAAGAAGGTAACCGCTTTTGAGATCGGTGAGCAAGTCAGCTGATGCTATGGCTGTATTTGCTGTTGCACTTGCGGTCATCAAATTGGTTGTAACATTGCCGGGAGAAAGCACCGCGAAGGTCAGCTGTGCGACCTTGCCCATGGCTCCCGTAGGCGTGATATCGGTTTCACCGGTGGCGCGGCAAGCAACCAGTGCCAGTAGAAAACTCAGGAGGACAGCTGTGAGCCCCAAAGGTATTGAGATGTTGAATGCAATCAACATGACTACCGCAAGCGTTACTGCCAGTGGTATGCCGCCGAGCAAGCACCACTTCAATGGAACTTCCATTTTGTTGAGCGCCTCAAGCTCGGCTGCCTGACCGCTTAATTCGCTGGAAGCGTTGACGTTTTGAAACGTTCTCAGAATGGTTTTCCATTGCAATGCAAAGGATGTCAGTCCGGAAGCAACCATAATCGCGCTGCCGCCCCAGAGGGCCCACGATGAAACAATCTTAGCACCCGACTCGATGATGTGATTGTTTACGAGCCAGGGACCAAATCCAAAGTAAAGTATGAGAGAACTGAGAAACATAGAAAGGGAAACGCGCATACCGACAATCATTCCAGCGGCAATTAGTAGAAGGCTGGGCTCAAAGCCGAAGCCGCGCAGGCTTTCCATTCTGATGCCTTGATACGTCAACGGGAATGGAATGAGTTCCGGAAGTTTGAAACCCAGGGCTTTCTGCCATGCCCACTCACCTTTGCTTGCAATTCCCGTTGTCGCACCGATCAGGAGTGCGACAACAAGTGAGTACGCCTGATAGACTGCTTCCTTCGAACCTCCATAGAGGCTCTTGAGAGTTTCCGCTGCAG
This sequence comes from Candidatus Obscuribacterales bacterium, assembly GCA_019752635.1. Taxonomy (GTDB): domain Bacteria; phylum Cyanobacteriota; class Vampirovibrionia; order Obscuribacterales; family Obscuribacteraceae; genus JAKFUT01. The sequence goes on along the minus strand of JAIELX010000033.1, from coordinate 144,842 downwards.
CAATGCCGCTAGGAAAAGGCAATTGTTCCTTATTAATCATTTGTCTTTTCATCGGCACGGCAAGCGTAACCCCCAGCATCGCAGTGACGAACGTCCAGACCGCACAAATTTGCCAGGGTAAGTGGTGCCCTTCAATCAAAAGATATGCACCAAAAGCCATTCCCACTGTTGAGCCTGTAGAGTATCCCGCTGCGGATGCGGTTGATTGCATGCAATTACTCTCGAGAATGCTCATCTGGGTAACCTTGGGGATGACCAGCATGATGGTGCGCCAGACTACGAACGACAGAACGCAGGCCGTAATGGCCACTCCAAACCCCCAGCCCAACTTGATATGCGTGTAAAGGTTGGAAATCGACATTAGCATGCCCAGCACGCCACCCATGAGCACTGCGCGAACAGTCAACTGCGGCATCTGATCGCCTCTGTAGACCTTCTTGTACCAGTCGAGTTGACGTTCTTCGTAAGTTTGGGGTTCTTTGTCGTTCTCCCGGTTATTCGTCAGCCGGCCCTCTACCGAATCCTGCGAATCCGTCGGATACGGTTTTGACTGTTGTTCATCCTGGTTCATGCCATCTCTTATCCGTCTGCGCCGCCACTTGAACGAACATCAGCCAACGGTTGTTTTCATTTAACTGATAGTCTCGCGATAGTTTATCAATTTCACGATGCCTCTAGCCAGACGCGACGCTAATCGGAGGATTGTGAGCGTAGCACTGGGTGTTGCCTGGCGATTTTTGGGACTTGAAATCCCTCGGGAGCAGCCAATGGTAAACTGGTTGCCTTCCCAAAATGTGAACAAGAATCTGAGGTCTTACCTTGAAGTTTGCTAAATCCGTTCTGCTGTTGTTTTGCTTCTCTTCCACCGTGGCTGCATTTGCGTTCGGGCAGCAAGCGTACCGTTCTGAATCTGTGCGCTTCCACGACGGAAGCCTTGAGGTAGACGGACCGCTCACGAACGAAGATTTGAGCGAGATTGGCAAGAGATCGGTTCAGAGCGTTCACATGCTCGGCGACTCCGATCCATCCCTGTTTGAGAACCCGACGCTTCTAAAAGGGGTGAGAGAGGTCATCCTCATTCCCTCGGGTGACAGCGCCAAACCGCTGAGAGATCTCGCCAACAGTTATCCAGGCATTGAAGAACTCGCAGTGAGTCAGATTGCGCCTTTGACTGAGGCGGATATGCAGAATATTCATCGCCTCAGTCATCTGTTCTTTCTGGAAGTATGCACCGACATGCCCAGCTGTTCCAGCTTCGCTGCTGCGGTTCCGCAAAAGCTGAAGAGATTACTTTTAGAAAATACCTCAATCGTTTCAGCTTCGTCCTGTCGTGTCAGTTTGCCTGAATTAACGTACCTCGGCTTGCGACGAAGCAAGCTCAGCAAGGCATTTTTAGCCGGTCTGGAAGCCCCTGCGCTGGAGGAAGTGTCACTCTCACGTATTTGGGCGGAGCCCGACGCCTTCAAGTTGTTTACGCGATTTCCCAAGCTAAAGCGGCTCTTCGCATACAACATGCCTCAATCATCGTTGTTGGAGCTAGAGCAACTCCAAGCGCTCAATACGAAACTAAAAATTGTCGTCGCCACTACACGCGGTGCGGACGCGGGAATGCAGGGACAGTGATGAGTTTGCTCGGTGTGGGCGATATCGACAGGATAATATAAGGGATAGATCCGCAAGCAAACGTTCCTGGATATTGTTGTGATTGCTAGATGTGAAATTGTGCGTGCGCTGAAGTCGTTGGGTACACAGGCAAATACGGCGGTTGCGCTGGAACCTTGAGTGTTGATTAGCTGTCCTCTCATTCAGCAAGGGAGTGACAGTCATGAAACGAATTCTAACGATGCTATTTATTCCAGCGGTGATGTTGACCGCTTGCTCGCAGAGTGACCGGACAGATACGTCGATGCAACCTCAGAACTCACAAACACAGAATAGACAGGGTACAGAGAACTATGCAGCTGATAACACCGGTATGAATAAAACTGAGAAGGATTTCTCAGCGGAACATCAAAGTAATGAACAGAAAGATGTTCAGCTGAGTGCAGATATTCGCAAAGCGATTCTTGAAGACAAGAACATGTCGGTCAACTCTCAGAACGTCAAAATCATTACGAATGGCGAAAATATTACGCTGCGTGGACCGGTGGACTCTGAGCCCGAGCGGTCTCGAATCTTGGAGATAGCCAGAGCCGCGGCCGGCGGTATGTCCGTCACCGATGAGATGGAGCTGAAAGGCAAGAGGGTAGCAACAAAAGACGGCAAACCAATTGACTAGATAGAGGGACTTCCAATGACTAAAGCAGTATATTGCCTAACAGACAATGAGACGCAAGCAGAGGGAATATTAGACGGCTTGCAAGCGGCGGGATTCTCCAACGAAGATATTTCCGTACTCTGGCCCGACGGCACCAACAGATTCGGTCTGACGCACGAGAAGGAGACTAAAGCGCCTGAAGGTGCGACGACAGGAGCAACTACGGGCGGGGTACTAGGTGGAGTTTTGGTATGGTTAGCTGGAATCGGAGCCCTTGCGATTCCTGGTCTGGGCCCATTGGTTGCTGCCGGACCGATAATGGGATTGTTGAGTGGTGCTGCCATTGGAGCTACTGTCGGCGGTATCACTGGTGCTTTGATTGGTCTGGGCATTCCTGAATATGAAGCTAAACGTTATGAAGAGGGGTTGCGCAACGGTAACGTGCTGATATCATGTCGTTGTAACAATGATGAGGAGGCGAAGGCCTGTGAGGAACTCTTCAAGCGCAGTGGTGCTCACGATGTATGTTCAGTTGTAGAGAAGTCGGATAAAAAACTGGCGGACATACAACAGAAAGAGTTCGAGCACGACGTAAAGGATCGCGATGCGACCGACATGACGCCCCCTGTTGTACGCCCATCATCGGATGTCTATACGGGCACGGCACGAGAGGGCTACCCTCCTCGACAGCTCTAAGCAATCAGGGACGGCTCTCTTTCCATCCATTGAATAGAAAAAGCGGTGTTCATCGGGCGCCGCTTTTTTCTTACCAGGCAAAGCCCTTTGCAGAACATTGATCAATTACCTCAACAATTATTGGTTAGAAGATCTTGCTCTCGAACTTGATTCTTCGTCTCTTCATCTAGCATGTGCCGCCGACCTTCCTTGGCTTTTGCTTCTTCTGCGGGAACGACTCCTTGTTCCTGTCCTAATTGTTCACTTTCTTGAATCCCAATTCGTGTTTCTTCTTGAACCATCGAATTCTCGGCGGTCTGCACCGGCAGCGAGACCCTGTCATCCAATCTCCTCGATTCGGCAACCAGCTCTTGTTGTGCAATGCTGGCTATCTGCAATTCAGAGAGTTCCAGTAGAACTTGGGCCAATTTTTCCCGGAGCTCGGCTACGCGGTCTTCTAGTTCAACTGTCCATTCTTTGTCGGCCAATGCCTGTCTGAGCCTTAGGAGCTTCTCTCGTTGTTTGTGAATATCCATTCTGTCGGATTGAATTTCTTTGCGAACCTCACCTGTAATACAACGCTCAATCACGCGCCGCAGCTCATCTTCTGGATTATTCGTGTCGTTGTATTTCTGATGATCCAGATACATCCAAGCGCCGAGCGCCTTAGTGGCAACGTTTATGCTGTTGTGTGCTGTTCGCGTTAGAGTGGTCTCGCGCGCACAAAAGCAGATAACGGGTGTATCGTAGCGAATTTGGTGTAGCTCGCGAAGCAAATCAAACATCCGCGATTGATCAAAGTGAAGACCGATCATCACCAGATCGAACTCCCCTTCTTTGATCCGGGCTAGAGCATCGGACATTACTCTAGCTGACACAAAGTCGTGCTTGTCACCCAAGATGCGCTTTATGAAGATCTCGTCCCTGCTCGTAGCAGCTATGAAAATGCGAGCCATTATTGTGCACCTGTCCGTCTTTCTTGATTCGGTATCTGTCGAGCTGTACCTTCCCATTTCTCGTCCTATCCGTATTCCAAGTATAGACCTCATTGGAGGTCTGAACGAAGGGGCACGGCATGGAAAGCACTCAAGCAACAGAGCTATACCGCAGCTTGGCAATGTAAATTTTAAGGACTCTGTATGAAAATGACGGACTGATGAACTCGGGTTGAGCTGTTTCGAGTGCTAGATCTAGTGCTGTGTCTCACCCGGACGAATCATTGATTAGCGTAACTTGCCTCCAAGCGTCTAAACGCTGAATCGCGAAAGTAACGTCGAAACTACGAGGTCAATATCTCTTCTTTGTGTAAACGTTCCACTTAGCCCCATCTTCGCTAAGGTCGGACCGAGATTTTTGTTTAGGAAATGGAGTTCACTAGAGGTGCTGTCGGCGCGATCGGCAGGAATTTCCGCCCGGGAGGACTTTGCTATTAAATCTGCAAGTACTGTGGTGAATGTCGCCATCTTTTTGTAATTCAATTTCTCGGGCGTGTCCGTTGATTGGTGATAATGAATCCAGCGTCCACACGAAAAAAACAGATATGAATGACCGTGTTGTTCGAAAATGTGATGATCGCTCATGCTTCCCACGTACGAGTTAAGTACTGGCGCCCAACTTATCGCGTCAGCCGGCTCCGTAGCTCGTAAAATGTCGGACCATTGGCTGGAACTTTCCATGCCGGTCACGAACATCACTGTTTCCAACCCGGGAACGGGCACATCGTGGCCGACTAGATCAAGAACGAGCGCTGCATGTACTTTACGTTCGTCCATTTGATCTTCGTAAAATCTAATTGAGCCCATGGATGGGGCGATGAAGTGCGGAGGCTCCTCCGCATCAAAAAATGCGAAGACAATATCGCGTACGGGGTTGCTTGTGGAAAACACTCTGCACAGTTCTAACGCTATGGCTACGGCAGCGGCATTATCATCCGCGCCGGGTAACATGCCGCAAGTGTCGTAGTGAGCACCGACAAGGAGAGGCGACGACGAGCGCGACAGTCCGGGGGCTGTCGCCACGATATTGGAGAAGCGTCCTGTAGGTTGACCATAAGGTATTTCGAACGACTTGCCAGAGTATGGCGTCAATTTCAGCGACTCAAGCTGTTCGCAAATATACTTGCGAGAACGCTTGTGTCCATCAGTCCCCACGGCTCTACCGTCCGAGCGAGCCAGAGTCTCTACGTGTGCTCTCAGTACGTTGGACAGATCGGTTGGAACCATGAGACCAATTCCTTACGAGTGCGAGGCGTAAGTATCATATCAGCATTCGGCTCTTCCGAGATGGCAGCGGCGGCACCTGTGCGTACCGCGTGAGTGGTGGCAACTGCGCGTGCCTCGCTGGATAGTCCTAATTGCCGACCTGCATGGAGGAGGAGAGAGGAGAAATTCAATTCACAAGCCTCTGGCCAGTTTCAGCGGCGGTTCCGTCCGACTAGTCCGCCGGCGTGTTACGCAGATAAGCAAGCATCACGTTTTCCTGGACTGTGAGACTATCCTGGTGCGCAGAGGTGATGGACTTTACGAAGGTGTTCAACACAACATCTTTGTTTGTTGCAGACCGGTCAAGCCGATTGGTCGATTTTGCAGAGGGCGCTGAGATCCGTTGTTGCGGTTGAGGTAATGTTCGTTCAATGCGCAACTGCAGGACCGCAAGTGATTGTGGTTTCAGATAGGGAAACTTAAGTGACAGCTTCATCTTTGGAGCGCCGGCGCTAGTGGCGGTTTGCGCCGCTGGAAAGTTTCTCACCGCTGTGGGAATGGAAGACGAAGGGTGTTCTTCCAGGATGACATGCGCATTTACTCCACCAAAACCGAATGCGCTTACTGCCGCACGGCGAGGGTGTGTTCGGTCTTCATCTTTCGGTATACTTGTCCACGGACGAGCCTCTGAAAGTATGTAGCAGGGCGAATCGCTCCAATCAACTTGCGAATTGGCTTTCGAAACATTCAGAGTTGGCGGTAATACCTTATTGTGCAACGCCAGTGCGGTTTTGATCAGACCGGCAACACCGCTAGCGGCTTGCGTGTGCCCGATCATCGATTTGACTGAGCCAATTGCACACCACTGTTTACCAGTAGCTGTTTCCTCGCAGAACACCTGCTGCACCGCTTTCATCTCAGCGCGATCACCCGCCCTTGTTCCGGTTCCGTGGGCTTCTAACAGCTCAACGGTATGAGGAGATAATCCTGCCATTTCGTAAGCTCGGCGCATTGCCAGAACTTCGCCTTCAACGTTGGGGGCAAGCAATCCACCTGCTCGCCCGTCGCTCGATGAACCAATTCCAACGATGGCGGCATATACTCGATCACCGTCTCGCAGCGCATCATCGAGACGCTTAAGCACAAGCATGCCGACTCCTTCGCCGAGAAGCGTGCCATCAGCCTCATCGTCGAACGGGCGAATAATTCCGGCGTGGGAAAGCGCACCAACTCCACAAAACATCTGGTAGAAGCCTGCGCTGGAGCTTACATGTACACCGCCTGCAATGGCAAGATCCGAGTTTCCTGATATTAACCCATGCATTGCTGTTTCCACTGCAATCAATGAGGAGGCGCAGGCAGCATCCAGGATCAGGCTGCGACCGCGAAAACCAAGTTTGCTGGCGATTCGTCCAGCTAATACGTTGGGCATCACTGCTGGAATGGTATCAGCACTGCAGGGCTCCAGCCCATTCTTCAACAGCTGAGCTATCTCGTTTAGTTCATCATCAGATCGGTCCGGGGAGACAGATTTCAATACATCTATCAGCTGGTCAACCGTCTGGCCGTGCTGAATTAAGTTCAGAGAACCGACGCCTGGAGCCATGGTTCGACCGATAACCACTTCTGCACGCTCACCATCAAACGTTTTGTGGTGATAACCCGCATCGGCTAAAGCGTCGGCTGCAACTCTGAGCGCCAGGAACTGGTCTGGATCTCCGCCTCGTACACTCGTTGGCATGATTCCGAATTCGAGGGGGTCGAAGTCGGCGTACTCTGTAATAAATCCGCCCCTCGTACAGTAAATGTTTCCGAACGAGGTAGCAGGCTTGTTTTTGAATGTTTCCGGGTTCCACTCGTCTTCGCCTGGCTCGCGAATCGAATCAACGCCGTTGATTATGTTCTCCCAGAATTGCACAGCGGACGGTGCACCGGGGAAAATGCACGACATGCCGATTATCGCTACCGGCACGGTCGCTCGCTTATTCTTATCGAAGGCCTGCTGGCCACTCATTTAGTTGATGCCTCTGGCGGTGCTCCAGAGGAGAGACGTTCCGTTCGAATCCAATCGATTATGCCTTGAAGGGATTTCACGCTGGCTAACTGCTCAATTCCACCCTCTAAAGATTGCTGCGAGCTTTCCGGAAGCAGCTTACGGAAACTGTTGAGAATTTCTACTCTCTTTATTGAGTCAATGCCGAGATCTGCTTCCAAATCTAACGTTGGCTCAAGCATCTCGGGTGGGTAACCAGTGCGTTCGCTAACTATTTCTATTAGAGAAACGACTAAATCCTCAGAAGAGAGCTCCCGGGGCGCTAGTTCAGTCGTTTCGATTGCTTGCGGGGGAACCGTTTGTTCAATGATGCTCTGAATACTGCCGGTGCTACCGTGCAAGTCATGAGTGTTATCGCTGAGTGTCTGGTGGTCCATGGAGTCTCTGGAAGGTGTCGTCTCGTGCGCAGCTGCTCCATCTGATGCCTGAGGACGTTGCACCTCGACCGGTGACGCTGGTTCGCGCAAACCGCCCTGAAACGGAGTTCGGTTCTCAAGTGGTGGCGTCGTTGTTATCGCCCCTTGCGGCTGAAATTGATGCTCAGCCGCGATGTCAACTCGCGGGGCGCCCCCGGCAAGGTATGCCAGCATTACATTTTTCTGGGTTTCCAGGAATTGCCGGCTCATCTCCAGCGAAGTTCGCTGAAATTCCAGCATAACCCTAGTCCTTTCGGACGCCGCTGTGGTTCCGGAGGGTCTGTTAGCCACACTTTCGACCACGGATGCAGGCAATGGATTGGAACCATTCGTTCCGTTGCCAGGCGTTGTGCCTTTTGTAATGAGCGTCTTCACAAGTGCGGCCTTCTTTTTCGGGGAACCGGTTCAGAGAAAGTTGGGAAGCTGCAGTATAGAGCAATCGCCTCTATCGAAGGGAATCAGATGTTTTAATGAGCGGCTATCCGATCTTGACTCGGTAGAAAGAAATCTGTAGACGTCCGTCGGCGGGCACTACATACGGTGCGGCTGTTTCAATTTGCGACTGGCAATGCGCTGCGCGATCTGACTCGATTGTTGTGCACAGAAAAACTTGCAAGGAAGAACGCCCCCTCCCCCTCTCTCTCTCTTCTGTCAAGGGAAACTAATCCCGAAGGTCCACGGCAGCCATCCGTGCGAACGACCGATAAGATTCCGCGTAATGAAGATCTGTACTGCGCCTCGTATATACGAAAGCGCTCAACTAGCAAGCGGTAGTCAAGGAAACATTGGCGTCACATCCCAAAATCCAGGACTCAAGCAGCATTCAACGCTCGATTGAATCGCTCCTCTGCTTTGCATCCGGTTGGCACACACCGGCGAGCAAGTGCGCCTACCAAAAAATTGGAGTGTCGCCTATTTGCGACCGGTTACACTCTTGAAACTCGGTTTGAATTCGACCACGGATTCGAAAACCCCAATTAAGGTAACCCGAAATGATGAAACATGGATCTGCTGCGATTATTGTTGATACAGGCTTCTCATTTGAATCACTGCAATCTGCTCGAAATAATATTCTGGCGGTGATTGATGCTCGAACCGGAAGCGTCATAACCGGGTTCCCTTTTATAAGTTGGGAGCATAACGCAGAGGTTGTTGAATCCTTTGCCGGGGATCCGCTCAACCACGGAAGCATGGTCCTCAGCGCCTTGATGAAGCAAGCGCCGGAACTGCCGGTTATTCTCATCAGGGCGTTCGATGATGCGGGTAAACTCATAAGAACTACCTTCCATGACGGGAAGATAGTCAGACCGGGTTGGACGGAAGCATATTTGACTGCTGTACATATCTGTCGCGTCTTGGGGCTTTGCTCAGTCGCGAATCTTTCTTTCGGTGGCTACGTGCATGCTGCCGACGGCTCTGGCTGGGAGTCTTATTGTCTGTCATCTGTAACCGGACCGGGAAAACCGGGACACATTGTTGTGGCCGGAGCTGCTGCTGGCAACGGGCACGCCATTCACGCTTCATGGCGAACTGACCCTGGTCTGACTACGGAAGTAAGTGCCAGTCAGGAATCGTCGACCACATACAATTTCTGGAGTGCCGCCGACAACAGTTCACCGCAAGCCAACGATTGGCTTCTCGAGGTGTTTCTCGACGGCAAGAAGTTGGGCGAAGAGTTTAGCGCCAATCTGGTTCCAAACCTTTGGAATAATCGGAAGCAAGTAACGATTGGCGTCGAAGGCAGCGGAACGGTGACGATTCGCACGACACGATTCTGGAAGGCTGATACCAGATACTGTGATCTCCTAGCCCTCAACGTAGCTGGTGCAAACTCAGTAGGTGAGCGACCTTTTCACTGCGCCAAGCCCTCCATTCAGCCAACGCCGCGAAAGAGAGTAGATAATCTGCGATTTGATTGTTGGATTAACCAAACGAACAGCGGCGCAAAATTTCTTGACCATAAGGATCCGATGTTCATCGCAGAACCGGCAATTTTTCCGAACGTTATTGCCGTCGGTCTCATTGGCGGACTTTATTCGCCTGACCAGGGCGAACCGGGCGCCAAGCCCGAACTTCTCATCGAGGGGGACGGACCAATAAGTTTTAGGCTGCCTGAGATTACTGCCGCGATTGCTAAATTCCTGGCGGAAGATTCGTCACTAGATGTGGTGCAAGTGCGAGATATAGTAACCTCGCAAGCCGCTTAATGTTTATGCGGACGGGGGTAGTCGGCGTGACATCTTCTCATGACTCACTCCTTCTCCCTCGGTAATGTCTCGATCTGAGCGTCAACCAACTTCGCTTCGTTCAATTTGCCGTTTGCTTTAAGCATCTCACTGTAGTTTTTCAATTGATGGTCAGGCAGACTTCTTTCTCAGGAGTAATTGCAGAGCGACTGCCAAATTTCCTTCGCGCATGACAATCATTTCCCGGCGGTAGGAGAGGGACCGGAATCTATGATAGCGCCATGCCAGGAATTGCGCTTGTTGGACCATTATCAGCATTTTGCGACCCAGTTGTGCATCTCGACTGCGAATCGCTTTTATTGTGCATAGGGTAAAGGTTTCGAACTCGTGGTTGTACCATGGATACTTTTGACGAGAAGTGAATAATAGTGGCGGAGCCCCGAGGGGCTAGCCCCGGGGATGCGCGACTCGAAGCCTCCGAGGCTGTCCATGTGGTAACTAATGGGTAGTCAGAGTGAGTGACGAGTGCGATTAAGCCGAGCGAAGTGCCATGCAGCCGAAGATCTGCCACAAAAGCGGCTCTCCTGTGCCCGTCCCACATTTTCTAGCGTCGGCTCGTACCCGACCTGGCAAAGCGAGTAGTTTATGCAAACAGTTCGAGCCGAGCTTCAACACGTTGAAGCATTGATTCCCCAGTTCAACTCCTACCGGGCCTTCTATGAGATGGACCACGCGCCCGACAAAGTTAGAGAATTCTTGACGGCAAACATAAGGCAAGGGCGTTCAGTAATTTTCTTAGCCTTGAATGACGAGGGGCTTGTCGTCGGCTTCACTCAACTGTATTCGCGGCTGTCCTCGCTTTCTATGAGGCAGTATCTGTATCTGTCCGACCTTTACGTAGACTCGCTTTGGCGTGGTCGGGGCGTCGCTCGCATGTTGATGAATCAGGCGAAAGACTATTCCACTGCTTGTGGTGCATCGAGCATACAGCTGGAAACCGCTCACACTAATAAAACCGCCCAGTCCCTATACGAATCGCTTGGTTATCTACATGATCAGGAGTTTCGGACCTATATCCTGCCTCTTGATTCTGCAACGGCGGAATCCGTGATTGCCTCCGAGGTTATGGTTCCACTGCCTGTCTAGCCCGTCTTAAGCCGCCGAACGCACGTTATCCACCAATCCACCCCTCCCGACCCGATTCATCGGACTGACCGCATAGTTGAGTGGTAGCACTTGTACGAATCCGAATTCAAAAGCAAGAAACGGAGTGCACGGGATCGCCCTTGGTTTCTTTCGCGAATGGTTGGAATGCGATTTTGAAGAGTTCTGTCAGGTATCCGGATTTGCACGAGGAGTTCCTGGAGCCTTGCCACGAAGCGGGACAGACCAGACCAACTCCACTGATACTCCAGATATGGTGGGGATGACTTCAATTGCTTGCATCAAGATCTCTATGGGGAACATGTCTTTCCGTTGCAGTTGGCAGTACTTCTTTCCCAACCTAATCAAGATTTTACGGGTGGCGAGTTCATAATGACGGAGCAGCGACCACGCATGCAGACCAAACCAATGGTGGTACCACTTACGCGGGGCGACGCAGTGATCTTTGCGGTCCATAATCGCCCGGTAAAGGGAACCAGAGGACATTATCGAGTCAACATGAAACATGGCGTGAGTCAGATTCTTTCAGGGCGCAGACATACGTTGGGCGTGATTTTTCACGATGCTAAGTGAGCTAATTAGTTTCCGCACATTTCGTGGCATAACGTAACTGCATGAAGTGGGGGCGGGTGATGAAAAGTTGTTGGCACTGGCAATTCAATTTGCTTCTGGTTTGTGTGTATGCAACATCCTGCGGTTTAGTTTACGGGGCACCGAAGCCGGGTTCACCACATCCCAAGGGAAATCAGTCCTCCTATCCAGCACCTATGGTCAAACGCGCGGGCTCAGCCGGAGCGGCTGCCGGTGAGAAGTCCACAAGCTCGGCGACGACGGAAGGCGGTTCGAAGGCTATTAAAGATCACTATTTCGACATTGGACCAGTGCTGGTCCGAATGCAGCAAAAGATCTCCAAGAACTGGAATTCGCCCAAAGAGCCAAAGACGGTAACGGTTAAATGGCAGTTGCTTCCTGACGGAACCATCGCGGGACTTCGAATCGATAAATCGTCCGGTGACCCGGCTTGCGACAAGGCTGCGCTTGACAGCGTGGCGATGAGTGCGCCATTTGAACCTTTGCCGAAAGGTGTTCCGGCGAGTCCTATAACATTCACTTTTCAGCAGGCTATTCGGTTTGGTATGGAGCAGATTCCGATTTCGGAAAGAGCCGCTTCTATTAGCCTTTCTAACAGTGCCGTCGATTTGACGAACAACAAACAATTAGAAGAGGCTCTGGACAAGCTCGACTTCGCATTTGAACGCGACCCTGCGAACAATCAGATTGCAGGCATCTTACGTGCTGTAGCGGCATACGTCAGTGATGAGACACCGGACAAGGTTCATATTCTGCACCGAGTTCTGGCACTGGATCCGCAGCAGCATGCTGCCATTGAAAAACTGCGGGTCTTGCATCGGGCCTCGGGAATTGATCCAAATTCTGCCGATAGCAGACTTAAACTAGGTGACGAATGCCTGAACAAACGTAATGCAGAGGGAGCACTCGCGGAGTTTAGTGCAGCGAATGCAATTCGCCCCGGCGCGTGCCCGCAGGAAAAAATGACCGAAGTGTATCGCGCATTGGCGGGACAGCGGTTGGCTCGAAAGTGGCAGACATCAGTGAAAGTGCGCCGAGATGCGGACGGACTTTGCGGGCTTGGCAGAGCACATCAGCTAGCAGGTTATTATGATGAAGCGGAGAAGTGCTATAAAGAGGCGCTAGCGGAAGAACGCGACTCTGTCATGGCAAAGAATCTGCTTGCTAAACTTGAGGAAGAAAAAGCTTCCGGGGTAAGGGAGAAAATTGCTGCCCCCATCGCGAGGCACGTCACAGGCGAATCAGGAAAGGGCGACCTAATACCGAAGTCTCAACTCTTAAACAACGAGGGCGTCGATGAGATGGACCAGGGAAATCTGGACGGTGCTGCCGCAAAGTTTAGAGAAGCGTTGGAATCGGATCCCGGGTGTGAAAGCGCGCGAAGGAATCTTTCCACTGTGCTGAATAATCAGGGTACGAAAGTTCCAAATGAAGAGGCCGCAGGGTATTGGAGGAAGGCGCTTTTTGTCTCTCCGGCGAATGCGACGGCGCATAAGAATTTGTGCTCATTCCTAAAATACAGCGGCAAGAATCCAGAGTCTTTCGATGAACGAATGTCACTCGCTGATTCATTTGCAAAGGGCGGCGATTTTGTAAGTGCGGTTGTAGAGGTTAGGGAAGCGCTTGTTTACAAGAAAGACCAGAGTGCGCAAAACAAACTCAAGGATTATTTGAAGAAAGCTCCTGCTCTCCCCAAGTAACCATTCGATTTTGCCGGCAACCACGACGACCTGACGCCATCCCGGAGGTTTTCGGTGGCAGGATTCCGCAGGGATCGCTCAGGCATTGCTCCCTCGGCGGGCTAATTGTCCCGGTCCGCTTCGCTTGAGCTGCATTTAAATCTTACGAACGGAACTAGTGCGTGCCGCTGAATATGCGCCTTGGTACTTACCATGCTAAAATCGCACACTGGTACCGCGAAGAGAGAGACTGAACGTGAAAAGTAAACGAACACAGTGGCAGTGGTGTTGCGCTCTGGCTATGTATGCGTGTTTCATGACTGCGTCGTGGACAATTGCGCCCGCTGTTCACGCTCAAAGTGTCGATCCTTCGAAAATGGCCAAAATCAAAGCGCTCTACACTGCTTGTGGTGCCGATGTGCGATTGAGGGAGCAAGCAGATGCAGAGATCGCGGCAGCGGAGAACCCTGTAAAGCAACTCGTTAGTCGAAAATTGGAAGAGTCCGGCTGTCCCAAGGATCAGGTCGCTAAGCTTGCGGACGAGAAAACCGCAAGCTACCTGGCTAACGTTAAGAGAGAACTTCCTCGTGTTCTTCAAGAATGCGGCAATTCCTATGCTAATGAGTTTGAGGAAGGCGTATCGAAAGACGATGTCGAACTCCTGCTCAAGTTTTACGAGTCGCCGACAGGGAAAACCTACATCAAGAAGCAAATGCAGATAATGGATGCGGTTCGAAATCCTATCGGAGACGAGTTTGGCGCATATGCAACTAAAGTGCGCGAAGAGATAAAAGCCGGCAAACCCGCGAGTGATTTTAAGGCGGCTGATCGAAGTTCCGAACTGGCTAAAGTTACTCCCGAGAAGCTCGTAATGATCAATGCCATATTAGCTGCTGGTTCTGTTCCTGAGAAATTCGGCGCTGGATGGAAGAAAGTTATGGCAGGCTCAGCGGAAGCCCAGGCGGACCCGGAAGAGAAGAAAATAATTGATACTGCCCTCGATAAGTTTGGCGCCGTGGAGGTAATAAGAAACGCGATGACAATCGCCTTCAACAGCGTTTACTCCGATGTAGAGCTGAACGACGTGAAGAACTTTCTGTCGAATTCGAAAGCCTTTGAGCTGAATCAGCGCCTCCGAACAACCGAAGGCGAGATCATGGGTCTTCAAGCCGAGAAACTGAAGAGCTTATCGACGACCGCAATGCAGGAAGCCTTGGGCGTTGCGCCGCGTAATCAATCCGCTGCAGATAAATAGAACAAGGACGCTTGTTTGTGCCTTAGAGCTTCTTGGTGGCAGCGTAGCTTAGCGGTTTTCGCTCAACCGTAATTGTTCTCGGTTCCTTTTCGTTTGCACGAATGAAGGTTATCTTGACCTTCGTATTTTCTTTGCCGCGAATACGAGCGACGATGTCTTTCAACGCAAGACCATCAATGTCCACGTCGTCGACCCTGGTGATAACATCGCCAACTTTCAGTCCCGCGGCAATTGAAGGGCTCTCCTTCATTAACTCGATCACGCGCAGCGGATGGTATTTGGAAACGCGGACGAACTTCTCGGGAGCCATTTTGGATAGACCCTCGACCTGAATGGCGACACCGATACCGACGACTCTTTCGTCCCTGGTGCCCTTAGGGCTTTTGGTGTCGGCTGCGCTTGCCGGTATGCAAGCTGTAAGAATCAGGGTCAACAAACATAATAGCCGTAGTTTCATGAGCGGCACCCCTCTTCACGCCTATGTGTCTATTGTACAGGAGCCTGGATTTCACCTTTTAGTTCTACACGTTTTAGGGACATTCGCGTAGTATAGCCATGTATGGGAGCGCTATTGGTCGACTTGGGCAGTAATTTTGATTCGGAAGAGATACGTGACTCATTTGCGCAGAGCCGAGAAATACAGATGGAGTCCATTCAACCACCGTGCAATTCAATTGTGGTATCTAGCGCTGAACTTGTTGTTTCTTTCACTCAATTCCTCGGTAGCTGGCGCACCGATAGAGGACGACCAATCAAGGTTGTTCGCAGCGATCGATAGCAACGATCTTGCAACAGTAAAGCGACTGGTTCAAGCAAAACCGGAACTTAAGAACCGACGCCTTTCGTTTCTTGCGCAGAGTCGAAAACCAACCGGAAAGGATGAGAAGCAAGGCTTCTCTCCGCTGGATGAAGCTGTGTGGCATCGAAAACAAGACGTTGCTCTTTTTCTTCTCGGAACCGGTGCTGAGTTGGATCTTCTATCGGCATCAGGTCTGGGAAAAACGGATTTTCTGCAAGCGCATCCAAATGAACTCAAAAGCAACTGGATGAATCCAACACTATCTAAACTCCAACAGTCTTTGCCTCCGATTCACTGGGCTGTCCGGGGAAATCAGCCGGATGCTGTGCGTTGGCTTCTTGCTCATGGTGAAAAGATTGATGCCGTAGATAAAGAATACAAAACACCATTGCATCGTGCCTGTGAAAGTGGAAACCTTTCGATGGTCAAATTGCTGGTGGAAAACAAAGCAGACCTAAATATGAAGGGGACCGTCGTGCAATGGAGCCCGCTTCATTTTGCGGCATGGAGCGGCATACCTGAAGTCGTAGAGTATTTGCTTACACGGGGTATGGATGTTAACACCCAAGACGTCGGGCTCGGAACGCCGTTGCATGTTGCGGCGGGGTTGAACGATGTGAATATGGCGGATGTTCTTCTAATGCACGGTGCCAATATTGAAGCCCGAAAACACGAAATGTGGGGGATCACCAATGGCACCATCGAACAACCCGGCTCGCTCGGCGCTACGCCCTCTTTATCTGTCCGCTCGGCTGGGCAATCTCAAGATGGTCAAGTTTCTCGTGGAACACAAAGCGAACATCAATTCCAAAGACGCGAAGTGGACGGTATTGGATGTTGCGCAGAACTATCCGGAAGTTCAGAAGTTTCTGAAACAGCTCGGAGCAAAAAGCGGAATGAGTGGAACGAAACTCTGACTTTGACCGGACTGATTCGAGAGCTATTAAAAAGGCAGGGCTCGAAAAATAGCCCCTACCGCTGGTCCCAGCACTACCATAAATACTATCGGAGGGGCCGACAGCGAAGTCAAAACAAATCGATGGATGTTATTAGTAGTTCGACCCATCAGCAGGCAGCAGAGGATTTGCCACATGGCAAAAACTACCATTAGCTTCATCACAATCGGAATGCTGAAAAACGATGTGAGGTAACCGGGTGCACACCAGAGAGTCAGAACCAGCGGCATCCACGGAACAAGCCACATGATAAACGCAACCCGGACGGCCGGATTGTTCCGTATATCCGGTCCGTCTTGGACAATGCATTTTTGGGACTCGTTCACGGCGCATACTCCCTGGCTAGGTTCCTTATACCCGCTTATAGGATAGTGCGCCGGAATGGACCGGACAGAGGTATCGACTCATCACCCTTTCAACTTTTTCGAAAGCTCTGTTCGTCTGGCGACTGCGGATTTTAGCTCGGGATCAAGTTTTATGATTTCGTCATAGTCTTTGATCGCGTCACCGATCTTTCCTGATTTTGCCAGCGCGTCTCCACGTAGTTCCAGGTAGTCGGTGCTCCGGGGGTAGCGAGTCACAAGCGTTGTGAAATCAGCAATTGCTTCAGAATATTTGTGCATGCTTTGATAGAGGGTGCCACGCTGGACATAAGGCCATACTTTTGTGGGATCAACATTGATAGCAGCGGTGAAATCAGCTATGGCTCTATCGTTCTTACCGAGGCGCGCATAGAGTTTCCCTCTCCATCCGAGCGCTTCCGTGTCCTTGGAGTTCAATTTTATCGCAGCGTCAAAATCGGCAAGAGCCTGCGGCATCTTTTGTTGGCCTTCGTACCAGATGGCACGTCTGAAGAGGGCTGATGAATTGTTGGGATCGGCTGCCAGGGCCGCATCATAGTCCTTCTTTGCCAGTGCATCCTTGCCTAAGCGTGCGTTCGCTTCACCACGATCAGACAATCCCTGTGCGTTCTTCGGCTCTAGCCTAAGAGCCGCATCGAAGCAATAAACCGCCTGAGAATCACGGTTGCGATCAGTAAATGTCCGCGCCAGCTCGAACATCTCTTGCGCCTTCTGCTTCTTATCTTTTCCCATATCGGCCAACAGCGCTTTGACTTCTGCTGTCGGCATTTCGATTGCTTTTTGCTGCAAGCGCTTAACTTGAGCTTTCAGCTTGTTTGCTTCCGCTGTGCGTTTTTCGGAAGCAAGGAACTCACTGTACAAAGTCAGTGGAAAAATCGACATTGGATCATTTGCTCCGTACTCTTTTTCCGACTCTGCGATCATTTCCTTGTAGATATTCTCGGCGGCGGGCTTGTTCTTGTCTTCGCAAAGTGCTTTCGCCATATCCACACGTTCACTGCTCGGCCTGAGACCAAGAGCTCTACGCTCTTCAATTATGACTTTGTATTTTGAAATGGCTTCCTTTGGCTGCCCTTTGGACCGGAGCACTTCGGCCTCGCGACTTAACTTCATCCATTTTGAGCTGCTCTGCTTGATTGCTTCTTGTTTGTCGCTTTCAGACAATGCCGATGCCGGTGTGATTGTCATGAAAAAACAAAGGGCGGCTATATAGATTCTTTTGCTTAGAGTTGCCATGGTTTTCCCGGTTTCGCGATGGACGACAATTATCCCATAGCTACTCAGTCGTCTTGAAAAATTAGGCGTCTGCCGGTTATGCTCGAACAGACGTAATCGCTTCTCGGGCTTAATTGCCTATTGCACAACCTGACAAGAGCTGACGAAGCACCGCCTCGGTAGTGTCGAAATTAACAGCGGTGTCAATGGCGGACACGGCCCAGATTGCCTTACCTGAGGTAGTGGCTGCAACAATACCCTTAAGTGAGTTTGATTGTAGCGTCCCTGAGAAAGACGCCCCATCCGCGGTGCTCTTTCCCATGCTAATGCTCACCGGCGTCTCTGTGTAACCGGCAGTGCGTGTGCGCCACGGACTCAGCATTCCAGCTACCACTGCACCAACAATTTCCGGATTTTTCCCCTCAGTTACTTTGTCGTCCGGCATTACAGTTATTGTGATACTTGAAGCGGTGCCATCAGGTCTTCTGTCTCCGGTAAACGAAAACATCTTGCCTGGATGTCCCGGATTGTCTATTTCCTTCAACGTGTAGGATTTTGGCGGAGTCAACTCTATGCTGAGGCGCTCAAACTTCAGTTTCTGTCGCTTTCCGGAGATTTTCGAATCCGGAGTCTTCGCATAAGCGTCTGCGCCACTCCTAATCTGATCGTCCGCTGGCGCTTGTTGGGCATTGCATGGCGACAGAGTGGATAAAGCTGCAATGATGAAGAGTCGGGCTAACGCTTTCATAGGCATCGTGTTCCAGCTCTCTGTTGATATCCTCAGAAATCATATCACGCGAGGCGTCGCATTTTCTCTTCGGCGTTATGGAGCCTTAGTCTGTGTTCAAGCGAGAACGAAAGAACTTGCGCACAAGCTCGACCGTTCTCTTGGATTCAAAGTCGTGCTTTGCCTTGGGAATTTTGACGTATGCAACATCGACACCTGCCTTGACCAGAGCATCGGCAAGTAGGTCGCTTTGTTCCACGGGAACTACTTCGTCTTCAACTCCGTGCATGATTAGAAACGGAGGATCTTCTCGGTCGACAAAGGTTATAGCACTGGCACTGCGCGCGGCACTCCTATTCTGTTGAGCCGGCCCGCCCAGAAACAGCGAAAGTGGCGCCATGGGTGAAATCCAATCGAACTGAATCTTCGGAGAAACAGTGCTGCCCAGTTTCTCAAGATCTGACGGACCGCACCAGTCTACGACCGCTGCAATTTTGAGAGGTGTTGCTACATCTTTAAGGAGAGAATCAGCATTGCCGGCGGTGCCCACCAATGCTGCGAGGTGTCCGCCGGCGGAAGCGCCCCAAACACCGATTCTATTGGGATCAAGTTTGTACTGTTTAGCATTGTCGCTAAGAAATCGAATCGCCGTCGAGATATCTTCTATCTGCGCGGGATGACGTGCTTCTTGAACCAGTCGATAGTTCACTGTTGCTACTGCAAATCCTTCGTTGACGAATGATGAAATCCACTTAGGTGCAATGCCTCTTCCGCTCATCCATGCTCCGCCATGTATCCACACGATCAATGGCGCAGGACTCGTTGTGTTTGCGGGCGTGTAGAGTGTCAATTGGTGCGCGGGATCAGCCCCGCGCTCGCCGTAATTGATGTTGTTATAGGTTACTTTCGAACCCTTGTGCGACACCATAGGGCGCCCCGGCAACGTTTGTGAAAACTCAACGAGTGGCGCCGACATGCTCGTAGCCGATGTCACGTATCCGAGAAAAATCAAGGCGACGCATGAAACCACGCTGGCCACTGCAAAGACGCTACCGATTCTAGTAATTCTAATTCCAGCCATAAGTCTAAAGAATCGATCTGACCTGGTTTGTTCCCGAAAGATGCTTGACTTCTGCTCGAGTGCGGCTTTGCGGGTATAGTTTGTTATTCTTGTAGGCTGCTTTCAAGCGGGACTTTTAGAGCCGGGAACTGATGAGGGGGCGCGCAATGGACACCATACCGGCAAACAAGCGGGAGCCTGCTCCTGAGGCCATCTTCGACCCCATTATGGATGACAGTGAAGATGTGCTTGCCAACCCGTACCCTGTTCTGAAGAAGATGCAGCAGGATGGCGCGGTGATCTGGAGCTCTCGCGGTAATCAATGGCTTGTATTGGGATACAACGAAGCCAACGGTATCTTGAGGAGCAAGAATTTTGGCAAGAAGCTACTTGAAAATTGGAAGCCGCCGAATGCCCTTATGCGCGGTGCGATGATTTCATTGCGGCGCAGACAAGGACCTAGCATGCTGATCCAGGACCCTCCTGAGCACACCCGCCTGCGTGCGCTGGTTAGCGGCGCATTTACGCCTACTGTCATTCACCGACTGGAAGGTCATATAGAGGAAATTGCGAGCGATCTTGCCGACAAAATGCAAAGGCGTTTGCTCGCTGGTCATGAGGTTGACCTGATCGCCGAGTTCGCATTTCTACTCCCTGTAATAGTTATCGCGGAACTTCTTGGAGTTCCGACGAAAGATCGGGACAAGTTTAAAAAATGGTCTAGCGACATGATCCTTTCTTTCACCGGCAAGATGAAGCCGATGAGAATGGCGAAGTCATTTATGGCTATGGCGAACATCCGCTTGTACCTCAAATTAGCCATTGAAGAAAAGAGGCACAATCCACAAAACGATCTTATATCCGAGCTTGTAAAAGCACAGGCTAGCGATGCAGAAAGCCTCTCAAACCACGAGTTGTTGGCGAACTTGGTGCTACTTCTAATCGCCGGACATGAGACCACTGTCAATCTGATTGGTAACGGGGCGTACAATCTGCTGAGTCATCCTGCAGAACTGGCTAAGCTTCGGAAAGAGCCGACGTTGTTAGAAAGTGCCATAGAGGAGATTTTGCGATTTGATCCGCCTGTTCAAATAGTACGCCGACTCGCAAAGGAACCTTGTGAGTTAGGTGGCAGACAAATTCGCGAGAACGATGTTTTGACCGTGATGACGGCTGCATGTAACCGCGACCCACGCATTGTGCAAGATCCGGACGTGTTCAAAATTGACCGGGAGGAGATCAAACATCTGACTTTCGGGGCCGGTATTCACTATTGCCTTGGTGCCGAGCTAGCCAGAACGGAAGGTAGAATTGCATTCAAGACCCTTCTCGATCGATTCCCGAACCTCACCCTGGTCGATAAAGCGCATGTCTACAAAGGCCCCTTCAGTTTGCGAGGGTTCAAGGAGTTGTACGTGAGAGCCTGAGAAAATCAGGTCATCGCTCTGCATATGCGAATCTCACCGATACAAATAATTCGACTTTCACTGTATGTGAGTTTCAGGACAGGGACGGTTCGTTACCGCGCGGTGATCAATGTCTCCAGACTATCTCATGAGCGATCATGAGATAGTCTGGAGGCTGGCAAATGAAGCGATCAGTGGTCCTGTTTGCAAATCGGGTAGTTAACCCTCGACCTCAAGAACCGATATTTTCGGCATATTACGCATTTAGTAGGCAGATTCTACTGGCACAATCACATGGAGCCACAATTGGTGTTGATGTGCGTCCGGGCGCGGTTTGTCCGGGGCTGCAGCGTTCAATTCCGCCGAAATGTTCTCAAGCACCTTGATTTGGTCGTTTGACAAAGAGCGATCCGGTATAACAAGTTTCAAAACATAGCGTGGATGAGATAACGATTCACGATCAACAGGAGCCGATTGTAGTTTTCGAATGTAGCTGCGGATTTCGCTCTCGAACTCCGCGGAATTCAGCGTTTTCGGGTCGATACTTTTGCAGAGTGAAACGCCGGAGTGGTCCACCGTTAATCCCTTTGCCTCGTCCTCTTCGTAGAATTGATCATTGAATGACTTTTCAACTACTGTAATATTGCCGGAGTCTGCCAAGTTCATCGCCCTGTCGAGATTTACCCCATCTCGCGTAACTGCAAATAACGCCGGCTTCGCTATGTCGACGTGAGCTTTTGTTCCTGTAGAATCCATCAGGATCGAGATGTTTCCACTGAGACGATCCCTGAAGAATGCGGTCCGGGCCCAGTAGACATTACCTGCGCCGTTTACTGCCCTTGATCTGTAATCTTGCTCATCCCTTATCTTCAATGGTTCCGCAGACTCTACCGTGAACTCGTAGGACTTTTGCATTCCCTTGGATTTGGAGTAGTCGAGCACTTTAGCGGTCCGAAGAGGCGTGGTGAAAACTTGCCCGAATTGGAGCGGCAGTTCGCTGCGATCGGCGGGTATAAACGGAGTGACGGAAAGACTTATCATCATTCCGACCCAGACAATCATAGCGAGCAAGATTAGGGTGCCAGCTACATTGGACGAGAGCGTACCCGCTTTGGACTGAACCGGGCGAGCGTTTAGTAGAGAACCTGGAAATAGCGGCGTCGCCTGGTCTGTAGTTTTCTCTAAGTTTGTCGCAGTTTGTAGTTCCGTTTCTGCTTGTACGAGCTCCTCTGCGAGAGTTCCCTCGTCGCCCTGCTCGGCATAGAGAAAATCGGGCGATAATAAATCTGCGCTGATCGTACTGAGGGAAAATATGTATTCATCAGGTTCGGATGGTAAGTCTGCTAGCGCAGGCACCTCGCTAGGGTCCTTCTCCAGATACTGACGGATAAGACGGCTCAACTTGCCGAGTTCCTCGTTTTTGTGCCGCTCAAGTACGTGAAACGCTTTGGAGGCAAGCGGGTCTTTGAAGTCACTGGCGCGAAAAAGTGAGCATTCATTCAGAGCATCGAGCCTGTCGACTAGTTTGGGGTCAGCCTCAATAGCCTTGAGTGTGGTGAAGATTGTCAGCGCGGAGAAATTGTCCAGGTCTTTGTCGAAGTGAGCACTCGTGCGCATTGGATGCTGATAGTTGCGATGCCCCAACTCACACGACTGCATGCCGCTCATTGACGAAACGAACATGCCGTCATAGTCTACGAGCTTGAGCGAGCGATCCTGCATCACCAGAATATTCCCGTGCTGCAGATCACCGTGGGCGATACCAGCACTCCGTAGAGCCTTCATCATTTCCACAAACTGATTGAGCAATTCGCTAACTATTGCGGTGTCTTGATAATGAGTTCGCAGATATTGATCAAGGGTTTCTCCTTGGACCCAATCCATATCGACAATTGGGAACCAGGAGTTTGCGACCTTTATGCCATCTGCAATGTAATCAAAGTCCACCGTGTAGGGCAGCGGATTAGAATTGATGTGCTCGGAGATTAGAGTGTAACGCTCATGTTGGTCAGCCCTTTTGAGCAAGAAGCACCTGATTGCCCGCTCTGCGTTTGCCGTGACCACTTTGTAGACAGATGCAAATCCACCCGAAATTGGACGCGGAAGACCCATGTTATCGAGTTCGATCTCTCCCGCCTTTAGTTCCGGGCAAGAGAGGGATTCCTGTGGTGTTTGCAGCGCCTCGCAATAATCTTGCGGGGAGGGCCAAAACACCACTTTAGCTAGAGTATCTATCCTTGTCTGTTCTGTCACTATCGGCTTCTCTGGGCAGTTTCTTCATCGAATGGCGCGGCGGAATTCATGAATGTGAAACATCAACAATCAGAAACCATATTTCACAGGCACGATTATTTTGAGCCGTTGCCGCTTCTCCGCATAAGCAGCGGCTAGCTCTCTGGAAATCTGCTCAAGTACTTTGATCTGTTCGTTGGAGAGCGAGCGGTCCTGTATTACAAGTTCCAATAGATACTCCGGTCCGCTATAGTTCTTAGGATGCTCACCTGTCAGCGAACCTACTTGGTCAAGGTATTCATGAATTCTCTTGGCGAACTCAGCTGGACTCAGGTCTGCCGGGTTTATGGATTTACAGCGTGAAAAGCAGAAATCGTATAACTTTGTTTCCCTGTCCTCTTCATTCTGAATCCATTGCCTACTCGATACCTCATCCATAGCTACGAGTTGATTTGGCCACGGCAAACGGATTAGATTTGAAATGTTTTCTCCATCACGCGAAGTAGCAAAAATTTGCGGTTTCGCGACCTCTACGTGTGCTTTCGTGCCATTCTCATTCAATGCGATTGATATGTTTCCACCAAGACGCTCCATGAAAAGTGCGGTTCGAGCCCAGTGCAGAGCTCCGCTGCCCTTCACGGACTCTTTTTTATAGGCTTGCAAATGTCTTATCCCTAACGGTTCTCGAGATTCTACCGTGAACTCATATTGCTCTCGTTTGGACTTGGCGTAGTCGGTAACTATCGCGCTCTGTAGTGGTGTGTAGAAAACTTCCTCGAACCGCGAAGGTAGTTTGGTATAGTCTGGTGGCAGAAATGAGCCGACGAAAATACTTACAAGGATGCCCAGCCATACAGTCATAAAGATGACGATTGTAATGCCACGTAGTTTGGCAGAGCGTGGCAGAACCGTCGGCGGTGCTGGAGTGTGTCCTTGCTTTTGGCGGTTTGTCTGCGACTGCGCTGGTTCTGTCTCTACATCCGAAGCTGAAGCAGGTTTGGCTTGTTCCGACCACTGCGCAAGACTTTCACCTTCATTCAGATTCGTATTGAGAAAATCGGCAGACAACAAATCTGTGCTGATCGTACTTAACGAAAATATGGATTCATCGGGCTCCGATGGTAAGTCGGTTAACGTTGGCACCACTCCAGGGTCCTTTTCTAGATACTGGCGTACAAGTTGGCTCAACTTGCTGAGTTCCTCGTTTTCGAGCCTCTCAAGTGCGTGAAAGGCTCGTGAAGACAGCGGGTCCTTGAAGTCACTGGCGCGGAACAGCGAGCACTCATTGAGAGCATCGAGCCTTTCGACAAGTTCGGGGGCTGCCTCAATAGCCTTGAGAGTGGTGAAGATAGTCAGCGCAGAAAAATTGTCCAGGTTCGCATCGAAGTGCTCACTGGAGCGCTTTGGATGCTGGTAGTGGGAATGCCCCAACTCACATGACTGCATGCCGCTCATTGATGAAACAAACATGCCGTCATAGTCCAGCTCATTTTGACTATCGGGAACCAGGAATTTCCGACTTTGAGGCCCTCGGCAATGTAGTCGAAGTCCACTGTGTAAGGAATGGGATTTGACTTGAGGTGCTCGGAGATCAGGCGATAGCGCTTTTGTTGATCTGCTCTCTTGACTAAGAAACATCGCACTGCCAGCGGCTCGCTGGCAGTGATGACTTTGTAGACCGAGGCGAAGCCGCCTGAAATAGGGCGAGGAAGTCCCAGGTTATCCAGCTCGCTCTCGCCCGCCCGTAGATTCGGACAAGCGAAGGACTCTTGCGGGGTTTGTAGAGCCTCGCAATAATCTTGCGGGGAGGGCCAAAACACCACTTTGGTTGGAGTGTCGGTAGTAGTCTGTTTTGTCATTGTAGCTTCAGTTTTGACCGCGAGCGCTGCTAGTACTGCATACCCCCAAGGGACTATGGACCAATCCTCCGGGCTGGCTGCAGCCAGGTCCATGGATGTTGCTTTCGATGCCCAAAGCCTACCTGTGACGTTGTGAATTTTTTGTGATGCTACACTTCAATTGGGATTGCGTTCGTAGATATGCAGTGCGTCGGATCTGCCTTTCCACTGCGGAATCTCGACTGTATCTACTAGTGACCATTGTGTATCCAGCAGGTCGTGGAACCGTGCATCGCCAGTTACGCCTCCTCTGCCTTCGCCGACATACGCCAGTCTCTTGCCTGTAAAGCTCGATAGCGTGTTCGCCGCCATGGGTTCGCCGCCCGGTGGCCAGGATAGAAACAGCGTTCGATCACCATGCCTGGCCGCGCTGGTTTCTGATCCTTGCGCTATGTTTGTCCAGCTCTGTTCGGCTCTCGGGTGAAATGATGATGTCCCGCTCTCGATAGGATGCGCGTCGTATGCCACCACATCGACACCACGGAGACGTAGGAGCGCAGACCAGTAACCAGTACCTGCGCCAACTTCTACCACAGGGCCGAACGACGCAATCTTATTCAGGGCCGCCTCATTGGGTACTGACCACGAGTACTTATCCGTCAGTACGAGCCTTGGCTGACGAACTGACCAAACGGGCGATGAATTGATTTGATCGAAGGCGTCAAGATAAGGATTATAACCAGGTTCTAGTTCGTTCCAAACGGACTGCTCTCCGGTCAGGTGGCTACGCTCCCTCGCGGCGCTGGTGAAAGTGCGCAGGCGAGTATCGGCGTACTTATTGGCGCGATTATATAGAGTAACCGCATCTTGCACTTTTCCTTCGAACAAATGAATGTCAGCGAGAACGCGCATTGCCTTGTTAAGTGTGGCTTGTACATCGGGTAATCGTCCTGCACTATCTATGGTGCGCCACGCCATAGCTTCGCCTGCGGCTCTTTGATTAGTGCGGAACATGGCGTCGGACAGGCTGGCCATCACGGCGGCCGCATCTGCGTTGCTGTCAGCGACACCATGCTGTTCGTAGATGTCGAGAGCTTCGCGCAGCAGGGGCTCCGCTTCGGCGTGCCTGCCCACGTAGTCCTGTATCCCGCCTTTCCAACCAAGTACCTGCGCTCGCTCCACCGATTCTGGTCCGAATACCCGTGCTCGAATATCTGCCGCTCTGCCCATGGTATCAATAGCTTCGGTCCAATTTCCGGAATACTCGTGGTGCCTACCGAGCATTATCTCTGCATTCGCGGCTTCCGCCGAGTTGGCGCCGAATTGACTTGTACGCGCACGAACCAGTGTTTCGAGGACCGGCAGCATGTGTCTGGAATATGCCGAACCGGTTAAGTGGTGCTTTGCTACCAGGGCGTCGATGGTGGCGAGCACGTCTGGATGATTCCCACCCAATGTGCGCTCAAGTACATCGAACGCCTTAACGACAGCTTCCTCGGGACCTTTAGTAGTATAGTCCGGCTCCGGCATGAGCTTCTCGATAGCTTCGGCGTATGAACCTGCGGATTTCTCAAGACCCGCCGTCCTCAGTACTTGGCGAGAAGCCTCCTGCGACTTTCGAACCAAACTGGCAATCTCCGGCTGCCGCAGTGCTTGCTGCGCCTGGTCGACGGATTCACCCAGCCGGTCCGCTACTGTGCCTGTCGGCTTACGCGCGTCCTGCACTATTTCTGGAAGGTTTAACGCTCGGTCAGGGGACCCGAATACTTCGGATTTCGGATCTGTCGCGCGCGCGGGCATTTTGTTCTTGCCTAGACGATTCTCGGTCGCATGAACTAGACCCAGCCCGCCACCGACTACGGCAAATCCGTACATGGACTCGATCCGCTGCGCTGAGGTCGCGAAACCCTTTCCCTGCAAAAGCGAATGGCTGTCGGCGCTGACGAGTCCTGCGGGGATGCCGGATAGCGCACCAGCGACCGCTTCGTGTTTGAGAAGGTTGCGTGCGGAGGAGGAAGAAATCGAATCCGCAGCGGCACGCCACGACATCGATGACGCAGTTAGAGTTGCAAATGCAAGCGCTCCTGTAACGCCTGCACGCCCTCGGGCAGTCCAAAAGTCTTTCTCTGTTTCGGCGGTTGGCACACATGCCGCGCTATAGAGCCCACCCAACGCAGCTGCTCGTCCGACTATTCGCGAGCCATTACCCAGTGCTAATTGCTCGCCGGCTTGCAGTCCTTTCCCCGGCGCTAATTTGTTGATGAGGCAGAAGTGAGCAGTCATGCCCAGTGCGTTGCCAAACTGCTGCGCATACCAATGTGATTTTGTAGGCGAAAATTCTTGCGGATCAGGCGCTTCGAGTATCTGCACGGACGGCAGAATGTTTGAGCCGGTAGCACGGTCTACAATCTGGACCACCGCGTTCAGCGGTGACTGAATAAGCGAATGCGCAGTTGAAGTTAGCAGTTCGTTCGCCAGGCTCCGTTCTGTGCGCAGGAGCTCAGCTGTCGCATAATCACTGGACAGATCCATCTTCCTTCCCATTGTGGCGGCGACCACCTGGTAAGGTTATACGCCGGGCGTCGGCGCGGGAATACGTGATATTGCGCAAATCGGGGTGAAAGTGCGCAAACGCTGTGGGAACGATAGTGATCGGCTTCGCCGTCACCTGGTAATTCCGGGTTATACTTTCAGTGACAAGATGGATGACGAAAATGCTATTCAATGCGCATCAATGCCCGGAATCGAATCTCTTTTGCTTTGACTGCAGAAGCAGAATTTGTAGAGAATGTATGGTTGTGATGCCGACATCGATGCTGTGCAAGCTTTGCGCAAATGGTGCAAAGGGTAAGGTAGCCAAGACTCAACTCTCGGAAAACGTGAGGAGCCGAGCTACTCTTCATGGCGCCGCCATTCTGTATAGTTTCATTGCGTTCGCTGTGCTGAGTATTTTCTCTGCAGTTGTGGGTGACGGGGGCAGCACCTTATTGGTGGCGGCGATACTCGGTGTAGTTGTAGTCGAAAAGCTCAATCAGGTTAAGGTTAGTCTGAGTCGTAGTGCGAAACTCCCTCTGATTATCATCGGTATCATCTTTGGTGGTGCGCTCGGATTTGGAGTGCGGGCTTTGTTTGGTGGCGACGTTAGTGTTCTGCTCTCGATATCATTTGGAATTGCGCTTCTCGTCACAATTGCTGCGGTTTTCTTTCGCCTGCGTTCGACGTAGCTTCCGCAGATAGATTTTGGAAAGGATTCTCGTCAATAATTGTCCGCGCCCGAGATCGGCGAGCGACCCCGAGTTCGCTCCTAAAGGGCATTTTGAGGGCTCACGTTACACAGGAATGCCACGTTTATCTCAGATAATGGAATAGTTGCGGAGGTGCCCTTGAACAAGAGAACGGGAACTGATTGCAAAATAGAAGACTTACGAGTCGGACCCACTCTAGTCGTCGCTTCGCAGAACGGCGGTGTAAGCTCGGACAAAGGTCGGAATGAGCAACATGAGCAGTCGCGCGGACGGCAGAATAATCGCCCTGCTGCTCAATCGAGGAATGCGTCGAAGACTCGTCCAGCAATCGCTACGCTGGACTTGGAGCGGCGTTTGCCCTATGTGAAGTGCGCCTTTGCGGCGGGAGCAGTAATCGCGTTCGCTTGCATGCTGTATTCTTCTATTCTTTCCAAGGAAGGCAAATTTCATTTCGTAGCGGAAAATGGGATTAGGTCCGCAGCGGCGGCGTTCCCGGACTCGGATTTTGTTCGCCAGCTTCAGATTCTGTATCTTTCCGGTGCCCCTTACGACTCACCTTGTTACCAGGGTTCACGCGGTTACCAGGGTGAAGAAGAGCGCACAATCGCGATGTGGGGTGAATTGAGCGACCGAATAAAGCGTGACCCGGAGAATTTGGAATTACGCATTCGTCGAGTGGCACTTTGTCAGTTCTTTCAGGTTCCGCAGGAGAATGGTGGCGAATATCTTCACTCTGGTCAGTCAGACATGGAACTCATTGTTTCGCGCAGGGGCAATGCAGACGACTGGGCGGGACTAGCGTTAATGCAAGGACTGAACAACGACCCCAAGTGGCAAACTAGCATCAAGCAAGCTAAGAAATTGGGCTACAAGTTTGGCCGGATTGGTTCAGGCTCGAGCAATTTGGTTCTTGCCACTTTGCGAGATGGAAGCTATCTTCAGCCCGACATCATTCCCTGGTTACGTGCAGTGGCTGAATTGACGGGAGATCATTCCGCGGATACCTACATAGCTACGTTATACTTCCAGTGCGGCAAGTATGAAGAGGCGGCGAAAGAGTACGACAACCTCATCAAGAATGGTGTCGAACAAGAATCCAACGCAATGTTCCACCTGCTGCGAGGCGCCTGTCTAAAATGGACCGGGCATCCGGAACTTGCGAGGGAGGCGTTTCGCAATTGCTTGTCTTCGCCGGAGGGATTTGATAGTGCGTATAAAGCGATGGCCCGCGGTGCGCTCGGCGACCGCAGTTTAGAGCAGTCTTTGAATGGACAACCCGAAAGCGGACGCGTTCTCTACTATGTGCTATCAGACCAATATCGAAAAGCCACGAAGGTCACTGCAACCCCGGTCTCCGTTGTGCAGGGTTTAAATGGGTTTGGACCGGCCCCGTGCGAGCCGGAGCCGTTTGGCAACGCAGTCAATGACGCGGAAGTGACCGCTGGCGCAGACAGTTTTGATCAGTTTGAAATGGCTACAGGAATAAAGCCGGAACCACAATTGCCGCGCAAAAAAGACATTTTGGAAGGACCAGCCGATACAGGAATGATCACAGAGTGCACGGCTAACATTCATTTCCTGAAAGAAATGGCTTACAAGAAAACCAACAATGAAAAGCTCGCGGCAGCAGAACACCGCGAGGCAATCAAGTTTATCCCCCCGAACCTCAGACGCGAGTTGCAGGTTAAATAGGCTGGTAGCTAGCGGACCGACTGACTGCGGAGGGCGTTGACCAGCGAATTGGTTAAGCCTTGCTGCTGTAGTTGATCAAATCCAACGGTTTGAACGATATCGTGCTTGGCGCCGGCGCTGACAAGAGCGTGATCCATCTGATTAAGGAAAAGCCGTCCAAACGGGTTAGCCCCGCCGATTTGGAAGAACACTACAGTGACTTCCCCCGGCTTAGACATACGTCGGCTGGCGTTAATCAGGTTTCCTGCAACAAGCACACCGTCTTGAGCCGGAGTTGGCGCGCCGTCAGTGATCACTACCACTAAAAGTGGTTTCGAGTTCTGATTCTTGTTTGCGAAGTAGTTGCTCAATCTAGCTCCCAGTGGTCTAGAGAGCCGCGTTCCGCTGGCCAATCCGCCGAAGGCGAACAATCGTTGAACATCACTTGCGGTGGCATTGGGGTAGCTTTGGAACTCGGAGGCGAATGTCGTTAAGGTGAATCCGCGAGGAGTATAGGCTGATAACTGATTGGATAGGTTCCCTAGTTGTAAGCCGCACCATTCCCACCGGGACGTTCCCCCCGGGCAATCTCTGCGACGCATGGACAGTGATTGGTCCACTATCAATTCAAGATCGAAATTTGCCAGATCTCTTGCGGTCATCGTCCGAAACTGTGTAGCAGACGCTGGGAGCGGCTTCGTTTTGCCGCCCCCCGCTGATAGAGGAGCGCCAACCGCCCGCGGTTTAAAAGCCCAGTCGTCGGCACGTAAGCCAAAAGAATTGGTATCCGGGCGCGCACCGACCATCGCATTATAGGATTGACCGACTGCGTCGACCGGTGGCGATTGTTGAGCTGCAGTTCCCGTTAACGACCGGCGCTGAATGCGCATTCTTTCGGTGTTCTTCTCTGCGTTCAATTGAAACGGCGAATTCGGCTGACCGTAAGAATTTGTGTTACCGCCTTGAGCCATTGTCGCCAATGGCGAAAGTGACGACATCGCCAGAATGGAAAGCAGCGCTGCAAGTAGAAATGATGGTTTCACGTCCCTTCCCTAAAGCGCCGCATTGTACAGATTGTCCGGACAGCGCTTTTCATGGTTGAGCTCATTTTAATAGTAGCTCGTTTGTATTTAACGTCACCACTATGTTTCAGGCTCTCAACTACGGACTGATCCAGTGGATTTTATGTTCCTTACTGAGAGGGGAATCATAGGGCTTCTGCCCATAATCGTTTTATGTCAGAAACGATTTTTGGTCCAATTCTCGGACCTGTTCTTGCCGGCGAAGCTATTCTTACGTTCGTGGCGGAGGACGTTACACGTCGATGCCACTTTTATAGAAGATAATTGGCGGGCTGATTCGCGGAGGAGCCTTGAACAATCGGTCGAGAACTGATAGCAATTCGGCAAAATTGAACGTTGGACCGATTCTGGTTGTCTCTGACGGTGCTGAATGCTCAAAGGGAAGCAAATCGGAGCGGAGGCTGAACAGTTCGGGGCAGCAGAACAATTGCCGCACAGTCGAATCGAGGACTACGCCGAAAAACCGTCTTGGCTGCTCCACATTGGAACAGCGTTTCGCTTATGTGAAGTGTGCCTTTGCAGCAGGCGCAGTTATTGCCTTCGCTTGCTTGCTCTATTCTTCTATCCTTTCCAAAGGAGCCAACCTCCACTGGGTGGTAGACGACGCGATTGTCGCTGCAGCGGCTGCGTTTCCGGAGTCAGAACTGGTTCGGCAGCTTCAGATTTGCTGTCTGTCGGATAGCGCTTTAGGTCCGTCATCACTTCGTTTGGCCGATGAGCGCTTTGCGGCCGTCTTGGGTGAAGTGACCAATCAAATCAACCGTGACCCTGACAATTTGGAATTGCGCCTTCGGCGGGTCTCAATTTGTCAGATTCCTCAGAATCAAAATCGTGGCGACTTGTTGGCATGTGGACTTTCAGACATGAAGTTCATCGTTTCGCACAGGGGGACGGCCGCCGATTGGGTCGGGCTAGCCCTACTGCAAGGAATGACCAACGACCCGGCGTGGCGAGCAAGCCTCGACCAAGCGAAGAAATTGGGACTCAAAGCTGACACTGAATCTGAAGATTCAGTCGATTGGGTTGTAGCTAATTTGCGCGACGGAAGTTATCGACAGGCGAACATCATTCCCTGGCTTCGCGCCGTGGCCGAGATAACGGGGGATCATTCGGCCGACTTCTTAATCGCGAACATCTACTTTCAGACAGGGATGTACGAAGACGCGGCAAAAGAGTACGACAAGCTCATTAGCAGTGGTATCGAAAGGGTTTGCCATGCGCAACTTCACGTTCTTAGAGGCGCATGCCTTAAGTGGTCCGGGCATCCGGAGCTTGCGAAGCAGGCCTTTCGCAAATGCTTAGCTTTGCCCGATGGACCGGACGAGGTATTCAGCTCTGCGTATAAAGCAATGGCTAGAGGTGCACTCGGCGATCGCAGTCTTGAGCAGACTTTGAATGGACAACCGGTAACAGAACGCGTTCTCTATTACGTGCTTTCGGACCAGTATCAAAAAGCTCTGCAGGTTACTGCCTTGAATCGTGACTCGACCGGGCCTTACGCGATTGACACTCCGGTTAACTCTGGTCCTGAGGTATTAGACCGGGGACCTCAAGGTGGAGACGCGGAAGTGTTTCCCGGAACTCTATTCGAACTGGCTACCGGTATTCCGCCTGAACAACCAGCGCTGCGCAAAAAAGAAATCTTGGAAGGACCCGCAGATGATCGAAACATGATCACGGAGAGTACTGCTAACATTCATCTTCTGCGAGAAATGGCTTTCAAGAAAACTCACAATGAAAACCTCGCGGCAGCAGAGCACCGCGAGGCAATCAAATTTATTCCACCGAATCTAAGACGCGAATTGGGTGTTCAATAGGTGGAACGGCGCCGACCAATCGGCTTACTTTGCGACCTCAAGAACTGAACCTTTCGATATTAGCGTCGGCAGTCGGTGCTGACGGTAGTAGGAGAGATTGGTGATGCTTCGCGAGTCTTTGATGTTGATTTCTTCCCGCTTCCAGTTGGTCGGATACTTGCTGAGATCCTGTTTGCTGGCACCCTTGGACTCAAAGTCTAGTTCATCGTTGCTGGCAGCCTGAATCTGAGGGAGTTTCTTGATTAGTTGGCCAATTTCCTTCGGCGATAGAGCTCGTGAATTCGTAAGTTCAGCCAAAGAAAGGTAGCCGTTGTTGTCCTTATCCATTGTCTTGAAATTTCGCTTCCCGAACTCCAAGGCATTAGTGACGTCTTTGAGTTCTTGCTTGAGTTCGCCGTGCATTTCGTTGAATCGCACTACATCGCGCGCAGAGATCTCTGTTGTAAACGAGTTTGAAAACGAAGTCTTCAAGCCGGATCTCATTACAGCTCTGGACATAGTGTGGTAGTTAGCCTCTATTTGCTCGATAATATTTGTCTGGCGGGGGGACCAGTTCATCTGCTCTTTAGACTGCCGCAGTTCAGCTTTGCTGATGCGCCCTGAGCCGTCTGAGTCCAAGGTAGTCATATTATTGAGAATGAAGTTTGCTACTTCCGGCGCGGTAATCTCTCCCGAAGGTGGTGCGGTTTTTTCCGCTCATTTAGCTGAGCCGTCATCCATGAGAGTCGAACTCAAAGTCTCTTTGTCAAGCACGGACAAGATCGCGCCTTTGTCGGGCTTTCGGCCTTTGCATGCTGCGCAGCCGCACGCTGTTTCCTGCACATGATCAGTCTCGCGCTGCCATGTTGTCGGGTACCGCTCGATGTCCTTTTTTGTGATGCCGTCGTTTTCTATGATGTATTCATCCCCGCTTGCGTTTTGAATTTTGGGAAAGCGGCTGATCAACGTGTCCACGTGCT
The DNA here is from genome assembly GCA_019752635.1 of Candidatus Obscuribacterales bacterium. GTDB lineage: Bacteria > Cyanobacteriota > Vampirovibrionia > Obscuribacterales > Obscuribacteraceae > JAKFUT01. Next base: position 110,996 of record JAIELX010000033.1, on the reverse strand, counting down.
GAGGCGTCTTCTCTCGTGACGCTACGAGTTCAGCAATATTGAGAAAACCGTTCTTGTCTTGATCAAGACTTGAGAAGTGATCATTGGCGAATTTCAAAGCCTCCTGAACGTTGTTCCGTTCCTCGATTAGCTGTCCTCTTTGTTTCTCGAATAGAAGCACATCTCGTACCGTTACCTGAGCGGTGAAATACAGTTCCGCGTATGAGGACTTGTAGCTGCCGACCTTCTTAAGGGTGTCGTAGTTCGTCAGTAGAGTGTCTAAGGTTTCTACATCCTTCGATGACCATTGTTGGCTTTGCTTAGCTGTCTGCAATTCGCTTTTTGATAGCCGTTCATTCTTATTGCTATCGATGCGATCCATATTTTTCATGACGAACTCTGACAGCAAGGTCGCTGTTGAGGCCGCTTCTTGTTGTCCAGACTGTTGTTCCTTTCGAGGTTCGAAGTTATCCATTGTGCGGTGCTCCCTGCGATGACCGGACGATGTTGCGATGCGACTGAATAGTTCTATCCAAAGCGAAGAAAATTCGGACACGATCAAAAGGCACTAAAGGTGGTGGCGCAAGGTGGTAGCAGAAGTGCTCGAAAGAACCAGGGGACAGGATCGTCTCTGGTAGAGATGTCGCAAGTGGTAATTTTTATGTTTCGTTCGGAAGAATAAAAGTGATGTGACCAATTAGTGTTCAGGGTGTCTAACGTCGTGAACAAATCGTGATCACATTCTGAATGCGCCTTTAGGAATTCAATAGGCTCCAATGCGAAAACGGTAATGACGATGCGTCGCGCTAGTATTTGGTACAGTTAGCTGTGTCCCGGGTCGAGTTGACACCAGGCAGGAGGAGAAAGTTGGTTACGTCCGGAACCCCGTTAGCTGAAGCGCTGCGCTTGGAGCATGATGCCGTGCGTTCAGAGAACTGGAAACGTTGGGGACCATACCTTTCAGAGCGCCAATGGTCGACGGTCCGGGAAGACTATTCGGCTGATGGCAGGGCTTGGGATTATTTGCCTCACGATCATGCACGCAGTCGTGCCTATCGGTGGGGAGAGGATGGTATTCTCGGGATAACTGATAGGCAGTGCCGTCTCTGTTTCGCACTGGCTATGTGGAACGGGCGCGACCTCATTTTGAAAGAGCGCATCTTCGGATTGACAGGTCCGGAAGGCAATCACGGGGAGGATTGCAAAGAGTGTTTCTTCTACTTGGATTCGACTCCCACCCATTCTTACATGAAAGGGCTTTACAAGTATCCGCAGTGTGCCTTCCCATATCGGCAACTTGTTGAAGAGAACGGTCGTCGCGGATTGAACGATCGCGAGTATGAATTGGTGGACACCGGTGCTTTCGATGAAAATCGATACTTCGACATTATGGTCGAATATGCTAAACAGTCGCCTGACGATGTTCTTATTAGAGTCACGGTTTCTAATCGCGGACCTGAAGTCGCGCCGATTTATCTGCTACCCACGCTCTGGTTTCGCAATACATGGAGCTGGGGCTGTGCGCATGACGGGTGTACTCTAAAGCCTAGAATCCAGTATCTGCAGGAAGACAGGCTCGTCGAGACGGACCACGAGACCCTGGGCAAGTTCTACTTCACGTTTGAGGAACCTGCTTTTGCTCAACCGGAGCTTCTGTTTACTGATAATCACACAAACACCGAAAGGTTGTGGGGCGAACCTCCTGACACGCTCTATGTCAAAGATGCTTTTCATTCGTACTTGATCGAAGGTAAGCAAGAGTCAGTTAACCCGAATCTAATTGGCACCAAATTCGCGCCTTGCTACGAATTCAACTTGCAACCCGGCGAGAGTCGGGAGCTGAAGTTTCGTTTGTCATCCGATCGTCAAGCTGTAACATTGCAAGAGCCGGACTTCTCTGAGGTTTTTGCGCTGCGAAAAAAGGACGCTGACGAGTTTTACGACAGCATTATTCCCTCCAATGTTAGTGAGCAAGAAAGGAACGTAGCGAGGCAGAGCTATGCCGGTTTGCTTTGGAGTAAACAGTTCTACCACTATGTTGTTAAAGATTGGTTGGACGGCGATGCTGCCGCGCCGCCGCCGCCGGCTGAGAGAAACAGCGGGCGCAACAAAGACTGGCGACACGTCTTTTGTCGGGACATAATTTCCATGCCGGATAAGTGGGAGTATCCATGGTTCGCCGCGTGGGATCTGGCTTTTCACATGATACCATTTGCAAGAATTGATAAGACGTTTGCAAAGCATCAGTTGGAGCTTTTCCTTAGAGAGTGGTACATGCACCCGAACGGACAGCTTCCGGCGTACGAATTTGCGTTCTATGATGTAAATCCGCCAGTGCATGCGTGGGCTGTTTGGCGCGTCTACAAGTTAACCGGTGAGCCGGGAAAACGGGATGTCGCATTTCTTGAGTCTGCGTTTCACAAGCTCATTTTGAACTTCACATGGTGGGTAAATCGAAAAGATATCGAAGGGAATAATCTCTTCTCCGGCGGATTCCTGGGGCTGGACAACATTGGTGTTTTCGACCGCTCGAAGCCGCTTCCCACTGGCGGATTCATACAGCAGGCCGATGGAACGGCATGGATGACATTCTTCTGTCTCACAATGCTTTCAATTTCCCTGGAGCTGGCACAACACAACTCAGTGTATGAAAACATGGCATCGAAGTTTTTTGAACACTTCGTTGCATTGGCCGATGCTATGAATTCTGTAAGCGGAACCGGACTCTGGGACGAGGAAGACGGGTTCTACTACGATCAGCTGAAAGTCAATCGCGATGTGGTACCACTCAAATCTCGATCCCTGGTTGGCCTGCTACCGCTGATTGCAGTTGAGGTTTTCGATGACGAGAAAATCAAGAAACTGCAAGGCTTTACGAAACGGATGAACTGGTTTCTCAAAGACCGCCCCGACCTGGCTAGCTCAGTCACGTACTGTGAAGTCGGGCGCAGTTCTCGCCGATTGTTGGCGTTGCCGTCACGCGAGCGGTTAGAAAAGATGCTCAGGTACATGTTGGACGAGGATGAGTTCCTCTCGCCTTACGGAATTCGATCTCTCTCGAAAATTCATGATAATCAACCGTATAGTTTCTATGTTGACGGATACACCTATACACTCAAATACATCTCAGGTGAAAGCGACAGTCATCTTTTCGGTGGGAACTCGAACTGGAGAGGACCAATCTGGTTTCCGGTGAATCATCTAATCGTCGAGGCTTTAGACAAGTATCACCACTTTTATGGTGAAGACTTTAAGATCGATTATCCGACCGGGTCCGGTAATCTCATGTCTCTGAGCGAGATTGCCGACCACCTGAGACGTCGTCTCGTTTCTATCTTCTTGCACGATGACAAAACTCCTGCCCCATTTACCGGCGGTGACGAGCGGTTTCTCAATGATCCACACTGGAGAGAACTCATTCTCTTTTATGAATACTTTGACGGTGATACGGGCCGTGGTTTAGGCGCTTCACACCAAACTGGTTGGACGGCACTGGTGGCGAAAATGATCCAGAAATCGGCGACGCGAGGATTGTGAACCAGCAATTGGGCGCAGATCGGCGCCTTACTCTTTGAAATCGGAGTCAAGGGAGCGCTCTATCCAGCCTGTATGCGCCATTCTCCTTCTTCAACACTATCGTGGGATTTCCTGATAGGCTGTCGAAAACTTCTGATTCGTTCAGTTGCAGAAACAACTCATCGGCAGTAACCTTTGTAATAGCTAATGCTCGCGGATTTTCAAAAATGGAAGCGGCACCACTTGTGCTACCACTTAGCTGGTCCCTTTTCCATTTTTGTAGAGCCCAGGATTTTGCTACAGAACGCAAGCTGACTTTATCTGCGCTGCTGCCGACATACATACTTTCTGTCTCAGTCCAAAGATTGCTGTTTGCGTCTTCGACGAAATCGCAGGCGAGAAGAACCGCAGTTTCAGGTTCCATCGCGCTCTTGCAGGCAATTATTTTGTAGTTGGCAAAGTTATCTTCTGAGTTCTCGAATAATAGCAAGCTTCTTCCAATGCTTAGCTTCGGCGAGTTTGCCGGGTCTATGTAAAAGACTTTGGTTTTCTTCGGTTTCTTCTCTGCGCCCTCATCCGTGGCGGTGAGAAAAATCGTAATTTCGAGTGCTTCTTTCTCTTCGCGTCCTAACTTTACTGACTTTGAGCTGGAGACGAAGCCTAGTACTTGGGGCGCTCGCTGATTTCTCGCTTGCCGAACCGGTGCGCCTGCGTTTGAACCGAATAGGTTTGATAACAGAGGGCACAGGATTGCCAGTCCAACTGTCACGAGAACGACGAGGGGAAGCCGTCGTACGTTTCTGGAAGCCTGTCCGCCAGGAGGTTTGTCGTCCTCTTTGTCAACATGTAAGCTTTCGTTCAGTGAGGTCTCCTGTCAAACCGACTGCAGTTAGTTTGGCGTCTGGTCCTGAGACGAGTTTAGCACTTTTGGGAATGGAGTTGATCTCCCTGAAGATTCGACAGTTAGGGCTACTCCCGCGTGGCATGCCTAATTACCTGATATGGCAGTTCCGATGATCGCGTCGGCGCTTTGCTTAGCGGTTGACCAAAGCGGACCGGGATATGCCACAAAGCCTTGAGCTTGCGCAACACATCTTTGTAGGTTCGCTGGTCCGCGATCTTACTTGATCGTTCTCAGACGTCTGCTGTTGAATACATCGCCAGGCGTAACTGTAGGCTCGCTTGTTGGCACGTTCTTTCCATACCGTTCTTCGACAAGCCGTTTGACCAGAGGATCCGTCAGGTCGAAATCGCCGACCATCTTCACTTTCCCCACCTTTAGCCGAGTTGATTCGTAATAAGCCTTCCAAACCAGTTCCGAGCAATACATTTTGTCATTGCCCCAACCGAATTTGTGGTCGTAATCTTTGCCGATGTTGCTCTCCATGTACTCCTTCATTTTCTTCAGCGCATCAGGAGTAAGCGGCTCTTCGTCACGTAAGCGGCGAACAGCGTATGTTTCACCATTGGCGGTTTTCACGAAGTCTTTGAGCGGTGTTTTTGTTACTGGCTGCACAGCTTCGTAGACGAACCATTCGTTGCCTTCTTTGAACAAAACTCCGCAGTGAGTCAGCGGTGACTTCGAGACTATCTGGATGGCTTTGCCTTCGTCGAAGGCAGAGTTAGATTGGAAAATGATGTCTCCATCTTTGAGCGAACTTTCAGCTGGAATAGTTTTCGAAAGGTCTGCTTTGGCATCGGGGATATCGCGCTTGCGATCGCGATGTCCGGCGAAAGCTATTGACTCGAAATCAAGCTTGGGCGCATCATTACTTTCCAGTTGCCTACCAAGCTGCTTAGGTGCGCCCTTTCCAAAAAGGTCCAATAGATTCAGAGATTCTGCCACTGTGCGGCTGTTTTGCAGCAGTTCGCTGCACGGCTCTATACTGTTTGGTGCTTCTTGTATGCCAAAGCTGTTTCGGGACATGGTTGATCTCCGAGAGGTTGATCTGTGATATTTGCCGCTACCGTTCCCGCCCACACGCCAACTCAAGGCTAGGTTCAAAGCCCGTATTTGTCACGAGGGTTTCCACGTAGCGGCTTGCTAAGCTCGTTCTCATCTTGAGCCACAGGTTGCGCGAACTTGGTGATCGAGCCGGGAGTAGTGATTAAACTCTGCTCGGATTGCGCTGATATATGGGTTCGAATCCCGCGCGGAGAGCCCTACGTGCTAAATTGACGACGATTTTGATTCGCATCGTGCAACTTCTTTTCCACTGTCTGATCATTCGGACTTCAAGCTGAGCCTTTATGCAACGGGAGACCACTTTTATGAATGTCCGCTTAACTAGGCTATTGCTTGTAACGCTGATGACGCTCGCAATACAGTTGCCGCTCGCCGCAAGTGCGGCGGGGACTTCCAAAGAGTCCGGGACCAAAGTCGCGAACGTCAGTATGACTCTGTATCAAGTGGAGCGAGGAAGGGACGCAAGGCAGTACATCGTAACCAAAGACGGTTATAGAGTAGTTATTCCAGGTCTGGGTATCGCTCCTGATGCTATGCAGGTGGCAGCCTTCAGGGACGACAAGAACAATTATTGGTACATTGATCGGGACGGCAAAGCTGTGAAATTGTCCGACGAACAGATTCAGTGGACCACGGCTCAAATCAATGAGCAGGCCTTGCAGAGGCAGAAGTCACAATCTCTGGTAAAGGGAACTATGCCACCGCGGCAGACTGCCCCGACCGCACCTGCGGATTCGCTGGCAACGCAACAGCAAGCTGCGGTGCAGCAGGAGATGTCACTACAGCAGCAGATTGCACAACAGCAACAGATTGGACAACAGCAGCAGATTGCACAACAGCAGCAGATTGCACAACAGCAACAGATTGCACAACAGCAACAGATTGCACAACAGCAGCAGATTGCGCAACAGCAACAGATTGCGCAACAGCAACAGTGGGCTCAGCAGCAGTACATACAGCAACAGCAGCAGAATAACGACGGTGCTGACGATTCTGCCGACTCAGAGGGGCATCATGGACGAGGCCTTATTCATAATGTTGCAGCTGTTGGCGGAACTGTTGCCGGCGCTGCTGCTGCTGGCGTAGCTATGGGCGCCGCTTACAATGGCATCCCTTATGGAGTGCCATGCTATCGCACAGGCAACGCGGCTTTTTACCACGGACCACATGGGCGGGTTTACATCCCGCAGAATTCTCATTACATGAATCAGTGGCATCATCAGAGCAGCTGGGAAGATGCCAGAGAAAACAGGCAGGAGCACTGGAATAGTCTCAACGGAAATCAAAAAGCCGCACGGTACAACGTTGCGAAGAGCCGCAGGAGCGCAGTTGGCGGTCACTACGGCGGACGGGGTGGCGGTAGACACCGCTAAAACAATCGCCCTTCAAGTGCGATCCAAACAACTCGCTTGGCAGGTAGTTCGATAGACGTCGCAAGCTAGTCAGTTCGACACTTAGTTGCTTTCGTGTTTGCTCTCTTGCTTGCTCACAGGCTTGTTTGGCTCCACGACCCGCCTTAGTCGCAGAATTGAACGAGATCGCTCTGCGTTTCCCTCTGTGTCCAAAGAGGTAAGTTGCCCGGCGATTTGAATTTCTGTCTTTCCAATGGGCGTAATGCGCGCTTCCGAGTTTTGCTTCCGCGTTGAAACAATTAGTCCATCATACTTATCTACCTGCACCGCATAGAAAGTGTATTTTGTCACCACTTCTTTGTCGTTGATCACGGGGAAATCTCTGCTGATCTCGACGCGGTATTCGGTAACGTCGGCTTCGTCGATCTTGTGTACTCGGGGAACTTTGACGATGTAGATCCAACCTTTTTCGTTGTCAAAAGTTCCGTAGGTTTGCAGTTCTCGACGTGAGTGTTTAACACCGTTTACCAGCGGTCCTGAGATCGGATACTTTGTCTCGGTCTCACACCGCCAGGTTCCACCCAGCCAGTGCGGTAAACCGAATTCTTCTTCGTTCGAGGCAAGGTTGGTAGTCACGGCCCCCAATTCAAACCGCTTGCCTGGTTGTAAGGTCGCAGGAATCGCTTCAGAAGTTGGTGCGGAACTAGATGCAGATTCAGTGGTTGAATTCGTGCCAGAGGTCCTACCTGTCGCGCCAGCCTCCGCTCCGCTGGCTGAAGATGCAGAGGCGTCATAGCCCCACTCCGTAGCACTACCTTGCTTCGGAGCTGTTTGCTTATTGTTGGACGCGGGAGCTGAAGCGTCATCGTAGCCCCAGTCCGCGCCGCTCACCGGACGCAACGCATGTAGCGATAGCACGGCGTACATGGTGGCAATCATGACGCGACGGAGCAACGATTTCTGTTCCGTCGACTGCGCTGTTCCGTTTGACTTCATTCTTGTGACCAGAGACCAATTGTGTTACCCGAGGGATCTTTGAAAATGCCTGTGAACCCATAGCCGCCGCCTACAGATTCCTTCGCACTACATATGGTGCCTCCGGCCTCTTTAATGTTCTTGAGTGTAAGATCGATGTCGTTCACCTTAATATAAAAAATTATTCCGCTCGCTTGCACGGGTTTCTCAGAATCGAATCCACCAATCAGTTGCCCGTCTCCAGTCTGGAACATCCAATAGTTCAATTCTGTAAGACCGCTTGGCGCTGCTGTCCAGCCGAATACCTTGCTGTAGAACTCGGCTGATTCTTTGGGATCCGGCGCGGGAATTTCCAGATAGCAAATCGGAGCTGGCGGCGACGCTGCGGGAGGCATGATTCATCTCCTATAGTAGAACCTTGCGGCGGGAATGTCGTGGAGTCTACCCCTAGCGAGCGGTCCAGGGCAATACCTCAAGAACGTGGTATTGTGCCGCTCTAGAGATCACCATAATAACCGCCGCGTATGCAAATTGTCGACTCTTACTTTGAAACCGATCGAGCCAAGCTAATCCTTTTGTCTCCTGTTGGAAAGACGTGACCCATTCTCCCCTCTTTGTAATGGCCGGTGGCGATTTCGCCTGCGCCATGGCTGGTTCGAGGCGGAAAGGAACTGGATAGATCAACTTGTCACTATGTTTGAGATGTCCGGAGTGGAGCGTGCTCGGGCTCGGCGGTGGAAATCGGACGGGGCGGGAACCGGGGTATCTGATGTAGATCCGACTATTCCATCTCCGCCTGTATCGAGATCGCCAAGTGAGATGAATTGGTCTCCTCCGTCCGAACGCCAGCCGCTATCCACTAGAGTGCCAGATTCTATTCGTGAAGATATTGATGACTCTCGCGCCCAACCTGCGGCGGCTTCAGTCCAGCCCTCACGGGGGACGAGACAGCGTTCCTTGCAGGAAGAGTTGAAAGGCGATCCGAGCAACGGATCATGCGGGCAAAAAGATGGTCCCGGGGACAAGAATCCAAAGGGAGAGAAGTCGGCTGACTGGATACGAGCAAACCGATCTTGAATCCTTGTTTTCAAATTAGAAATTGTCGAGACCCTGGCTTGGGAGCGAACGATATGTTGGTCTGATTGTCGTGAATCATTACGTGATTGCACTTAACTTGTGTTCCCGCGCTGTGGAGCTCTGTGACTGAGTCTCGGTCGCTCCGCCGGATAGGTCGAGTCTAACGATATCACCCGTCTTGCTGGCACCATACCTATAAAATGCCATGCCGGGGAATCGAATCTAATGTACTATTTGCGGGGTGGGAGTTAGGCACACTTGATTCCGGTGAGAGTGCGAAAGGTCTTAAGAGCATCTGTTTTTGCGCTGTTATGCATCGCTATAGGTAGCAGCGCGGTTTGCGTGGAAAAACGAAGGGTGATTTCCTTCCCGAAGGATCACTCGTTGGGCACCATATGCGAGGTCAGGCATGGAGTCTGTTTACCTGTCGGTCGCGCTCAGGGACAAGTGATGGTCTCCTCGAAACATGTTCGCTTAATCGTTGGACGCAATTGTACGCGCTATCTAACCGATTTGCGACGTCTGCCCCATGATGCAATCGACGAGATTGACTTGACTGGCGCCGATGTTGAACCGGATGACGTAGCCTTAATATCGCAGTATCGAAATCTTCGCAGTGTGTCGCTGAAGCAGAACTTTGGATTGCGCGGGCACCTGAGACCGCTGTTCGGAATGCCTAACTTGGCAGATTTGAATCTCTCGACGATGGGACTTCATGATCAGGATCTGATCGGAATTGAGAAAGCAAGAAAATTGAAGCGATTGGTAATAGATGTCAACAGTATCTCTGATATCGCTGTGGGGCGCCTTGTAGACTGCAAATTGTTAAACAGCCTATTCATGGGCAAGACGAAGGTCACAGGAAAGGGGCTTTCCCTTCTTCGTCCGTCAGAAAAGTTTTCAGCCTTGTCTGTGAGCCATCTGAACGTAGCAGGCTCACTGGATCAGTTTATCTGCTACAACAGGGAGCTTAGGTATCTGGACGTCAGCTTTGCCATACTCTCTGAGTCTGACCTTCGCACGCTGCGGCAGACTCGATTGACTGCATTGTATCTAGTTTCTACGCCCGGAATCGACGATAGATTTGTCTGCGATTTATTCGGATCGGACAGGTTGCGACGGTTGGACATTTCCTCCACGGCCATTACTGACGTCGGTGGACTTGCTTTGTCCAAGTTCACTAATCTGGAGGAGCTTACAGCTGCGAGTTGTCTCGTCTCGGACATGACTGCGAAAGAATTGGCGAAATTGACGCGGCTTTCGAAACTTGATTTAAGTGATACGCGAATAACGGATAAAGGCGCGAAGTATTTGGGTTCTTGCAAGTCCCTTTCGTGTCTCAAATTGAGCGGCGATGCACTCACTGATCGAGCTGCGCTCGCGCTAAAGAGCCTGGTTAACCTGCGAGAGCTTGACTTGTCGCGTATGAAACTTACTGATGCGACGGTCTCTGCGTTGACACAGTTACCGTTCCTGGAAATCTTGAATCTCTCCGGCACTAAGGTCACTGATAGAGGATTGAATTTTCTAAGGAGCGTGAAGAGTCTGCGCAAGCTTGATTTAACGTCGACGGAGATAACTACCGGTGCGATTCAAAGTTTGCGTCGCGACATTCCCGGTTGTCGAATCGTTCATGACTACAACTAAATCGGGAAGGTGCCAGTCGAGTTCTCTCGGTATGGAAAACCAGAAGGTAGTTGTGTTCTCTTCGAATCTCAGCCATTCCGAGAGCGATTGGACCAGGTCGCGGTACGCAAATCCGGTCCAGGGGAGTGTTGCTCCGGTCGGTTCGTAGTTTCACTATTTACCTGCGTTAGTATGGGGGATATCCTGGCAGCGGGTGAGTAGATTGGAGCGGCGTTTTCCCGAAAGGGCGTGCGGCGTAATGTTGTTCCGATCTGTAAGGGGGGCACATGGGCGATTCGAGAGCAGTCTCCACTGCGGGCAAAAAGGAGCGTCCTTCCGATGATGAATTGGAGAAAGTCACGAAGAGCATCGAGAAAGAAGATGCTAAGCCACTTAAAGATTTGCTGGACGGCATAGACTCTTTCGAGAAGCGCCGCGAAGTTCTAAATGTAGTCAAGGCGATCAACGAAAGACATAGAGCTGTCGAGGACAAGCTCCCCGCTCTGGAAGTGGTATCTAAGGTGCCGCAGCCGTTAGTTGGTCGTTCAAACGCACTTACAACAACTGTTGAACTCAAGGGCTCGGGACAGATAGGGGGTAAAGTGGTCTACATTGAGACTCTCGACCTGCAATCTCTGAAACGAACCAGCAACGCTAATCCCGGTAAAGCCGATAGTTTCTGGATTCGAAATCGCTAGGCTCCCCATGATAAGCTTTATCGCTAACGTCTAGCCTCCGCGCCTCTAGTTGAACTATCAATGCAAACATTGGAAGCTCAAGCCAGTCAAGTGCTCCAATCACCGGCGAAGATTCTGGTGAAAAATGCGCGCGGCGTGATTCAGGGACTTTCTCCGCATGCATTTCAGAAGCTGTTTGGAGTCAGCTACACGAGCCGTCTGCTTATTGACCGTGGCTGTCCGCGGTCGGAACCGGAGAGCGAAAAATTTGTGCTCCGGAAAATTCCGCGTGAGCATCGTCGATCGTTCTTTGAACGACAGTTCGTAGAAATCAATGACAGTGAGCCAACCGATGCTTGTGCCATGAAAGTTTGGCTTTATGGTGCAAAAGTCAGGCAAGCGCATGTTGCAAATGTGTACATTGCCAAAGTTAGCGATCAAGTCGGCTATGGGGTCTTTGCGATGGAAGACATCCCTCCCGGGCAGTGGTTGGGCGAGTACACAGGGTTGGCGCGAACCTGCAAGGACAGTGACTGTACAAACGCGTATGTCTTTAACTATGTTTACGGCGCCGTCATTGACGCTAGCAAGCGCGGCAATTTTAGTCGATTCATCAATCACTCCGAGCAAAGCCCTAATGCCCGTTACATGCGTGTCCTGGTCGATGACGTGGTGCACGTGATTCTACTGGCCAATGAGCCTATAGCCAAAGACGAACAGATCCTATTTGACTATGGTCCGGATTACTGGAGCACTCGGCACACTCCGCTGGATCTCAACACTAACGGCTCTGGTAGATTGCCTCTTGAAGCTACTCTGGAGGCAATGAAGGCGCTATAGTGACAGCTTTGGCGGCGCACATCACTCTCTGTTCCCCACTCTTCCGCCCGATCGCTGGAGCGAGTTTTTGGACGAACGACCTCTGACGATTATTCGATAGCGCTTCCGGGAACATTTCCTATGGAGGTGTTGCCCTATGGCGCTGGACGAGCCAAAAACCGACGAGAAAATTCGCCTTGTGGACTCCGGTGAAGGGAGACCGGCCGCCGAAGGTGAACCGGCCGCGTTTGAGGCGAATACGGAAGTTGGCGTTCGTAAGGGCATGAAAGTTGACGAATTCGTGATCGAGGAGCTTATCGGCCGCGGAGGCTCCAGTGAAGTGTATCGCGCGCATGATACCAGAACTGATACCACTGTTGCGTTGAAGTTCATCCTCCAGTCTCGCCTCAGCGATAAGCAAGCTTGTGCGCGGTTGCGCAGTGAAGCAAAACACATCATGAGTTTGAGGCATAGAAACATTGTTTGCGTGCTGGATGTGCGCGAGCACGAAAGCGCGGGACCTTATCTTGTAATGGAGTTACTGGACGGCAAGCCGCTTACGGATTTCCTTCCGCTGCCGCAGAAGGAAGGGCTTGAAGTATGCGCGCAGGTAGCAGAGGCGCTATCCTACGCACACGGATTGGGAATGATCCATCGAGACATCAAGCCGTCAAACGTAATGATGCTCAGCGACGGTTCGATTCGGCTGGTCGACTTCGGGTTGGCACGAGTGTTCGCACCTGAGAATCCTGAACACATTCCTTTGACCAGAACAAGTGAGGTCGTTGGAACACCTCTGTATATGAGTCCTGAACAGTGCTTCGGTCAAGAGGTGAACGTCACGACTGATGTCTACCAATTGGGCTGTTTGTTGTTTCAATCGATAACAGGCTTTCCACCCTTCGGGGGCAGTACTTCCTTTGAGGCAATGTACAAACATGTTTCAGCACAGCCGGACCTGCGGTCTATGCCGCCGTCGATTAGGGAAATCGTGAGCAAAGCACTCGACAAGAATCCGAGTGCTCGATTCCAATCTGCTGGTGAAATGGGGCAGTGTCTGCGCGATGCGATGCTGGGGCGCAATACCGTTCGTCGCAATTCGAAAACCACTCGAGCGTGGTCCGTAGTACTCGGGTGTAGCGCGGTCGTGTGTGTCTGTACCCTGATCGGGCTTGTGATGAGCTTCCAGGGGATGAATCCGCCTCAAATCTCCGGACCGGCGCTCACTGGAACTCAGCTACAGGCCCGTAACTTCTACGAGCAGGGGGTTGAGTATAAGGCTAGAGGATGGACTGAGAAATCACGCGAGTCACTCCTTCGAGCGATAGAGTTAGACAAGGGCACTATCGGATTTAAGGCTTTGAGCTTCCTGCGGGCGAAGCTGCCGGCGCATGTACAGTCGCTCGACGCGGAGCAAGCGAACATTCTGGCCTATAACTTGCGTTACAGTGGGCGCAAATTAGAGGCGGAAAAAGAATGGAAAAAATGCATCGCCAGGTACCCCAACTTCGAATGGCCCTATAGCAATCTTGCGGGTTACTATCTGGACGAAGGCCGCCCTGCCGATGCTTTGCCGCTCTTGGAAAAGGCGCTGGAAATCAACTCTTATTACACTAACGGACTGAGTAACATGTCCGAGACTCAACTGCAGTTAGGGCACAAAGATTTGGCGATCAAGTACATGAAGCTGGCGGCAGAAAGTGCCCCGGAAGACGATTCCTACCGGGAAGCGGTGCACAAGCTTGAACGGCAGCGTTAGGTGAGTATGCCCTTCAAGCCTCGTTTTACATGCTTTCCAACGAGTTGATCTGCAGTATAGGCACCGATGAATCCGAAAATGAGAGCGCGTCCTATGGGGGCTGATGAACCGCAACGTGCCAGCAAGGTTCCTGCTTCGAAGCCACCGAATCCGATGCCTACATGCGCAAGCTGCCCGACGCCTTCGCCGGTGCTCTCATTGAATGAATACTTCACCGAGTGGACCGCGCCTGCTAATCCCAGTGTGCCGAATATCTTCAATCCATGCACTGCCGTTGAACCTAGCCCTGTCTGACATGCTCGCATGAATCTGTAGCGTTCTGTTTGTGAACCATCCAGCATTCTTTCAGCCTTGTAATCAATCGTGAGCGCTTCCAGACGAAGAGGATCGTATCTTGTTGATTCGGCCAGTGCCTGCAGCGGTGTAGGGTTTAACGAGAAAGGTTTTACCCTACCTGTTCCGTCCAACGGTTCGCCCCAACGTTCCGCAATGTATTCGTTTACGAAGGTGGTTGCCTCAGCTTTTGAGATTTGCTTCAGCGCGTCATAGGTTCTGTACCATTTTTCGTGGATATATGCGCCCAACTTTTGACTTTTGACAGACTCGATAACCTCGGCGGAGTATGCTGTTCCGCGAACTTGATCGACATGTGCTTCGGTCATCAGGGCGTTGGTTTCGTAAGCCAGGGATCGGAATGCGGCTATTCGTTCTGTCGACTGTCCTTTCAAAAATGATTCAGGGAAATGTTTGAGTGCATCGTGGTGGCCAACTTCGTGGGCAACAAGGGGGACGAGAGCTTGGCGTGGATGTTCACTGCTTGCGCCTAAGATATATGGCACTATGGATATTGGGCGGCGATAGGTTATTTCTCTCGTTCCCGGGTCATAGAGACCCGCCGATGAGCCGTTCCTGGCAGTTTCCCAAACTCTCCAACCATCTGCCTTCATTTCTGCGACGCGGTCAGCCAGCTGAACACCCATCGGAGATCGGAGCGCGGCGAATTCCCTGGTTATCCGCCCCGGGGTAGTATGCAGGTCACCCCGAAGTCCAAGGTAGGCTAGTCTCGTGGTGAGAGCGCCGGCGCCAGGCTCGAACAACGAGGCAAACTCTTTGAACTCTTCTACAAACGATTTTGGTTCGCGGTGTGCAGCACTTAGGCTTGGACATGGCGCTCGAAGTCCCTCAGCGCGCAACCGTTCGACTGCATCGGTTTGCAGTGCTGGACTTTTAGATGTTGCGTCAGTGAGTTTGAAATCCATGAGTCTAGAACCGGTTGTGGCAACAGGGTATGGCAACACTTGTCGCAAGTAAATACGCACTTACACCATTGGTCACTTGTCTCGTTCTTTCGCCTCTGCTCAACTATAATGGTTCCTAGCCAGGTGGACTCTCGGTAGGCGAACGATGACGGATCATTCACAGCCCGATAAGAATTCGCAGCGAAAGAAACTAAAAGCATTCAATCAGACGTTCATTGATAGTTTGGAACGTGAACAAGACTCTGATGACTCTGGTGCCAGGGCTAGAATTTTGGCTGCTGTCTTCGACAGCATCGCCGACGGACTAATTGTGTTCGACGAGAATGAAACCGTCGTAATGGCGAACATGGCCGGTGCTCAGCTGGCAGGCGTGAATCTGGATGGGGTTACGAGACCGGATTTACGTGCCCGTTTTCAGTTTTTCTTTGACCATGGAAAAACAAGTATACCGCCTGAGGCGGAGCCATTAATTGTTGCGATGAGAGAAAAGCAACCCTGCCAAATGGAGGCGTTTGTTCGCGGAAAGACCTTGCCCGATGGAGGGCGGTGGGTCCATGCAAACGCTGCTCCGATTTTGCAGGCGGAAGCGGTAAAAGGCGGCGTCACCGTTTTTCACGATATTACAGAGAGGCTTCAGTTAGCTGAACAGAGAAATTGCTTGTCTGCGCTAATCAGTCATGACATCAAGAATCACTTAAGCGCAGAGGTTACTTTTCTCGATCTATTGCTTCATCAGTTACCTGACAGCTTGAATCCAAAATTGCTAAAGCTTATTGGTGAGCTGAAGAATACAAATCTCCGTTTCCTTCAAATTTCCAATTCGCTGTTGGAAATGTCACGCGCCCGATTGTTCGGTCCGGAGTATCGACAGATGGTTGATTTAGTCGAGGTCACTAACAATGTTGTTGAGCTGAACCAACTTGGTGCTGCCGAACGAAGCATACGGATCAATGTGAGCGTTGACGAGGTCGTGGTTCGGGTGGAGTCCATTGCGGCAGTGCTACATCAGGTATTCCACAATCTTTTGCAGAACGCCATTGAAGTATCCTCAGATGGACAAGAAGTAGACATTAGCCTTGGGGTTCGAGACGGCTTGGCTACGTGCGAAATTGTCGATCATGGACCGGGAATGACAGAGGAGCAAGTTGAGCATCTTTTCGATCCGGCAAGAGTTGCGTCTCATCAACCAATGACCACCAATTCGACCGGATTTGGTTTGTATCTCAGCGGCATATTGCTAGCTGAACTTGGGGGGAAGGTTTCCTGCAGCAGCGAAGTCGGCAAAGGCACCGTGATGAAGGCTGCTCTGCCCGCGGTGCTAGAGTCCGGACTTTCGCAGCACTGTACGAGTTCGTACGATTGAATCGACCGAACTTAGCGACCTTTTACTTCTCCTTCTGTAGAGTTCGAGACGCCGCCAGGCGCCATAATCGTAACTGTCGGCAACAAAGCGAAAACAATTCGGTGGTACAAAGGCGTAGTGCCAAAAGACTACGCGGAGAAAAATGCCAATGGACGCAATGCCGGAAATCCCCCTGAGCGATGACGCAAATCATTCGCGCACAGTGGAGCAGTTGGCTGCGGAAATGCTCCGTGACGATGCCCGTGTTTTACTGAGCTCTCATGATGCGCGAACATCCTCTACAGGAAATCTATCTGGTTTCTTCAATGAGGCAAAGTCGGGAACGATCAGCGGCTTGGCCGATTCTGGCACCGACCCGTGGGGGCACCTCGCGCGTATTGGTTGTACTAGCGCGGCGGCATGGCGCATTGCCGGAAATCATACCTTCAGCCCATTTCGTAGCATTGCCGGTCGCGTGGTTGGCGCGGCCGTTCTAGCCACGATTTGTACTAGAGTTGCGGAGCAACTGACGACCCCTTCGGACGTGGTCGCGCTTGAGCGGACTTCCACTGAGGTTTTCGCACACGAGGTGTCACGCTTCGCGGCTGATGTCTCGATAGCGAGCGGAATTGGCATTGCTCTTGGACGTTCAAGGTGGCTCACGGAAGGTGAAAAATACATTGATCACATTATCGATCGAGAGAAGACACTTCTATTTACCGGTCCAGCTCGCTCCTATTGTCGTGGTGGCAAGATGCGGCATAGCACCGGGTACAGATCTGTAGTTGAATCCGCCGAGGCCAAGGCGCAGAATATCAGAGCGTTCTTGAACTGGAGAGAGCAGCCTCAGCTAATTCCGAAAGCGTTCGAGTCGTTGCAAACGGCCAGACCAGGTTGGCGTCCGAGCTGGAAAAACTAGCTCGCTCGTCGGAAGTAGTTGAACGACAGTTACGATGATTGCGTCTCATCATCGTCTTCCTTGTAGCCGCCGAGACCTACTCCAACCAGTCTAGTCTCTCCCTCCACTTTCTCGAGTTCGACTGGTTCGTAGCCGCTCATATCCAGGATGTAGTCCGCGAGTTCTCTTGAGTGGGTGGTAAGCCAAATTTGGGTGTCTTTTGATGCATGCACTACCAACTTCGCCAGGCTTTCCAACAAGTCTCGGTGCAGGCTCGACTCCGGTTCGTTGAGCACCATTAGAGGTGGCGCCCGCAAACTGAGTAGAGCTGCGAGAAGGCATAAATATTGGAGAGTCCCATCGGAGAGTTCCGCAATTGAAAATGGTCTTGCAAATCCAGGCATACTCATGTACAAATTCAGCAGTCCGCGGGTTTCTGCAGTAAAGATTGACGAACCGGGGAAGGCAATCTCGACCATTTCATTGAATAAGTCGGCTTGACCGGCTTCTATTATGCTCGCGACGGCAGACGCCAGGTCGTGTCCATCGTGAGACAGCACTGGTGTGAACAACGGCACGTGAGGACTGCGAACAGGCGAACCTACGTCTGTCCGGAAATTATGATAAAAACGCCAAGCGCGAAACTCTTCTCGCAGCGCGAATAGTTCAGGGAAGGCATGCGGATCGCGCAAGCCGCTAAATACTGATTCGTTGTCTTGAATCTGCAATGTGTAGTCTGCGCGCTTTCCATCGGAAGTCCGTGCGGTAACCGACTGCTTCGTTCGCTTCAAGAGACTGCTCTTCTGACCGTTCTTTAAGAGAAACACTTCTTCCTTGAGAACAAACGGGTCTCGCGCGAACGTTTCAGTTCGCCGCACCTTTCCGGCCAGACCGCAGACCAGACTATAACGATAATCATCCAAGCGGACTGAAAGCTGCATCGCTACGGGTTCGCTTGTTCGCCGTTTTCCAGCCCAGAGTGACGATGGCATGCCTCCTTCATCAGCGAGTGCTTTGGAAAAGCTGCCGGTTGATGCTGCCGCAATGAGGTGAATGCCTCGATAGAGATTTGTCTTCCCGCAACCGTTCGGACCGATGATTACGTTGATGTTTTGTAGTTTCAGCCAGACGTCTCTGACCGATCGGTATCCTTGTATGTGAAAGTCAGTAAGAGGCATCGTCTTCCTCTTCATCATCTTCTGGCTCGCGATTTGAAATACATGTTTGACCGCTGATCTTGATGAGTTCTATTGATTCACTTTTCCCATACTTGGCGATTGCTGCGGCAAGCGGACGGGAGTGGGTCGTGATCCAGAGTTGCGATTTCTTTGATGCCTGCACTATCAGGCGCGCCAGTGGCTCCATTAAGTCCTCGTGCATGCTTGCCTCTGGCTCGTTGATAGCGAGTAGCTCAGGCGGGCGAGGACTCAGGAGCGCGGCAAGCAAACACGCGTACTGCAGTGTTCCATCAGACAACTCGATTGCTTGAAAAGGACGGTCTACTCCAGGCATTTCAACTTGAAGATCGAACTCTCCGTACTCGCTATTCACGATCAGCCGTGCACCGGGAAATGCGGCTTCAAATGCGTTGTGCACCGTAGCCGGCCCGTCCATTGCCATGATGGTCGCCAGTGCGCAGGCGACATCCACGCCGTCATGCGCCATCACCGGTGTCAGAATCCCTACCTGAGGTTGGCGCAGCGGCGAATCTGCATCGACTCTGAAGTGGTGATAGAAGCGGCATGCCAGGAAACGTTGGCGTAGTTCTGCGAGTTCTGGAAATCTATGAGGCTCACGCAGTTCAGACAAGATTGATTCGTTTGCTGCCACGCTGAAAGGATAATTTGCTGTTCTGCCATCAGTATCGAGCATTGTCGTCAGTCTACCTCGACGTTGGACAAGGGATGTTCTCTTGCCTCGATGATTGATTGTTGTTACTTGCTCTTGTTTAATGTCGAGATCGTTGCAGAAGTCGGCCATCATTCCCGGGCGTTCACTAATCGGAACCCTGCCGAACGTCAGCACATACTCAGTATCTTCGTCGATCTCTACGGTGATTCTGATTTTCGGCTCTTCTGTCTTTGTACGCTTCCCCGCCCAAAGTGCAGAAGGCAGACCGCCTTCTGCCGCGATTGTTCTGGCCAGTGTTCCGTTTGCGGCAGCACAAACAAGATACAGTGATCGATACAAATTGCTTTTCCCCGAGCCGTTCGCACCCACTAGAACATTGATCCGTTTGAGAGGCAAAGTGAGGCGCCGAATTGAACGATACCCGCTGACTTGAAGTTGCGTTAGTGGCATAGATGCAATCCGCGAAGAGCATGCTGGCTAATGGCGCGTTTTCACGCACCAATTATAGGTTATCTCTGTGACGACCCCTGTTCGCCCGGGCGACTTTTGATGACTCGATTGTTTGCCGCTTCAATGTTCATGCCGCGGTCGTCTGTCGAAGCATTGCCGACACCGAACAACTTGATCAGCTCTTCGTTGCTGCCAACGTCACCGGTAAGAATGATTCGATCCGAACCACCCACAGGAATGAACTTTACCGTCTTAGACCGGTGCGGTTGTTGCTGTTCCTCGGCCGTAAGCTGGCGTTCGACGCGAACCTCTATGAACGATTTCGTGCCGGACTCATCGCTCAAGACCAGCGTCGTTGTCCCCGGCAAACGCCCCCGAATTAAAAGCTCATTGCCGGAGGTGGAGACAAGCTCCGCAATGCCCGCATCAATGACGCTTGGAGCGACTATTTTGCTTTTCATCTTTAAGACGCGCGATTGAGCCACCGTAAGAAGGATGTTTCCGCCGCTTACTAATTCTTGCGAGGGCGTTGCGCTATCGACCGGAGCGGTGGGTATTCCTGTTGTCTCCCGGGCGACTGGCTGTGACGGTTCGCCTTGCGAGACAGCCTTATCTGCACTCAGGTGGCAAAGAGCCAGTATGACCAGTGCTATCGCTGCGAATCTCCCCATTGGCGCCATCTTTGTATCCTGCAAGTCCAAGCCTAATATTAAACTTCCCCCCTTTTGACCGTGAATAACGGCTTGACGGCTCTTGGTAGCCATTGTTGAGGCATTGTTTCATCCGGGGGGGCGCATCGTTACGCTTCGCTCTGCCACAGCCTTAACGGTGTTATCATAGCGAGCTTGATCACTTAGAAGGTTATGCCAAAATGCTCGAATCGCAGGTCGATTTAAAGTCTTTGTCGCGTGAGGACCGCCTGGCTCGTATGCGCCACTCCGCTGCTCACGTTCTTGCCGAAGCGATGGTTGAACTCATGCCGGAGGCCGAATTAGGCATTGGTCCACCGATTGACACCGGCTTCTACTATGACTTTCGCCTGCCCCGACCTTTGACGCAAGAAGATCTTGCCTGGCTGGAAGATCGCATGCG
Organism: Candidatus Obscuribacterales bacterium; assembly: GCA_019752635.1. Lineage (GTDB taxonomy): Bacteria > Cyanobacteriota > Vampirovibrionia > Obscuribacterales > Obscuribacteraceae > JAKFUT01. The sequence continues at coordinate 90,358 of JAIELX010000033.1, read as the reverse complement.
GCAATCGATTGCAAAGCGTCACGCGTTCAACATGGCGCAGACTACGCGCGCTGAGGCCGAGAAGCTCTGGGAAAAGCAAATTTTTAAGCTTGACCTTCTGAAAGATATTGAGGATGACAACATAACTCAATGCACTCATGGCACTTTCACCGATCTCTGTCGCGGTGGACATGTAAACCATACCGGCGAAATTCCTGCTTTTAAGTTGACCAGTATCGCTGGCGCATATTGGCGCGGAACCGAGAAGAATCCTATGCTTCAGCGCATTTACGGCGCGTTGTTTGAAACCGCCAAAGAGCTTGAAGAGTATGAGAAGCAACAAGAGGAGGCGAAGCGTCGCGATCACCGCAAGATCGGACGTGATCTGAAACTGTTTGATCTTTATGGCGACGTAGGACCGGGACACGTTGTCTGGTTGCCGAATGGCGCCACTATCAGGCGTGAACTCATGCGCTGGATCGAAGACCTGGAATTAGAGCGCGGCTACCAGCACGTGATCACGCCTGCTGTCGCAAAACGTCAACTGTATGAAAAATCGGGACACTTCGCCCACTATCAGGATGCGATGTATCCGTTGATGGAGCGCGAGGGCGAAGAGTACTGCTTGCGTCCGATGAATTGCCCGCACCACATCATGATTTACCAAGGGGAGCAGCGTTCTTATCGCGAACTTCCCTTGCGGATTGCAGAATTGGCGAACATGCATCGCTGGGAAAAATCCGGTCAAGTTAGTGGCATGAGTCGTGTTCGCATAATGACTCTGAATGATGCTCATATCTTCTGCGCAGATGCGAAGATGGTTGAATCAGAAGTCGGCGGCGTACTGCGGCTGATGGAAGACGTCTACGCGACTCTCGGATTGAAGGACTACACATACAGGCTTTCCTTGGGTGACCCTGACGACAAGGAAAAGTATGTCGATAATCCTGAAATGTGGGTGCAGGGCGAAGCGCTTTTGAGAAACGTTCTGCAGCAGGTAGGACTTCCCTTCTACGAGGCTAAAGGCGAAGCTGCGTTCTATGGACCGAAGATTGATGTTCAGTTCAAGACTGCTGCTGGCAAAGATGAAACTCTGGTGACTGTCCAGGTAGACTTCCATTTGCCGGCCCAATTCGAGCTGGAGTACATTACCGAATCCGGCGAGAGAGCCCGTCCGATCATGGTTCACCGCGGCATTCTGTCAACTATGGAACGTATGGTGGCACTTCTGATTGAGGAGTACGAAGGCAACTTCCCTCTGTGGTTGTGTCCGGTCCAAGCGGTAATTATACCGATTGCCGATAGGCACATTGAGTATGCCGAAGAGCTTGCCGCATTGATGAAGAAGCATAAGCTTCGCGTCGAAATTGATGGAAGAAGTGAGCGGATGAATGGAAAGATTCGCGATGCTCAGTTGAAGAAGATTCCATACATGCTCGTCGCTGGTGATCGCGAAGTTGAAAGCAAATCTGTTGCGGTGCGCACCAGAGGCGGTGGTAACTTGGGTACGGCACCGTTCGACGATGTCCTGCAACAATTGGTGCAAGAGCGCGACAGCAAGTCTCTGACACTTAACGTAAAGGCCGCCTCCCCCACCGCGTAACTCGCAATGGAAGGCAATGCTGGTTAGCTCGTTGACGCGAAGAAGTTCTGTGTCAACCGCAACCGCTCATGATGCCATGATTACTTCTCCCTATCGACCACATGGACAGTTACACCGTTAGTCGTCCTGATCATCGCCTTCTTCGTCGTCACCTGTTTGCTCCTCGTCCTCAGCGGTTCGCTTCGGTCTGCAAAAGATGTAGACTAAATAGGCGAATCCCGCCGGAATCGAGAGCCAGAGGGAAAGAAAAGCCAACGGACTTATAAGCTTAGTTAGTGGATGCTTGTAGTTCAGAATGACGTCATCGGGAGGCACTTCTTCAAAGCCATCCGGTATCGGACTTGAAGGTCCGCCGAGTGTAATGTCCGAATAGATTTCCACCGGACCCTGTGGCGTGTTGATAGTTTCCGTGTACGTCGGCTTTACGAGGTTCATCGTCAGTCCTGGCGAGTCTTGCTGTGTTGCGAGCTGCTCACCGCGACCAGATAACCACGTGGTTGGTGCGGCTGTGACTGCTTTGCGTCGGTGGTTTCCGGTAACTGCCGGGTGAGAAAAGTCGTTGATGCCACCACCGGCAGTAGAACTATTGAACTGCGAGCCGCCGGCATCGCCGAAACCGCCGAACTGATTGGCGGTCGAAGACGCATTCGTTTGCGGGTACGACCCTTGTTTGCGCAGTTGGCGTCTAGCCCCACCCAGTCTTCCAATTCCATTGGATACTTCATCCGCCCAAACGGCAAGATTCATGACCAATGCTATCGGAAGAAACAGCGCCACCGCAATTCGCATTCGACCAAGGGATGTGAGTTGACCTGCAAACCATGCCAAAAGAGCAATTCGCCAAACGGTCACTACAAGAAAAATGATCATGCCGGCCTGTTCCGCCGCATACGGATCTAACATTCGTTCTAGAGGGATTGCGTGAATCCATGCCGCCGGCGCTGTCATGCCGATAAATGTGAGCACTCGGCCGAAGCGCCATTCTTTTGCACCAATGAGGGCCAACAAAACCCACAGGTACATTCCCAGGCAGAGGACATACCCCCACGAAGTTAGCGCAGCAATAATCAAGTTGGGTGCGGCGGTGTGCCACGCGCGCCCGAAACCAGCTAGTAATACCAGGACCGAGCTGAAGAAGAATTCTCTCTTGCCGAGCGATAGGAGTTCTTCCTTGTATGCACAGAAGAACAGGATGCGCAGTTCAAGCAGAATCAATTCGAGAAATGATCTACGTGGCTGAAATGCTGATTGAACCATTGTTCCTCGCCAGGCGTCTCAAGCTTCGAGACCTACTATCATAATAGCAACGGCAAACGAACTTTGCTGAATCGCGCAAAACTTGGTGGAGTCGGGGTGTCCTTGGAATTCGGATAATGTCAAAGGGGCGCGCATCTGCTGAAGTTCTTCGTCCTCCAACTTCTGTGTACCCGTTTTCCGTCGACCGCAAAGCCCGTTATTGACTTCGACGTGCGAAAACTATGATTCCTGCGGCTCTTGTCCACGATTTAGTATCGAATTGTAGAAATCAAGCTCCTGCTTGTTTCTTGTTCTACTCAAACCTTGCCGGCATGCATCTTTTGCGGCACCGGATCGACCGCCCGAATCCAATGCCTTTACCAGAATCATTCTTGCCTGATGATTGTTCGGTTGAGAGGCGACCACTATCGAGATTACCTCGGCGGCCAGGTCGTACTGTTCACGATCCAGCAGGGCTGTGCCGAAGGACAACACATCGGTTGCGGGGACCGCCTCTAGCTCATTCCACTTTTTGAACTGGACGACCGCGTCGTCAAATTCTTGAGAGCGCAAGAGCGCGTGTGCGAGATACTTGCGAGCAAGGGGATCGCTCGGATTTGCACTGACTACGGCACTAAGTATCTTGATTGCCTTCGTTGTTTGACCGTTGTTCAAAGCATTGTAACCGTCGGAAATTGCTTCCGCAACGGATCCGTATCTAGACTGGTTCGTAGTGCTGCGCGCCAGTCCGGTGCGATAACTCATCGCGCGTTGGTACATGCTTTGGCGACGGATGGCTTTGGCATCATCCGGGCGACTTTCAAGGTAGCGGTTAATATCCGCAAGAGCTTCGTGGTATCGTTCAAGGTGCGAGAATGCTTTGCTGCGCTCAAAGTAGAGGGACGGATCGGTGAAGCCGAGGCTCTCTGCTAGCCCAAAGTTGCCTATGGCGGTGCGAAATCTCTGAGCGCTTGCATCGCACATACCGAGTATGAATTTCAACTCCCCATTTTGTGGTGCCAATTCAGCACATATGAGCAGGTCTTTCTGCGCTTCGTTGAACTTTGACATTGCTACTTTCAACTTGGCGCGGTCTAAACGATAACGAACACTGGAGGGTGAGTCTTCAACCGCCTCATCGATGTACATCTCCGCCTGATTCTGGTGGTCCGATTTCAATGCACAGAGATACAGGTGATAGCAAACATCGGCGCGGGAACCGTAGCCTTTTTCTAAAACGCTCTCAAGTAGGGGCATTGCACTTGCGGTGTCTCCAGTGCGTTCATAGCATATTCCGGCGATTCTTTGCGCTTCGCTATTCTCCAAGTCCGAATCCAGAACAAGCTTTGCTTCAGCAAGTGCCTCTTCAGCCTTGTTCTGCCGCAACAACAATGACGCGTATTGAAGGCGAACCTCGATCGCTTCCGGCTTGAGACCGAGAGCCTTTTGATAAATTTCTAGTGCTGTTGTTGGTTGCACGCTGGCGATGGCTGCAGCACGAGCAGCGAACTGTGTGGCCTCGTCCGTCGTGCCCTTTGATGCAGATGTGTGTGAACTGGTTTTGCTGGAGGGGGCGCTACTGTAGGCTGTGACCACTGCGATGCAGGCAAATCCCAACGCGACAAACTTTATCCCTAAGTGCTTTTGGTGGTGGAGCTGCTGCTGTAGGTATTCGGAGAGAGCCTTTAGCCCGCGTTCGAATTTTTCGTTCGCCAGTGGCGCATAAGTTGCGGTTGTGCTCGCACGACGATTCTTTCGATGAGCGGTTTTTCGACGCTGTTTTTCGATAGCCATGAACTCTGCATGGTCGACAACCAAAATCGAGTCAATTCGATCAATCGATCGATCACTATCGCTACTTTTATCGGTAGTTGCGGTTTCTCTCATAATCATTGGCTGCTACAGTAGTGGCGGCGATAGTTACGGGGTGGACCTGTAACTATTGTCTGAGGCGCGTCAACCCGCCACTTTAGCTCTTATCAACGTCCAGATCAAGCAATGGTAACGGTCTTGGATGAAATGTCTCTTAATTGACAAGACCTGAGGAAAGTCGTGAAAGACCCTGAATTGATTCAAGTCGGCGACATCAAAATCAATCTGTACACTGAAGGTGCTGGACCGCCGGTGATGTTGCTGCATGGATTTCCCGATTCTCTTAAAGAATGGCGTTTTGTGATTCCACATCTACTAGATGCGGGATACCGAGTTATCGCTCATGATCAGCGTGGTTTCGGTGAAAGCGACGCTCCTGCTAACGTTGCTGCTTATCAAATAGAACGTATTGCGGACGATGCCGTAGCCGTACTTCGCTATTTGGGAGTGACGGATAAAGTGAGGCTGGTTGGGCACGATTGGGGCGCATTTATTGGCTGGTACCTGTGTCTGGAGCATCCTGAGTTGTTTGAAAGCTACGCAGCAATCTCGGTCGGTCACCCGCTTGCTTATCGCTATGCGGGTTGGGAGCAAAGGAAAAAAGGTTGGTATGTTCTCGCCTGGCAATTACGTGGGGTCGCGGAACATTTGATCGCTGCGAATGACTGGGCTTCATTGCGCCGAGTCGCTGGTAGCAGATCTGAAGTTGAGAATTGGATTGCGGATCTCTCGCGTCCGGGGCGACTCACCGCGGGGCTGAATTGGTATCGAGCAAATTTTTCTCGCTTGCTCACGAAGAAGTTCGGTAATTGCACCGTGCCGACGTGTGGCATATACAGCACCGGAGATGTTGCGCTAACAGCCAAGCAAATGGTTGACTCGCAAAAGTACATGAGCGGCAAATGGAAGTACATTCAAATTGACGACTCCAGTCACTGGATTCCACTAGATAAGCCCGAATTGCTGGCGAAGTACCTGTGCGATTGGTTTGGATCAACACCTTGAGATTTTGGGATCTGGGTCGTGCTGTGTGAGACATCCTTAATGTTGATCTATCACTGGACTTGCGGTGGCTCGAAAGTACCCATTAGCGGTGTTAAGACGCCGGTGTGGCATTTGTGCCAACGAGACATCCGCCGATGCGTCTATTGACAACCTTGAGACTGTGTTGGACCCTGGTTATAGGATGATCTAATTACATTGCATTGACAGGAACTTCGCTCAGGGGCCGAGCTGTGTTTCGGGAGGTTGGCCATGCGTAGTTTGTTGGTGTTGTTGATTGTTTTCTTGCTGTTCGGTGGTTTGCAGAGCGCGGATGCTCGGGGCGGGTGCGCAGGGCGTGGCATGGGGCAGGGGGCGGGCGGCGCCGCTGGCTGCGGTGGCGGACCCGGTGGCGCAATGGGGCAAGGCGGCTTCGGACGGGGAATCGGACAAGGAATGGGAATGGGAAGCGTCGGTTGTGGCGGCCCTGGAGGTGGAATGGGGCAAGGCGGCTTCGGTGGCGGTCAGGGACAAGGGACGGGTATGGGACCCGTCGGTTGTGGCGGCCCTGGCGGTGGAATGGGGCAAGGCGGCTTCGGGTCCGGTCAGGGACAAGGACTGGGAATGGGCGGTACCGGCGGCGGTGGAATGGGGCAAGGCAGTCCCGGTCGAGGAATCTGGCAAAGGTCGGGTTTAGGCGGATTGGGGCGAGGACCAGGAATGGACCCGGGCAACGCGGCTGGCATGGGCGGTGAGATCGGTCAAGGTGGTCCCGGTCGCGGAATGGGACAAGGTATGGGGATGGGTAGTCCCGGCTGCGGTGGTGGCATGGGCGGTGAGATGGGTCAAGGCGGTCCCGGTCGCGGAATGGGACGAGGTATGGGGATGGCTGGTCCCCGCTGCGGTGGTGGTATGGGCGGTGAGATGGGGCAAGGTGGTCCCGGTCGCGGAATGGGACAAGGTATGGGGATGGGTGGTTCCGGTAGCGGTGGTGGCATGGGCGGTGAGATGGGGCAAGGTGGTCCCGGTCGTGGAATGGGACAAGGTATGGGGATGGGTGGTTCCGGTAGCGGTGGTGGCATGGGCGGCGAGATGGGGCAAGGTGGTCCCGGTCACGGAATGGGACAAGGGATGGGCATGGGCGGTCCCGGCTGCGGAGGTGGCATGGGCGGTGAGATGGGGCAAGGTGGTCCCGGTCACGGAGTGGGACAAGGGATGGGCATGGGTGGTCCCGGTCGCGGAATGGGACAAGGGATGGGCATGGGTGGTCCCGGTCGCGGAATGGGACAAGGAATGGGCATGGGTGGTCCCGGCTGCGGTGGTGGCATGGGCGGTGAGATGGGACAAGGTGGTCCCGGTCACGGAATGGGACAAGGGATGGGCATGGGTGGTCCCGGCTGCGGTGGTGGCATGGGCGGTGAGATGGGACAGAGTAGCTTCGACCGCGCAGAAGGAAGCATCCTTGGCAAAAATAGCGGCGACAGCATTCTGACCGGTTCTAGAGACTAGCCGATCTAGAGCCAGGGCGCGGGCAGCCTTTTCGCAAATCTCCCGATAATCACTTTATTGAACGGCCTCTCGTAGAGGAAGTAAGAGAGTCCTGCGATTCCCATGGTAGCGAGTGCGAAGAGTCCATATGCGCTGAGTCTGTCCGTGCGCGTCATGCCGACGACAAAGAGCAAGAGCAATGGATGATAAAGGTACATTCCATAACTGAGGAATCCCGGTGCCAGCAAAAATGCGGGAATCTTCTTGTAGCAATGCATGTTCAGTCCGCCTAGCAGAAACATGAATGCGCCTAGCCCCAAGATGGACTGGCCCATTGCGTATTGGACGGGAATTGCGCGGTTCGTTCCTATCCATGCAATTGTGGCGATGATGAGACCAGAAAGATTAAGCGCTATGGCATGCCATTGGTGCTTTCCAAAGTACTCGGCTGTCTTCCGATGCATTACGAAAAGCAGCATTCCCATAGCAAGCAGATCGAAAGCACCAAATGAGCTTAGCAATGCGGTTTGAACGGGACCTATGGTCACGGATGAATACCGTTGGATCGGTCCTAACACTATTAGAACTGCAATGACCCACAGGAATCTCTTTTCGTTCTGAACCATCCGGCAGACTATGGGAAAAAACAAGTAGAATTGCTCTTCCACTGCTAGAGACCAGAGAATCGTCCATTGGATGCCGTAAACATCAGGGCGAGCTTGCACCAACATGTTGGTCGTGAATGTGAAGATGGAGAGAAAGAACAGACCATCGAAGTTCGCCGGCTTGGTACTGAGGATCGCATCAATTGGTTTTGGGGTTGCGATCTGGTGCGTATTTACAAAGTAGACAAAGTAGAGCGCAATTGAGAGCACCAGAAACAATAATGGCCAGATTCGCGCAATTCGCCTGATATAAAAATCGCGCACATTTACCTGGAACATACTTCCGTAACGGAGGTCATTGATTCGCGCTATCAGAAAGCCCGATACTATGAAGAAGATCGAAACACCCATGATGGAGTTGTTGCCGAATACATTCAGGCAATTGAGCGTGGCGGCATACAATGCCGACTCGCCTGGCTCCGGTGGACGCGCACCGAAATGATGAGCCATTACGCTTAGAATGCTGATAGCGCGCACCAGGTCAACAACCATGATTCGCTTACTGGTGTCTTTGTCTACCTTTTGCAACTCAAACCCGTGTCATCTAACAGCGCTAGATCTATTTTAAGCATCTTACCCTGGAAAGTCTCGCGCTAATATTCGCCCGATATCGGGTAAGCTCAGAGCAGGAGTTCCAATTCATGAAAGATTGGTGCGAGCGCCCCAAGTTCGCGATGTCCACGAATAGTGTATAACCTGATGGATGCCGATTGATTCGGTGCACTCGTCGCAGGAGTGAATGGATGGAGACAGGTGGTGACTTCGATACGCTGGAAGAGGCTGTCGAATTCTTCGTGCTCGAGTGCTGGGAATCGCGCAAGAGAAACGGCTATCCTCCGACTCATGTGATCTGTTCGCAATCTAATGGAGAGAATATTGCTGCTATTGTGGGAATCCATGATAACGCACCGGCTGCGGTGGTCATATGTGAGCAGCGTGGTGAAAAATTCACAGCCGTTAACTGGGGATGTAGGAAAGGGGTTATACATTGTGATTGTATGGAACCCTCAGATCAAGTGACCTATTGCTGGTTGATTCCGGCGACGTTGTTCTCGCCGCCAGTGGTGACTGTGCGCTTTCGGGAAGGGACTTATTGCGCTACGGTACAAGGTAATCACGCTTACTTTGTGCTTTGGGATGCACTAAACAGACCAATTATCGGTCCATGGAGAGAGGGGGAGTTTGTTGTTCTTCTGAACAATCAGGTGGTATGGGATGCTGCTCTTCAGCCGCGTTGGCTTGAGCATGTGCTAGCAAAACCTGCAGACTGTGCACGCGCGCACCAGCGCTATTTTTGGAATTGCATCGTGACCGAAGACCATGATTCTGAGGCGAAGGAAGAGTGCGACGCGTTACTTTGGTCTGCAGATGTTTTATTCAATTGCAAGAATGCCGAGGAAAAGTTGGAAATTGTTCGCACATTCGTTGACGCTGTTCCCGATGGCAAGGAAAACGAGCGCTATCTCGGTTTCCTCGGAGCGGGACCATTAGAGGAATTGATGGGAGATTGGCTATTAGATGAACTCAGCAAAGATGAGATCGACATCCGAATGGCAATTGCTTTGCGGTCAGTCCGAATGGAGTTTGAATCGAAAAGTCTTCAGCGACGCGTTCAGACTTTGTTTGTTCGCGAACATTGAACCGTCCCGCTGCGATGCAAAACCATATTAATCCTACCGTTGTCGGCTCACTGCTGGATAATCTTCTGCACGCGCTGTTCCGGCGTCAAAATATTATCTTGAAACTTCCCTTCGTATATTGCTTGCAATCTATCGAATTCAGGGTCGGAACGCCTGGACTCATGCAACACAGCGATTACATGCGGAAACGCGGTTTGAAACGACTCTCGCGGGCTACCTGGTTCGGGACGCGGACCAAAGAAAAGCACGAACATCTGCGCGAATAACTCCTCTTTGCCAGCATCCCCTGGTTGGAGATAATAAGCTAGTTTTGTTCTCAGTGATTCAGGAACAGTGGCGCTATCCTTTGCATAAGCATCGCTGAATTCAGTTCCGTGCGAAATAGCCGGAAACGGATTTTCGGCTGTCTGACCAAATCGTTTCAGACCCGCATAATAGTCGTATGCGTGACCAAACTCGTGTTGTACTGTTCGGTCCAGCGGTGGCTTAATTGGCTTGCCGTCGGAGCCGGGAGTGCGGCATTGCTCCGCAATTACTATTCTCTTGCTTGCGCGATCAGTAATGCCGTTGGTGCTGTGCCATGTAGCGCCATCGCGATATCCCCGTGGAGTTTGACCGGCCAGCTCCGGCATCGCGTCGAGTAAGTCCGGCGTTATAATCACTTTGAATCCTGCTACTTCTAACTGGTGCCTATAAGTACGCGGAATTTCGCTCAGTCCCAGAAATACTTGGGACAGTGCGGTGTTCGAAATTCCCTTTTTCTTCGGATCGACAACTTGAACAAAATCGCGCAGGTCTTCCGTATCGGTGTGTAGCGTGAATCCTTCGCTTACTTCCTTGAGCAATTCAGCGTTTTCTTGCTGGTAGGTTAGTAGATAAATCCGCTTATCGATCGTTGCTTGGTCCGGCACATTAGGAAATGTTTTCAAATATTCTGTGTAATACTTCAATGCCTTATCGAACTGTCCCAGATGATCCATCTCTTGCGCCGCAAAGCGCAACGTTTCAGGGTCTGTACTTCTTATAGCAAAGGCTTTCTGAATGGTGGCATCAAAGTCTTGCATGCGTCCGGTTTCGGCATAGCACTTCGCTAGCGCCAGGTAGCCGGGATAGCTGATCTCCGTGGTCGCGTGACCTGCCGCCAATTGTTCGAATATTGGTAGCGCGTTGCGAAAGTCGTTTAGCATGTAATAGCTGCGGGCAATTCCGAGAAGTGCCTCATGACGAGCCGGATTGATATTTTGCGCTTGAATGTACCATGACTGGGCGGTGGCATAATCTTTCATCTTTTCATAGGTGTAGCCCATGAAGTAGTTAATGTCCCAAGAGGACGGTGCTAATGCGTAAGCTTGACGTAGATAGTCTAAGGCCGCCGGGAGATTTCCTGATCGAGCGAAGTTCGATCCGTTGACAGTAAGTTGGTAAGCTTTTTGAGATGGATCTTGTTGTGCCCCGGCTGGATTGCGAATTGCCGAAAAGCAAGGGATCAGCAGAAAGGCGACCAAAAGGCGTAGGAAGCTTGACGGCATAAATCCTCTGGTGGACATTCTTTCCTGGAGGCGCAGACATGTGGCAAGATTGCGACAATTATAGAGCAAAAAAACGCGCGCCGGGTACAATCGATGCAGGCGTCCGTTAGGTCCGATTCCAACGTGTTAACTCTGAGGAGCAAAACGAGCATGAGAATGGAGCAGTGGCAGAATCGATACATGCGCAGTCATCGCGGACCGCTTTTATTGTCTGCGCTCGTTTCGATCGTCGTGGTTGCTTCGCCTGTCGAAGCTGCGAACGATGAGATTAACATTTCTCAGAATGATGCCACTAATAGCAGTGCGACGCCGCCATTAGCTCCTTCCTATGAGGCAGCGGCCGATTCATCTCATCAGGACGGAGCCTCGCTTCTAAGCGACTTAACGACGCTGGAGTATAGGCTGTTTGCGAAGGATTATCCTGAAGAAGACGTTCAACGCCGACTCGATAGACTGGAACGTGTTGTATTCGGTTCTCGGCGTTCTGGAGCGGTGGATGAGCGAGTCGCCAATCTAATGCGCGAAGTCGCTATTGCTCCAACGTCTCCAGTGGCAGATTCCGGTGGCGCAGATGGATACAGCTACAATACAACCGGTGCCGCGATTGCAACTGCTGACCAACCGACATCGTTGTTGGAAGTCGCAGCAAATATGGAAACGGAAGTCTTTGGCAAAACGTATCCACGCGATACGTTAATGACCAGAGTTGCGAGGCTCGAAAAAAGTGTATTGCCGAAGGGAAGTGAACAAAGTCTGACTCCTCTGCCCGTCAGAATACACAATTTGCTCGTGGCGTTGCAGCCGAAGATACAGTATCAGGGCGTTCATAATCAGAACCCCTACTTGCAAGCGGCGCAGTCAAATCAAAGCTATTCCTATGCAACACCGTCGACGTACTCTACTTATGCGACCCCATCAACGTATTCATATTCGACAACGAGCACCAACAGTAACAATCAACAACTGACACACGAGAAAAAAGACTCAAACGGTCACCCTCTGATGAAGAAGTTAGGACAAATTCTTGAGGGGGTGGGAACTGTTGCCGGTGCGACGCTAGGCTCAATGGCCGCGACTTCTGCCATGTATGGCCCGTATGGTTACGGCTATCCCGGTTTTTACGGCGGATGGGGACCCTACTACGGTTATGGCTACTCTCCATTCGGCTACAGATGGTAGCCTTAATCAGCGTTGAACAACTGAATCTGCTCGGGTTTCTCGCTATTTTTCATAAGCAGGCGTAGTGCCGGATCATTCAAGAATCGCACGGGCATTATTGGATCAAACAATGTAGTACCGAATCCTAGTAAGCCAGTTCCATACGGATTTGTGTGAATTCCTGTTCGTCGATAGACTTCAACTGAAGCTCCAATGCAGGTCCAGTTGTGTTTGGCGATGCGTCCCATGAGCACTCCGAACCAGTCATAGCCAGTGCAACGGTAGGCTTTTCGCAGTTTCTCTTTCCATCTGTCGCTCAGCTGCAGTGATTCAACCCAACGCTGCCAGGCTTGATTGCGCGCCTCCACCCATGCCTTGTTCTCCTGCACCATTTCACATGCATTGGTGAGCAGCGCCTTTGTTTGTTCCTCATTCAGCTGTTGAGTGAGTTTCAATACAATGTAATGGCCAATCACCTCACCAACGACGTCTGCAATCGGTTCCAGCGTGCAGCCTCTGTCCATATGCGAGCTGATGGCGTAGAGACCGTCTTCTTTGCAGATGACGGTGGCTGTGTGTCCCACGCTTTCGTGCAAACGCCGAGCTACGGCTCCGTTGGTCAAAATGAGATCGCCGGCGCTCATCTGATCGACAGGTGGACTTACCCAGCAGCCGACTGGTACAGGTCCGTATCCCTGCTTTTCGAACTTTTTCTTGTTCTTGATATAGTGCACTAATATTCCGATCCAGCAGAGCAGCTCGAAGACCGCTAACGCATGAACCGGCCAGACAGCGTGACGACCTAATAGCGCCGCTACCGAGAGTAAAATTCCGAGACCTGTCGGGACGATTAGTTCCACTCGCGAAAAAACATCGAAGTAAGACTGCAGAAATTGCGCCATCTTCACCCGGGCAATTACGCACCACGCTCCGCTGACAACAACGCAAGCAGCGGAGAAAGGCAAATCAAGCTTGCCTCGAAAAAATCGGATCGTCAAAGCTATCATGCACACGTAGGCGATAGTGGTGGCAGCTTTGTGAAAAATGAAGTAAGCATCGGCTGCGGTACGAACTGAGAAGGATTCAGATGGCGATTTGTTGTCAGTCATTCTAAGGAGTGTCTCGACGCTGTAGCGGCTTTAGTGGCTCAGTTTGGCAAACTCGCTCGGTAAAAGCAAGCTAACTCAGAACAATGTCGAAGTGACGGATTTATAGGCAACAGAGATCTTTCTGCAGAGCTCTGATCAACGACTGATAGTACGCATGTTCGGTCGCGTGGGCTACGGCAATATCCACGTGTGCCGGGCAGGCGTGCAATGAGAATATTGAAACCAGCAAACTGTACTGCGCTTTTGTCCGTGTTATATCTTATGAAATCCGCTCAGGTTCTCTGCCTCGGCGATAAGTTCCGAAGGCAAGCAGTTTAGGCCCTTTGCGAGCCGCAGGAGTGTGAGGAATGAGAGATTTCGCAAGCCGCCTTCGATGTCGGTGATGTACGTTCTATGCAAATCAGCTGTTTGCCCTAGACCTTCTTGTGACAGTGAAAGTTCGAGTCGTCGATTACGAACGGCTTCGCCTAGGGCTTTGAGGGCGTTCTTTCGGTGTTGTTTGGACTTCTGCATAGCAAAGCCTTCGGTTCGAAAGGATTTGCCGCCGGATAATCCGACTTAGCCTGGCAACGCCCGTAGAAAACCCTCGAAAGTAAAAGCGTGTCAATCACACTATGACTCAATTCGAACCGGTAATGTTGCAGGTCCACAATCCCACATCCAGAGTAACCACTCGGATTGCAGCACTAGTTCCGACTTCGATCCCGGGGACGACGGCTACTAATGGCTATCGCTGTTTCGCAACTTGAGAAACCTTTTCTTTTCGAAATGACACCGACCGTGAGTTGATGGGCGTACGGAAGTGTGTCGTGCGTGGTTTAGCTGGACAAAACCGGACTTGAGAACTCGCAGAAACTCAGAACCGTATTGTGAGCCTAAAGTGCACAGGTTGTTCGAGAAGCTATTGCTATAATCTAGCGAATGCAGGATCAAATCAGACAACAAGCGCTAAAAAGCTCTGCTAATCTCCCTCAACGCCGTTAGATACCGGCTTCTTTCTAAAATATGTCCGACGACTACACTAACCGTAACTTGCTGTTAAATCGGCTGCCTGCACCGGTGGTGCAAGCAATCCTTGGCGCCGCTGAATTCGTTCACATTGATATGCGTGAGGGCCTGTTTGAACCCAACAAGCCCATCGAGTTCGTCGATTTTCCAGAGAGCGGAGTCATGTGTCTCTTGACGCCGATGAGTGATGGTAGTCTCGTCGAAATCGCTACAATCGGTAGAGAGGGCATGGTTGGTGTGTCAGTTGCCCTTGGTGTTCCATCAGTCGGAGCAGTTGCATTCTGTCAGGTGCCAGGGACTGCGTGGCGGTTACCCAGAGAGTCCTTTCAGGAGCTTGTCAGCCAGCACGGCGAATTGGGTTTCTTGTCTCAACGCTATGCTATGGCACTGTTTGAGCAAGTAGCCATCAATACTGGCTGCAATAGAACACACACGGTTGAAGAGCGTTGCGCTCGTTGGTTGCTCCTGACACGTGACCGCTGTGATAGCGATGAGTTTCCCATGACGCAAGATTTTCTTGCGACAATGCTGGGCGTTTCGCGAACGGGTATCAATCTTGTCGCGGGAATGTTTTCCAAGGCTAAATTGATTAGCTACGTGCGCGGCAGGATCACTATCTTGGACAGACCAGGACTGGAAGAAGTCTGCTGTGATTGTTACTTCATGATGCGCAAACAATTCGACAGGATTGTAGCTCCGTAATTCTTGCATCTGTTCGCTGCCGGACATATAGTCGAAATGAAAAGTTTTAATTAGTCAGTTTGATGAACGAAGTCTCGCCAATGAGCACCATATGTAGTGACTTTTCGTTGTCGGCATCGAAGTTTTTTTCGAGATTTCGCCATGAGTTGTTTATTCATATGTTCAGGTCTGAACATATAGCGGATACGATTCGTTGCAGTCTGTCGAAGTTCGGTAAGCACGGTCGGCAAACTGCAGCTTCTGTTTGGAATTGCATCGCCAATGCCGGGCAAGTACCGTGGAAGGGCGGGACCGATGGATTCTGTCGGGTCTTATCTAAAGATCCAAATTCAACCTTTTGTGTGAGGTTTCGTCTTTCCAGTTAGACGTGATGAAAAATTAGTCGGTGGTTACTTGCGTTAATCGTATCAAATAGGGAAGATTCTGGATGTCCGGTTGGGATTTATTCGGACAATCGCGATCTCCTTCATTCGAAACGAAGCAGAAAGCAGGAATCAAAACCTGTGCAGGCATTCGCAAACGAGAGGAGGTATCTGTTCATGCTCGTCAATCCTGTTTCGCGAATTTTAGTTGCTGATGACTGCGCTGTTATAAGGCAGAGTGTTCTTCTGGCTCTTGACGATTTTAACTGCGCCGCTGATTTCGCCTGCAACGGTCAAGAAGCCATTCAACTGATCCGTCAATACAAATACGATCTTGTTCTGATGGATGTGGAAATGCCAGTGCTTGACGGACTGCAAGCCACACGCAAGATTCGTCAAATGGAAGACCCGGCAAGATTGGTTCCCATCATTGCTGTAACGACCTGCGCGCTCGCTGCTGTTTGCCAACGCGCAGGCATGAACGACTATTTTGTTAAACCCGCCGACTACAAAATGATCCTGAGTCAATGGCTGCCGCAGTGTTTGTCGTTTGAGCATCATGGCATTGGTTAGTACCATTGTCGTGAGTCGGCATGAAAATGCGTCACGGAGAACTTATGAAGCATTGCCATTGGTGTAACACGCAACTGAACAGCGTTACTCAGTACATCGCCGGACATGTGGTGCTGACGTATTCTTGCCCTTATGCACGAGAACATCCCAACGCTGCGGACCGGTGCAATCTATGTGGAGTCACTCGTGTCTTTGCAGAGGTGGAACGCAATGGCAGGTACGAGGCAGTATTATACTGCGGCAACATGAACTGCCCGAGCATGAATTGAACACCGACGGGACACACAAGAGGCTTGATCAATCAGTGGCATAGTCAGTTGTTGCGTTCATGAGAATAACATATCGCTACCATTGCCAGGGCAGTAATCCGTTGTCTTCGAGAAACTCGCCGACCGCTACTGCCGTTCTGACTGCTCTGACCGGTGGCGTCCATTTCAAGATCGGGTCATCTAGAATTGGACGAGCGACATCGCGGGCCGTAGCAACCGGTTTTTGAACGCCGTCTTGGTTTAAGCGAACGGTGATTACCTGATCATCGTTTCTAATGATGCCGATGCCGCGAAAAGGGTTTTTCACGCGCACTGTGCCATCTACGAAGTTCGGGTTTTCTTTGCTTTCCAGAGTGAAGTGTGCCGACTGCAAACCGCCCTCACTGGCGAACACGCCCACTCTTATCTGAGCAACGTTTGGCGCGGAGGCGAAGTATAATCCGCTAACTTTAATTGGCAGATCGTTTTGCTGCGATAACACAGTGTTGAGCATCTTTGAACCAACTTCCTTCCATTGATTGCCTCGGAAATCGAAGCCGGTTACTTGAATGCCGGATACAGCTACTTCGCGGTAGTCGTGATTGACTGCCGGCCAACCTAAGGGCACTTGCCTGGGTGGAAGCACTTTAATAGCTACCGTCTTGTCGAACTTCATGTTCAAGCCATTGATATTGGCGTTTATCTCGTTGTCGAAGTGCAGACCGACCGTGTCGTTTGATACCGAGACAACCTTTACCTCACCGGCCACTTCGGCTATCTCAGGAGGAGCTCCCAGTCTCTTAAGTGTTGCGACTTTCGCCGAAGCATCTCCTTTCAGATGAACGTGAGTGAAGGCGCCCGGCTTTTGATCTGCCGGCATCTCAACGATGCACTCCACCACTTTATCGTCCAGTTTTAGATGGATGCGCGCGGATATGCGACCGTTCTCGACCACAGTTTTCCCTTGCTTGTCGACAACGAAGCCTGCGTACTGAATTTGCGGGTGGTCGAACTCTACTCGAACTACTTGATTGCCATTGTCACCAACAGGAGTTATCTGCACGCCTTTGAACGGGACATCTTTGGGACATCCGAGCTTGGCGAGCAAATCATCAGGGACCGGTAACTTTGCTTTGATGCCACTAGCATTGGTGATTCTCAGTTCGCCTTCAACGTTGGTTCTTTCAACTTTGAACGAGATTTGTCCCTCTGCTTCGATAGGGAGGTCGCCCAGTGTTCGAGGACCTGCGGATTTGAATACAATGGAATGATCGGCATTGACTGATAAGGATTTGGAGTCCTTCAGCAGATCTTTCACGGACTGGTGCACGGGCTGACCGTTCAATTTCTCTAGAAATGCTGATACATCTCCAGCACCATCGGTAATACTGACATTTACAAGATAATCAGGATGCTTCTTCTTGAATTCTTCTGACGCAAAGATGCCTCTAATCACGGCATCGACGCCTTCCGTCTCCAGCACTTTGAGCCACGCGTCTTTACTTTCGGGCTCGCGGCCAAGAAGGCGTTGATACAGAAATGGAACGATGTCGGCTTTGTTCTTTGGAATTGAGTTTCTAAATTCCTTTGCGTCATTGTTGATTAGCGCCAGGGCAACGTCTTTATAGCGTGCTCCCGCGTTGAACTTGTCCACTGCCCACATGCAGCCGGGGTAATCCGGTTCGCGGTTGAGAAGCGTTTTGTACAGCGCTTTTACTTTTCCATCTGCACCATCAGGATTGAATTGAATATCGGCGCTCACTTTCTCGCCCATCTTCATTTCGAGGCGCACCGAAATGTTTCCGACCGCATCAATCGGCACGGGGCGCATATCTGCACCGACTTTCGCATTGATCTTTACCGACTCAATGAATCCGCGCAAGCGTACCGAAGCCATGCGATTGCCGTCTTTATCCGGTTCACTCAAGCTGATCTCTTCGATGTCCAAATTTGTATCAGTGCGCCCGGTCATTGCCGCAATGTCAGCCGGCAAGGCGAACTTTGCACCTTGAATGTTGCTCAGAACAAGTTTGTTGTCGCGCGTCGATACAGTAGCTGTTACTGTTTTTTCAGCTACAATCGGCACGCCGGCAATCAAATTGACTGGCTTGTCTCTGAATTGAAGTTCCAGTCGGTCGCCCTTCTTATCGATTGCCTGCACGTCGGGAATAAACCGGCTGACATCGTTTCCTGTCAAGGCAATAACCACATCGTTGGCCATTCTCTTGGTGTCTTTCTTGCCGACTTCTGTAGCAGTCCAGTTTTGAAGTTTTTCAACAACCTTTTGGACTGACTCAACGGCGGCTTCCGAGTCTAGGGGCAACGCTAGCTGACCGAACTTTGTCTCATTCAGTTTCGTAACTTGAGCCGCGACTAGAGCTTGCAGGGGGCTCGGCGGTGCCACCGCATTGTGTTTGGATACTTCAACGTAAACAACTTTCTTTCCGTTTTCCGACTTGACCGACAATGTAATCTCTTGCAAGTTCAGGTCGATGCCCGGAAGAGCGATTTTCATGCCCGTGATGTTGCCGAGAATTAGCTTAGTTGGATCTTTGGGATCAACCTGTAGTTCGGCTGAAAAGTTCTCCAGCTTAAGAGGTAATGTCGACTTTGCATCCAGTGGGTTTGGAATGCCGATTGTGGCTTTCCCTTCTATCTTGAGAGAGTTGCCGTCGAGCGTAATCGATTTCACCTTTGAGAAATCGTTGTCTTTGCTTTCCGGGAAACCGGGAATGAACTTCACCAGTTTCATGAAATCGTCCGCAGATAGTTTCACCGACTGCTTCTCGACTTGGACAGAAAGCTTCTCGGGCAGTTGTGTCAGTCGGTCGAGAACCCCGGTGATACCCATTGCGTCCGGAGCCGCCGCACTGTCCTCCAACGCGGCCTCTTTCTCATCGGACTCATTGGACTGAGCATTGGTGTTGCATACGTTGTCCCGAGCTTCCGCCTCTGCTATTGCTTCATCCGCTAAAGAGTAGAGTTCATCGTCGTCTTCCGGTTCATCATTGCCGTCTGTTTCCCAATCAACCACGTCAGAGAAACAGTTGTCTTGCATAAATTGCCATCCGCCTGGAATGTTTGTGACCTCTTGGATATATTCGAGACGGGCGGATATTGGACTAATTCTTTTTACCGCCAAATATCACCCGTGGAGTTCGCGCATTTGACCGCCCCTCCGGCTAGCCGTAATTTTTATAAACGAGGCGGGTCCGGGTGTTTTTTGCTGCTAGCAGTAAAAAAACACCCGCCGGGTCCTGAGTTCCAGTTCCTTCATGATCTGAATCTCTTGAGATCTGGCTGCCATTTTCGCTCCCGACTGCTGCGATAATATGTGCCTCATTCATCATCAGGAGAAGGGGCATGAAAGTTGTAGTTGCCATCGATGGTCAGCAAAGCGCTGATTCTGTTTTGCAGCACGTTGCGGAGCGAAACTACGGACCGGAAACGCAAGTACATCTCATCCACGTCATCACTCCGATGTTTGCCGACACGCATGTTGATGGTATTCCCGACGTTGTCGCTGATGAGAAGAAAGAAGAGAAAACAGTTCTTGATAATTTGGCAAAAGGTCTCAAGGATAAGTTGGGAATTACTGCAACGTCGGCGATCTTGTCCGGTGAAACCGCATCCGTTATCGCTGAGGAGTGCAAACGCCTTAGTGCAGATGAGCTGATAGTTCCCAGCCATCATCGCCATGGCTTTAGCCGACTATGGTTCGGAAGTGTTGCCGATGCCATTGTTGACGCAGCTCCATGCGCGACTTTAGTGCTGAATCTGCCCCAAGAACATAAGCACTAGGCTGCCGTCGTCGGAATCAGTTGCGCCGCACGACAATAGGTGCATCATGCGTTTATCTGTTTCAGTGGTTTCTGCTTCTTGAGTCCAGCGGGTAAGACCTTCCCTTTCTTCGCTCCTGGTGTTTCGGCTTTGATGGGCGTGAAGCCTCCGGGCAAAGTCGGTTTTTGCGCGATCAGCATGGTTAACACCAGACCAATAAGAAATCCGACACCCAGTACGCCCCAAAACATGACTTTCGTGGAAAACAGTTCAAGCCCGTTTGCGATGTTCATTCCAAACACGGAACTTAGCGCTGTGATGGGAAAGAATAGTGCTGCGAGAAGATTTAGTCGATGCGCTGAAACCGCCATTTCATAACTACGTTGCGACTGTAGTTCGGCACGTTGCGCAACCGTGTAGTCCAGCCCGTTTTTTGCATCCATGTGGATTAGTTCGAATGCGCGCTCAACATCTCCGGCCGCGTCGCGTGCGACGATGACATCGCGATCCTCCGGCGTCATTTCCCGCGCTTGCTGCAAGGTGCTGTGTAAGTTTCGGCTAGTTCGGTGGAGCGGCGCAACTGCCTGCAGCAGCTTGAAGTAATCGTCTGCGCATGATGCGTTATGAAGTTGACGTTCAAGTCCTTCAATCTTGTCGGCGAAGCTGGCAATGTGCTTCTTGAGCAAGTGTGATCCGCTGATATTTGAATTTGCGGTCCAAGCCCCTTGTGGATCGCGCCACAGTATTCGAGCGTTGCGAGTGCGGTTGTTTGCTGCGGGCGGCTCGTGGAGCACTAGCAGCAAGTGCCCTTCTGCGAACATTGCTCTTTGTCTGCCTGCAATGTCACCGAATCGATCTCGCAATTGCCCGGGGATTGCCCATTCTGATGGCACGATTGTCTTCATGCGTAAATGTGTTGCTCCTGCTACTGTGACGCTTCCGGCCCTTCGCGAGAAAACAGGATTCGTGCATGACTCTAGCGAGGATGCCCGCTTGCGGTAGCTGAATGTTAAAGCTGATCAGGATGCGCTTAAGTTTCGCGCGCGCCGCGCCGCCGATGCGTTCTCTCTTCTGAGTGGCGATGACTTATTCTTTGTTCCGTTTTCTCTCTTATAGATACATTATTGGACGTTGTCGGTTAAGGACGCTTTAAAAGTTTTGCGAGTTAATCTCCATCTCTCGGAATCGACAATGTACCAATGCACCGGGGCACCAAATGAAATTGGGGTGACCGAGATTTCACACTTCTGTTAAATTACGAGGGTAGTATGCACACACTGAGATTGGTAATCGCACTTTCATGAAGTTGACGACTGAAGCGGTCTCTCCCCGTTGAGCCTGAGAGCCGCTATATCGGCTGTCGATTTACTTCGTTGATCACTGTGCCCCGTTCGCCCGGGTCTGTTTCTTGCTGGAGGTTTTACTATGGATGAGCCTGACAAAGACAAAGATTGTCTTGCTGACGGACCTGATCCGCGCACGGAAGATTTGTGGAAGCCAGGCGATGTGCCAATGAGCACGCAGCTCCAAGACCAGTCCATACTGATGCAGAATTGGACACGAAATGAAGAGCGTCTGGCTGTCGATTTTCCTTGGACAAAAATCGGTGGACCCGCGGGAAGCAAGGTTGACTCCGGCGAGGATTCAAATGAAGTTCTCGTGATGCGGCGCCCGAGGCGTGGTGCGCATGAAGATATGAACGCGATGAATAAGCCTTCAGTCAAGGATGCGCCAGACGATAGGAACGCGGATACGCCGGCTCAGAAGAACGAGTTGAAAGCTTACGATGCGCGGAGAGGACCCACCAACGAAGGTGACAGGTCCGCAGTAGATGAGCGAAAACCGGTGGAGAAGCCCACCTTCAGGGAGGTGCTTCCGGGCGTGGCAGACGTGCCGCCAGCTCAGGAAAGTATGTTAGCTCGTCCTTCTCACCGGTTAATTACGCCCCTGAATCGCAATGGCGCTCCTTCTGTAGTCGCTGATGAACAGCGGCCTTTGAAGCCAGAACCGACGGAAGTTGATCTAACGGTCAAGGAGCGTTCTTCCGAGGCGCCACCACCTCTGGAGCCACCATCCCTGGAACCCAGCATGGATATGGATGGTCGCCCTTCCGACAGGACGTTTTGGCCAGGCGACGCGATGCCGCGCAAGATCGACTATGAAGCGCTGGCAAAGCAGATAATTGATTCGGGCAGAATTCCTGAGGCAATTAGAATTGCACTGGAGAACGGTGCAGGACACCCCGGTTTAGATCTGGATGAATTGAACAAAATTCTCGGTCCGCAAGGACTTTTTATCGCGAAAACGGCGATGAAAACCGGTTTGAGGGCAACTCTGTACCAGAATGGCGAAGAGTCCGATTCCGTGGTCGCAAAAACCCCTGCTGCGAAGGAAGCCGCACAGGCGATGCTGAGTGAGGACAGGACTGAGATATCGAAGGAGTGTTCCGTACTGGCGAATCGGATGATAGATGAAGGTCTCAGACCTCAAATAATCAATAAGGCGCTGGAGAATGGCGTCGGCAAATTGGGAAATGATTTTGAGGAACTAAACAAGATCTTGGGTCCCAAAGGTTTCTATTTCCAGCTAGAGCCATCGAAAGATGGTTGGAGAGCAAACCTGCATCGTAATGGCGAAATCAAAATGTCCGCAAGCGAAGAAACTTCCGAAGGGCGAAATATCGCGGAAAAATTGCTGTCTGCTACTCCTAAGCAGAGTACAGGAAAGACAGACGACAGTGATGGAACTGCGAAACTTCCTCCTGCGATCCGGAAAACACCACCCGGCGTGTTCGGTTCAGTACCAAGTTCGCACGTACGCCCGATGCCAGCTGACCATTTCCTTCCTGGTGGCAATGTACCAATACTAGATCGGAACAGTATCGTGAAAGCGCTGGCGCTTGGTGCAGAAGGGGTGAATAGTGCGCTCTACCGCGAGAGCAAGATTGGGAAAGCACTTGTCGTTGGCACAATCGGCGCTCTGGAGGGATTCAACTAGGATGGGAAGCTAGTTGTTGCCTCCGAAAGAGACCGCAACAATCAGGTGCTGAGTGCGGCAACAACATCGCAACAACTGTGAGCTAACCTGCGGTTCTTGAGTAAATTGCCGCAGGAGCTCCCGAATGTCTGATACCTTATCGAAAAAAAGTGAACAGCCCTCTGATTCGTCCAGTTCTCTAAGCCAAGATGCTGCAGCGGAAGCGGCAGGTCGCTGCCTTCAGGAAGTACAGTCGCCAGATGTTGTCGCGACGGTTCAGCCGGTGGGAAAGGAAGATGATCCAAAAAAGCGAGCTGCCGCAGATAGTCGGGTAGAACCAGTGTCACGTGCTGATTCTGCTGAACAGGCCGATTGGCGCAAGGAAGTTGTGCGAACTGTAACTGCGGATGTGCAAGCAAAGAATTGGACCGCGGCTGCATTGCATTTTACCGAGTATGCGTCGGGAAACACTCCGGAGGAGTCAGCTAAAGTTTTGTCCATGCTGAGCGGAGCGTTCAAGAATCCTGCGAATTATAGCCAATTCGACGCCGACGGCGAACTGCGGCAGGCCCGGTGGGATAACGGTATTGTCAATGATTCTCCTCTTTTCCTAAGACCCGCAGTCGAAGGGACTCCACTGAAAGATTCGGACCTTGAGCGACTGGCTGAGCATTTTGAAGCCGTTAAGGAGCTTGATTATAAGGGGCAGGTCGACGAAGGAATCGTGGTACGCCGTTCTGATGTAAAGAATGCCGCCGAGTACTTGATGAATGAAGCGTTGAAGCTCGATAAAACGAACATGCACGCCGTGTTGAAGCGAGCAAGCGATATCAGCTACCGCAGGGGACATAGTTTGAACGTTGTATTTGCCGACCTTGATGGTGACGGCAAAGCAGAAGAACTATCCGATGTTGCAGTCAACTACCAGAGGCAGGGCAGTTACGCCACCTCTATTGAACGAATTGACCTTTATGATCCACCGGCGCCAAGAAAATAGTGCGCTTTCAATCGTCGACCAATTGCATCAACTGCCGAGCAATGTTCTCGAATTTTTTGCCAATGACTCACTCTACCTGAAAGACTAGCGCCAGTAATAACTCCACTTATAGCCGAGGTCAGTGGACTGCTTCGGATCTAGAGTTGTTCTCCAGGTGATTTTGCCCACGCCGTTGAATTGTCCCCACCAGGCGGGCCAGCTGTACCATGTCCACCAGGTCGGATAAAGTTCACCGGCGTGGACATCCTCATCCTCGATTACATTGACCATCTCGGCTTTACCGCCATGGTCGGCTGAAACGACCTTGCCGAGGACGTTGCGTCTAACTTCAAGGTCTACCGGCTTGCCACTGTAGTTCGTGACAGCAATGGTTCCGTCAAGGTCAATCTTGCCGTATTGGTTGCCCTGCCATGTGGTGGCATTCGGAGAGCGCGACGTTTCCTTGTCTTCCTTTTTGACTTTGATATCGACCGCTGTGGTCACTGCAAGATCTGTTGCCGCACCAATTGCGGTGTAGGTCATCATTCCTTG
Source organism: Candidatus Obscuribacterales bacterium (assembly GCA_019752635.1). Taxonomy (GTDB): domain Bacteria; phylum Cyanobacteriota; class Vampirovibrionia; order Obscuribacterales; family Obscuribacteraceae; genus JAKFUT01. The sequence goes on along the minus strand of JAIELX010000033.1, from coordinate 65,921 downwards.
AGCCAGAACTCGATTATTGTGCACTATCAAGGCTGGTGCCGTTGTAAACGGGAAATCCGTTTTGTTGGTCAAGCGGATCTTGTGCATAAACTTGGGCTGTGCCAGGAGTTTCTCTAGTTCTCGCTGTTGACCGTGGAAATACTGGCGCATTTCCGGTGGTGGCGTGAATGGAATGTCCAGAGTGTACAAGTCTTTGTATTTTACCGTCGCTTCACAAACAGGAAGCACCATTCGCTGTCCCTTCTTTAAGGTGATGTGCTTCACTGTATATAGGAAGAGGTCTTCCGCTTTTGCTGTTCCAGAAACCGCTTCGGCCGGTTCCACTGATGAGTCGGTTGACTCACTCATGCGGGCCGTTTGGCTCATGATGGCATTGCTCATGCGATTATCGAAAGCTGACTCATCGCGAAAATAGGGTGACAGCGCTGCAATGCTCTGTTGCATGGAAATCGGGTCCGGTGTGCCCTTGAAGGCGAACTTCGGTACGCCCACGACCAGGTTGGCGGTAACGTCCTTCAGGTCCACAAGGTCGTTCACGATTGATGCTTGCAGCTTGACCACCGCTGTGCCATCTCCGTCAATCTCGACTTTGTATTGCGGAATCCATCTGATGCCGCGTTGCAGGTAGACCATTCCCACATCGGCTTTCTTTTGCGGCTGACCGGACCAGTTTAGCTTCAATGTCATCAGATTGCGAAAGTCCGTTTTTGAAAATTTGCTTTGCGGATTGTTCTTGAAGGCAATCGAATCAATTTTAGTCAAGGGGACTGCGGAGACTCCGCTTGCGGTCTTCAATAGAACAACCTCACCGGCAATTGGAAGCATCTCACCGCTATTGGGCGGGCTCGTTTCCTCCAGTTCTTCCGACGTTCGAACTGGAATTCCGACAATGGTGGCATCGTACTCGACGAATGTTGCCTTGTCGCCGGCGCCTCTTAGCTCGACGATGCGAGCATCTGAGTTGGGGTTCGCTTCAATTAACTCACGAAGATTAAGGGCCGTATTAGGAATGAGCACCTTTCTCCGGCTGGAGATGACCGATGACAGCTTGGCCGCCTTGTCTGCCGAGAAGCTCCAAAAGGTACCCATTACTGGAGTAGGCAAGTAATCCATTACCACGTTGCCAGCGCCGTCGGTAGACATTGCGCCTTCATGAAGGACGAACGCGTGCCCATCTTTGAATACCGTGATCTCTTTCACCGGCATTTCGGCCAGGGCACTCAGCGGTGCGGCGCTTTCAGCATAAGCGGGGACAGATGACGTCGACAAAACGGTAAACAGCACAGCAAGGGATAATTTCGAATCAATCTCTTGCATCTCAGCCTCCTCGATTCTTGCGGGACCACACAGTCTACACCACTTAATGAATTCTCCCTTGAACTGGAGTAATATTCGAGAGTTTTGGGACTTTGAATCTCGTTCACAGCGGTAAACCGAGGAGCTCTTTATGCTTTCCATTTTTTGCGCGCCCGCTAGATATGTGCAAGGCAGAAATGCGACGGCATCACTGCCGGAGGAAATGAAGAAACTCGGGCTTGATGGACTCGTGCTGATAATCGCCGGGCGAAATGCGAATGCCGGTTTGCGTTCAACCTGGCAAGCCGTGTTTAAGGAAAGCTCCAGGGACTATTCTGTAATTGAGTTCGGCGGTGAATGTACTCTGAATGAAATTGAGCGATGTAAGCAAGAGGCCCTGCGTAGTAAAGCGAAAGTGATCGTTGGAGCTGGCGGCGGGAAAGTTTTGGACACCGCCCGAGCTGTGGCAGCGGATCTTGACTTGCCAGTGGTGAATTGTCCGACACTCGCGTCAAGCGACGCGCCGTGCAGCGCACTATCCGTGGTGTATACGGAGAACGGGGAATTCGACCGCTACCTGTTTTACAAACGTAATCCCGATCTGGTGCTTGTGGACACTTCCGTTATCGCCAAAGCACCGGCGCGCTTGCTCGTTGCCGGAATGGGCGATGCGCTGGCAACCTGGTTTGAAGCGAGAACCGTGAGCGACGCTCGCAAGAAAAATCAGGTTGGTGGCGCCACTACTATTAGTGCTCGTGCGTTAGCTGAACTATGCTACAGAACGCTGCTTGAGGATGGACCGCAGGCCATACGTGCAGTGGAAACAGGCTCTGTCACACCCGCTCTAGAACGGCTGATTGAGGCGAACACTTTGCTGTCCGGCTTGGGCTTCGAATCCGGCGGTTTGGCGGTTGCCCATTCCGTTCATAACGGACTAACTGCGGCGCCGGAAACACACAAGTACTATCACGGTGAAAAGGTTGCGTTCGGACTACTTACGCAGCTTGTACTCGAGGGGCAGCCATCTAGCGAAATTGAAGAAGTGGTGCTGTTCTGTCTAGAGGTCGGGTTGCCGGTGACGTTCTCTGCCGTAGGATTAAGGAACCTTTCAAATGACTTATTGAACCGAATGGCGGTGCGGTCGGTTGCACCCGGTGAAACAGCGCATAATGAACCATTTGAAGTGACAGCGCATATGGTGGCTGACGCTATGGTTGCCGCTGATGCTATCGGTCGACGAATGAAGTCGCAACTGGCAGGTAGTGAAACTCCCCGCGATACTGCGAATAGTGTTCTTGCCGGAGCCTAGTTGTGATTTTCAAAGACGATTTTGAAGTAGAGAAAATGGAGCTGCAATCGGAAACTTCCGTAGTCGCCGACGGAGACGATGCGAATTGTCCGGTGAACGCGGCGTCTGGAAGCAATCAAGCCTCGGCGTCACCTATCTCCAAACTCGTTGCTTCCTCCCCGGGGCGCGATGCTGTGATTTCGCCATCCGAGGATGCTCCGAAGACTGTCGTTTCCGGAAGGACTAAAAAGATTCGGCTTGTTCTGTTTGGCATGTTTGCGGTGCTTCTCTTTTCGATCAATTACATAGTGATCACCACCGCCTTGGGAGCCTGGAAGTGCTCTTTGAAGAAACACCAGTCCGCACCGGTTTCCGAAGTGAAGAAACAAGCGAAGTGAAGTAAGTAAATGATTTGCCGGCTGAGCACCCTGGCATACAGTAGCACTTGTGATCGGGGGCGATCGGCTGGGCACTTGGACTGTGATCGTGAAAGAAATAATAGGCAACAGGTTCCTTTGTTGTTATTTCGGTCCGGAACCCGGGCAACTTCTTTCCTGTCTATTACTTCAGACAGCGAGTGGCTAGCGCCATTCGGGAGTTTACTATGCCCAGAGCCGAAAGGTCATGCGGCTTCACTTTAGTGGAGCTGCTGGTAGTTGTCGTGATTATTGGAATTCTTGCCTCGATAGCGCTACCTAATTTCATCGGTGCTCAAGAAAAGGCGAAGACCGCATCAGTGCGCGGTAACATGCATACTACTCAGATAGCGTCGGAGGCTTACGCGACCGACTCGGGCGCTATCTATGCATCAGCGGCTGCTCTTTTACAGCCGTATTATCCGGGTGGTTCTTCGCGACCGGGCGGTACGCCTGGAACCTATCCTCTCAATCCTGTGACCGGTGCTGTCAACGAATCGCCTGTTGCTGCCGGACCCGTGACTTCGGCGAACATTAACACTTTAAGAGCAAGCGCTCCGTCCTTCAATGGCGTACCAGGGCGGCATACATACAATCGCGTTGATGCCGGTGCCAGCTACTCCGTGGTTGGTTTCGACGCTCGCGGATACACTGTGCCTGGAAACAACGGAAAGATTTTAGTGCTTTCGAACCAATAGTTTTAGCTTAGCGGAGAATTGAAGATCTCGCCGTCGATGTTCGTTTTGCTGAAGGAGACCATTTTCGAGGCTCCGGATGGACCATCGCGCTTCCTGCATGATGACGTGCCAAGTATGAACAAATCACTCGGTACAGCTTCTCCAGAATTGCCGAAGAAAGCGGTAAAATAGAACACTACCGGAGCTGCTAGAGAACATCGAATGAACAAGCTGTTGAGCGGACTGATTTTGTCGAGCATGATTGCTGTCACTGTTGCCGTTCTTGATGTCCGTCAAGGTGATACAAGAGCTGCATTCGCTGCGAGTAATGCTCTGCCGTCATTGTTGAATGAGCGCACTCTGCTGCCAGCCGACGAGTTCATCTCACGCCTGAAGTCTGTGCATGATGATGCCGGTGTTTCCAACGCCGAGAAACGAGAAATTGCGTACGTTCTTGCTCGTGCATTGCAGAAAAAATTGACAGGGACCGGTGCCTCTAAGGTCGGTGGCGCAGGTGGTGCTGATTCAAAGGAAATTATTGCCTTGTATGAGGAAGCTAGTGGGATCGCCCCGCTCTTTGAACGTTGCCAATGGCAGATGTGCGAGTTGGCGACGCGTCTTGACGATGAGCAGCTCATGCGCTCGTCATGCGAAGCAATTATTGGTCGAACGAAAAGTAAGAAAACCCGTACTCTTGCACAGTACGCCATCGCACAATCATTTACACGGTCCAAGGAGCTGGACAAAGCGAATGCATTGTTTCTGGCTATCAGAAAAGAATCCCCTGGCTCGCCTCAGGCTTTGGGAAGCGGTTACTATCTTGCTGAGGCGCAACTTTCCCGGTGCACCGAAGCTGCTCCGTCACCTGAAGGTTTGGAAGAGATTCTTGGCTATTTTCGCGAATACATCAGGCTGAGTGCGAACGGGCGATTTTCCATCAACATAGCAACGCGCATGGAGCAACTGTCCAAGCAAGGCTTGTTTGCTCCAACCGCGGACGATCGGGAGACTCTCGGACAGGTCTACTTCGCAAACGGAAGGTGGAGCGATGCTCTCAGTCAATGGGAGCTGGCAGGCCCCGATGTGCGACCGTTCAGCAAATCGATCTGTTTGACCAATCTCAAACGATATGATGAGGCTAAAGCCATGTTGCTCAAAGGCATTAAGCTGAATCCGGAGAGCAAAAACTATGTCAATGCTGCTACGCAGCTGGCAAACCCACTGACGCGCGATCAAACCACGCAGTTGTGGCGAGACATTCTGGCTCTTAATCCCAAGCACGCCGACGCTCCCTTGTGGCATATCGGCACGCGTGTCTCGCCTGTAGAGTCAGCCTCGTACTTTAAGAGGCTACTGAAAAACACACCGACTTCCGAGTTTGCGCCTGAATCGGCTTGGTGGCTGTTTTGGAACGATGTTCGCGACGGACATAAGCAAATCTATCCGCGAGCGCTGGAAACGGCTCGCGATGCGATTATTCGGTATCCGCAAACAAAGGCCACAGCCAGATTGGCCTTTTGGTCGGGCAAGCTTTACGAGCGGCTTGGCGACAAAGCGCTAGCTCGAAAATCCTACGAACTTGCGGTGCAGCGTTTTCCGAATTCGTATTATGCATTTCGATCCGAGCACCGATTGAAAGCTCTGGCAACTAAAATTGATGCGGGATGGACTACCCGCGTGGATAGATCTCATCCGAACAAAAATTGGACCTGGCCTCAGCCTCAATTGGCTCAAAGTGAAGCGGAGATGGTAGAGAAATACGGTGAAGAGTTCGCCATACTAGCCAAACTCGGACAGTATGACGAATGTTTGGAAATTCTACCTGCCACTGCTCCGCCGGGTGTTCGTTCATGGCTGTTCGCATTGGATGGATCGCTCATGAGTGCCATTGGCGCAGCTGGCAAGCATGTCTCAGGTTCTCCGAAGGCTCAGCCTGTGTGGGAAATGTCCTATCCACTGGCATTTGCTCCCTTTGTGGCTCAGAATGCAAGTGAGAAGAGCGTTGACCCTCTGCTTGTTCATGCGTTGGTGCGCGAAGAGTCACGATACAACTACAAGGCTTTGAGCCGGTCAAACGCCTTAGGGCTCATGCAACTTTTACCTGGCACCGCATATGGTGTAGCTAAGAGAATAGGTGTGCCGCTCTCAAGCCAACAGGATATTCTTATTCCGGAAGTCAACATCAAGCTGGGAACGGACTATCTGGCGTACGCTATCAAGCGAATGAACGGCAACTGCCTTCTTGCTGTAGCCAGCTACAACGGCGGACCTAATGCGGTGCAGGGGTGGATGAAGAAGTTCACAGCGGCGGGTGGAACCGACTTTGACGTGTTCGTTGAAAATATTCCATTCCGCGAAACAAGAGACTATGTGCGCAAAGTGTTTGGTAGCTATTGGGCTTACGAACACATCTATGCTGCTAACCGGCCCGGCACTTAGGAAGGCCGTGAAGTAGCCTCTGGACTTAGAAGAATTCGACATTTGCCTACAGCGGATCCCGGAGATTTCCTCTTGTTCGCCAAGACCGATGACAGCGTTTCATGTGCCCACGGGGCGTGGGCGTTCCCGGGATCCGCTGACTGGAAATGCCCTTGGCGCGACACTACACTTCGAGCATCGAGAAAGCCAAGCGTTGGGCGCCATGCGACTCGCCTGCAGCGGCTCCCGAGAGCGCTAGCCTTCCAGCGGTCAACGGAACGCAACTAGTGAAACTACAGTTCCGAACCGCGACAAGACTTTTGTCACGGTTCTTTCATTACCTTAGGGGCTTTCCTGAGGCAGGACACTCTGATGAAATGATGATATTGCTCCTGTCGGAATGGTTTGAGGTGCGCTAGGTGTCGATTCGTCTAGCTTCGGATTTGTCGCACGTGAAAAGGTTCAAAGGCCCGTTGGCTGATGAGCTGCGCGTTTTGTCACGGTCCGAGCCATCGCAGCTTAAGGAATACGCCGGGATTCCATTTGCTGAACCAACAGGGACGTCAACAGCGGCTGATGAAAGTGCTGCAGTTACCCCTCTAATAGGATCGTCGGATCAGGTGGTGCCTGCGGAGACTGACCTTCAGCCGCCAGCGGAGATACCCGCGCCGAGATCTCGATGGATAGTATCGGAATGGTTCGATCTTCTCTTTGTCTGCGGCTTTGCGCCGTGGATTCTGGGATTGGCTGCTTCTCTGGTTTTCGGTGCGACGCCTGTACCACCGGTTGTACCGAGTGAAATTGTGCAGGCGACATCGGCTCTACCCGTTGAGTCCGGGGCCACGCCGCAAGCGTTCAGTCTGGCATTTGTTGTCGCTTCACTTGTGCTCGGTGAATCGCACCAGTTTACCTCGATCATTCGATACTTTACGGCGATTCGAAATCGCAAGAAGTCGTATTTTGTGGCCCGGCTTCCTTTCTGGTTTCTGTACGCGGCCGTCATAACAGACCTAGCGGTGCATTTTGACAGAGACCTCACTTTAATTGCACCTGTGTGGCTCAGCGCGCTTTCGGCCGTGTTTTCCCTGGGATTCACTTTCTTTCCCGTTGTGCTGATGCAGCATGTATGTGCGCAGGCAAAAGCAATCAGCATGATCTACTGTGGCAAGGCCGGGTACAAGTTCGGTTTCGGTGAGCGCCTTGGCCTGTCAATCACTACCTGGTTCCTTGTGTTGGCCGGTGCCTGCACAATAGCTGCTCCTTTTGGCGCGACGAGCGGGGGGGCGGAGCTTTTGACTCTTCTAGGATATATTCGCACTGCTTCGATTGGTGGTGCCCTTACCTTTGTGTGGGCAACTGCTCTCTACTATTTGCATCGCGGTTTTATCAGGAAGGAATGGCTACCTGTCGGCACCGCAGCTATCTGGTGCAACCTGGCGATCTGGCTATTGTTGCCGTTAAAAGAATTGTTGTTTGTCTGGTTATTTGTGCCGCTGTTCTTCCACGCAACGCAGCACTGGTCGGTGGCCTGGTCTGTCAAACGCGCGGAGCTAGCGGTGGACGGTGTCTCGTTGAGCAAGGGGCGCAATGTCTGGGAGTTCTTCAGAATGGCGATTCCCATTCAGACCGCCACTGTGTTAGTGCTATTTCTTCCGCTCCTTGTTGGAGAGGGGACAACTGGTCTCAGTCAAACTCTATCCGTTGAGTTATCGATTTTTGTGTTCTACATCCACTATTTTGCCGACCGAGTGGTCTGGCGACCGCAGTAAAAATGGAGGCAGTTCAATGACCAAGTGTGAGTTCTCTAGAGGGGTGAAAGCTGTGGCGATTACCAGCTTTTTTGCAGCAGTGTTCGTGCAAATGCTTCCGTCAGTGGCGGCCGCCTATGGTGCGTCCTTGATGCCGAGTGCGAGCGCGCGACCCGTTAACACTATTCAGTCTGAAGTTGGATTATTTGGGTTGGAGTCTGTAGTTGTGCAGGGAGCCAAGCAAAATGTTGTGGTCGGAATTTTGGAAGCTGCCACGAAAGATAACACCAAACTCCTCTGGTCCAGCTATCCTGCAAGCGTACGTGGAAGAGTCTTCAACGATCCTTCTTCCGTGTCACGCGGAGGTGGCTGGATGTAAGGTGCACATCTGACCGATAAGTTGCTATGATCTTGGCGAGCTGTCCCGCCGGGCAGGCGGACGGTAACGAGACTGGAGCAACAAATGACTGGAAGTCAGAGCCCAATGCTATTCCACAAGGCCCTCCAGCGCGCCATCGGTCCGCTTGACGCAGAGCATCTCGCTCAAGTAATAATCATTTCCACGACCGAAGACGATCTCGGAACAGAAGCGCTTGAGTACGAGTTTCTGTTGTTTCTGATCATTCACGAGATTAGGTCGACTGAGTCGGACCAGCGAAGCTTCAAGAACATCGACAATCTGATCAACCCGGACGATCCCTCCAATTTGGAGGCAATCCTCAAGCATACCGATGCCTGGAAGCAGCCTAACGAAGATAACCTTCGGGAAATGGTGCTGGCAGGGATTAAGGATCGATTGATGGTTGTTATGCTTGCAGACGACCCGCGCTCTCAAGAAAAAGCAGAAGTGTAAATTGATTTGCGGAGTGGCGCGGTATGCCTGATAGCTACCAAGTTCTACTTTATTCGGACCGAACTCGGGAACTGGATGAGTATGCCGCTCTGGTTGAGGCTGCGCAGCTGCCAGTAAAGCTTTCAGTCTGTCGAACCGAGGAGGAGGCCCGAGCATCTATTGGTGATGCTGATATTGTATTTGGTGTCCATTTAAATCCCTCTGTTTACGAATCGGCAGGAAAGTTGCGCTGGATTCAGTCCATGTGGGCTGGTGTTGAACGACTTGTTAGCGCGCCTATTCCCGAAGGCGTGGTCATATCTAAACCCGTTGGAATATTTGGACCTTACATCAGTCATTACGTGTTCGGAAATCTACTTGCCCAACGGATCAACTTGCTTGGAGCCAGAGATCTACAGCGATTGCACCGCTGGTCGCCGTACCAGATTGAACTGCTTGCAGGGCAGTGCATGGGCATCGCCGGAATGGGCGACATAGGCACCGACATCGCTTTGGTGGCAAAGTCATTCGGTATGGACGTCCGGGGCATGAATCGGGATGGTCGCGCGCATCGTTGCGCCAGTCAAATGTTTTCCACCGAGCGGGTAATGGAATTTGTGGCTGAGTTGGATGTACTGGTTTTGATGCTGCCGAGTACGCCGTCGACGAAAGGAATGTTCGATGAGCGAGTTCTGTCGTGTTTACGGTCAAATTGTTTGCTCATCAACGTCGGTCGTGGAGCGTTGATTGACGATGAAGCGCTAATCAAACTTCTTCGAGAGCAACGAATCGGCGGAGCTGTGCTGGACGTGTTTCCGGAGGAACCGTTACCTGAAAACAGTGCTTATTGGGATTTACCGAATTGCACGGTGACGCCTCACGTCGCTGGACCAAGCCTTCCGGCGGACATTGCGCGTTGCTTCGTGAAGAATTTTGAACTGTTTGTTGCAGGCAAGAGGCTGGAAGGACAAGTCGACCGCGTTAGAGGTTACTAGTACGCAGAAGCCTGGTCAGGAGCCTTTGACCGACGGAGAAAGCACTGTAGTTTTGTAACCTGCCGGTTTTGACATCAAGTGCTGCAGAGCTTCGGAGGGTCTTGCGAATGTCAAACTGGAATGGTTGCTTGCGCAATGCACACCGATTACCTCGCCTGTCGCCGCGTTAAAGACCGGTCCGCCGGAACCGCCGCCATCGGTACGGCCAAACATGGAGACGAATGTTGCCTCTGGTGATCCGCCAAGACTTTTGGGCATTTCCTGGAATCTGAGTGCTGCTATGTCAATCTTACCTGGAGATGCCACCAGACAGTTGGAGCCGCTGTATCCTAAAGTTAGGGTTCCTTCTTCTGCAGCTAAACTAGCCGTGCTACGAGCGAGCGGCAAAGGTTGTATTGCTTCCGGCGCCAAGCCGTCGACTTTTAGCAATGCCAGGTCATTTGCCGTATCAATACTCCGTACTCGTGCGTTCAGTGTCTTGCCACCCATGTTGATCTTGCACGTTGCGCCTACGCCACTTGTTGACTCAATGACATGGAAGCAGGTTGCGATGGTGCCGTCTTTGGCAACGAAGAATCCGGAGCCCAGAAATGGCAGATCACCTTTGGCGGGCAAGACTTCGACTCTGACGATGCTCTCACCGTATCTGGTTGCAAGCTGCGCCTCAACAGTATTGGCACCGTACATGTCGATTGTAATCTTGCCATTCTGTTTCATTGTTGGCAAGATTGCCATGGCGTCTGCCTGGTGCGGAAATCCTAGCTGGTGGGCCGGGTCTCTCACCGCCAGTCCTTCAATTGGTGCTAGCTCCAATACAGGGGCTGACGGGCGTCTAAACATGGTCGAAAGTTTTGGCTGCAGCGCGCCGCCGGTGATACCAGCGGCGGTCATAAGCGCGGTATCAAATGCGAATTGACCGGCTGTACGTTTCATAGTCGTGAGGTTGCGATTCCAGTTCTCGTCCGACTGCCAGGTGTCGGATAACGCGCCGCCAACGGACTTTGCGTTGAGAAGAACATCGTTCGCAAATGAACCGAGGGCTACGCCTCCAAAAACTTGCACGCTGGTTTTGCAAAGCGAGTTGCCTTTGGACAAGTATGCCAGTCCGGCGCCGATACAAACTCCGAGCGCCACTTTTGCCGCTGTTTCGCTTATGTGAGTCGACTTGACCGACTCGCAGGCTGCGTCGACGAAACCGCCGCCGATTCCTGAAAGCACTAAAACAGCTTCTCGCCGGAGCTTCTCTCCGACGGATTCGTTTTCGCCACTGCTGCTGCTGCAAGGCAGGGCAGAATCTAGCAGGTTCGATCGTTCCACGGTGTAATCCTCTGCTCTGAGGATACCGGATATGTGCGGGAGATCATTGGGGGAACTACGTAGGTCCGGAGCCTGTGCTCCCGTTAGTCCGTGTTGCGCGGCAGGGTTGTGGTAAGAGCCACGTGACCGTTCGTCGGGTCAATCACGTAAAGCTCTCCTGAAGGACCGGGCGAACCTGGAATCTCCAGCACGTTGCTCACTGCATAGATTTTGCCTTCATGCATTTTGAGCTGATAAGACTTATGACTCTCCATCCACCATAGTGGCTGATCCAGCTCAATTCTCTTCGCGATGCGGTCATCGAAGGTTTGTTGTTGAGCCGGGTATCCTTCGCACTGTAAACCTTGCTCCAGGCACCGCTGCCTATTTCGTCAATCAAATGAAATCGACGGACGAGTACACAACTGGCACTTGCGGTTGGCTGTTTCTCTTCCGCGCGGTCCGATTCATCTGGCGAAGGTTGCTCGACGAGCTCAATGCGAGTTTCTGTTAGTTCAGGAACGACATTAACCTTAGGACTTTCGTCTTCCATGCTGAAAGCATTTCCGGGGAGAGAGGCGCTACACAGTCCATCAACTTCCAGCATACTTGCTTTGCCAAACTCCGGCTACTCCCTTGAAAGCTTTTCTCGCCAAGGCGATGTACGATTAAGCTTCAGCCAGTTGGCGTACTGCCGGCAATTTTGAAGCGGGCGTCGAATTGTAGCTCGCGTTCAACTGACGTGTTGGAAAGGGTTGATGTAGTCTCTGTTTAAGAGCCATGAGTGCATGAAATGAAGCTGTCGCACGACAAAGGCGAGCATATCATAAGGCCACTATTGGCTCTTTTCTTTTTCTCCGGTATCTACTTCTGAAGTAAATGAGCGCAAAGCTTTTCGGAGCTTCTTATAGTGCCTGTTCTGCACGCGCTTCTTTTGCTCTGCGCCGTTCATCCTATCGTCCTTGTTCTTGACTGCGCGAATCTCGGCAGGAAATAACCTCTCAAATAAGCTCTCGCTTTCACGAAGTTGAGCTTGGCTAACCGGAAAAGTTTTCGATAATCTGTCTAGTATGTTTTCAGCATTCTCAACATTTTCCCGTGCCTGAGCCTTCAGGAATTCAGATTGTCTTTCGTCGGTCGATCCCAGTAACGAAGCACGTTTGTATAGGTTTGCCGCATAGCTTGCTTGCGTTATAGCAAGGTTGAATTCTCTCTGAGGTCCTGGAGCTGAAAGTACATTGTCTTTGTCTTGGTGTCCATTACGAAGGTGTTTCAGTGCTCGAGAAAAGACAGGAGTCGCTTCCTCCGCCCTGTCAGTATAGAGGTACATGTTTGCTTCTCTTGTGAGCACGTCTGCGAGCGCGAGGTCGAGAATCTCGCTCTGCGGGCACGAGCTTAACTTTTGGAACGTATCGGCAAACAAGCCGTTTGCCATGTCGTAGTTGCCTGCTTCGCAAGCTTGTGTCGCTCTGTGGGCGAAGTAGTTTGCTAGTGCGAAGTTGAGGAATGCATGTTCGGTCTTGTTCGAGTAGCCGACGTTCATGATGGTTTGCTCATGAGCAGGGGCGCCTTTCATTGCTACCGCAACTCGGCTGTAGTATTCCTTGGAAACATCATTCGGACGCGGTGGCAATTCGGTTTTGGTGCTGAACTGATGGTAGTAGCTCGTTGGAGTTGACGCTTTCGAGGCCGTTACCGCGACAGTCGAACGGCGCGGATCTAGGACTATCGTTCCGATGCAGAAAACGCAAACTACTAACAGACCGGCGATAAGATAAAAAACTGTTGGGGGACTGCTTTTGTATTGCGCTGGAATCTTGATTAAGGGATCCGGTTCTTCTCCTGTTTCGATCTTGCTCAGGGCTGCGGCTAACTCGGCTGCGCTGGCGTAGCGGCCTTCCGGCTTTTTCGCCATGCATCTTCGGACAACGGCCCAGATCGGAGATGTCGCGCGAAATTGAGCTGGTACCGTCGCTTCGTCGTTTAGTTGCTGCGACAAGACCGAAAGTGGACTTTCACCTGAGAATGGCGGCTGTCCCGTGAGGCATTCAAACAACACGCAGCCAAGAGAGTAAATGTCTGAGCGACTATCTTCGGGTAACGACTTGCATCGCTCCGGGCTCATGTACAGAGGTGTTCCGGTGAGGACCCCCGTCGCAGTATACTGCTGTTGGATTTGTGAGGCGCTTGTTGGTTTTGCGATTCCGAAATCAACCAATTTTACGCAGTCGTTTGCTAAGAGAATATTGCTCGGTTTGAGATCGCGATGCATGATTTGTTCGTCGTGAGCGGCTTGCAGTCCGGCGCAAACTTCTTTGAAAATCGCAAGTACACGGTTGAGTTCCAATCTTCCGTTTTCCTTGAGCTCCTTGTCCAACGGTTTTCCGTCGATGTATTCCATAACCATGTATGGCTTGCCGTCGGTGAGCCCAAACGAATGCACCCGTACCACGTTGCGATGCGCAATTCGTTGAAGAGTCTTTGCTTCGTGTTTGAACCGTTGTAGTTCCGTGCCTGACTCAGTTAGACCTCTGTCGAGTATTTTGACTGCGACCTTTTCCTGTAGTGTCTGGTGTTCCGCTAAGTAAACAGTTGCCATACCGCCGCTAGCGATGAGAGAGACGATGCGGAATCTTCCCTCCAGCAGTGTGTCCGGAGCTATGATCTGCGTGTTTGTGCTTACCGGTATGTCGCTTTCCAATGTTGTCCTTGCTCCTCTCTTGTATTATGCCCTATGCGGTTTTCGCGTATTCCCGGGGAACCGGTAGCAAGGTAGATTAATCTCGGGTTGTTGCTGGTGTTCGCGTCTAATGCTGTTTGATGTCTCTGCAATCGAGGGAGCGCGTGATGACGCGCAAACTCCGCTTTGCTTGCTGGATGAAGTCTTTCGTCCAGGGATCACGCCGGCTCCACGAGTCGATGAAGGTAACGTCAATCTTGAACTGCAAACGAAAACATCTTGGAATGGGGCTCTGGAAGCCGCTTCCAAGGCGTTGAATCCTGGCGTATCTGCTCTGTCCACCCGCATTGCAGCGCTTGGATTGGCCGGTGACCTGCACATCGATTTTGGCAGGCTGATAACCGAAATCTCTCGTGTTCGGACGCCTTTGAGCACCGAGCTAGTTAACCGGATCGAGACCATGAAAGCGGACAATTGGCGCTTCTGGGAAATTCCTCTCAAAGATTTGGGCGCCCGGGGGCAGTATGACGCAAGAGCACGAGAGGTCTTAGTCGCGCGCGATAGGTCAATTGCGGGGTATGTTCTCGGTGCAACGAACGAGCATCCGCGGGAATCCATGGTCGCAGTGTTGTCGCATGAAGTTGCTCACAATGAAGGTTTAAAGCATCTTCCCGACCGCTTTCTCAACGGACAGACCCCTGAGCGACTAGATGCTTTTCGATTGCTGGCACATGAGACAAATGCGATGATGGCCGAGATGCACATTGAGCAGAATCGCCATCGGATCACCATAAGCGACGGTTATCATCTGGCACTGCAATCAGGCGAGTTAGGCGCCGAGATTCGACATAGCTATATAGCAATGAATCCGGAGCTTAAGTCTATTACCGAGGTCGAAGCAACCGAGTTTGTAGAGGAATACGTCGGTGAGCGATGGGGGGACCCTTTGGATGCGGATGGAAGAGTGAAGTCGTATTCGCTCAATCCACCTACCAGTGCGCTGGCGGAATCCAAAGTCTTTGACCCTCCAGGTTTGGAGCATCATGCGGCGGATTTCGAGAAAGAGCGCATCGAGATGGATTCAGAGAACCGGCGGTACAAAATTGCTCGGCTCTGCCAGACCGGTTCAGGGGCCGCCACTATTCACGGTATCAAGATTGTGGGCGCCCTCGGTGCTGTCGCTGCCGTTCATGCAGTTAGAAACTCATTCAACGACAGCTTTGGCTCGGGGCTTGCCGAAATGGCCCGCATGGGCGTTGGCTTTTGCGGATTCGAGGCGGGGACTGCGTTGGCCAGATTCGGCAATGTAGCACCGATTCGGCGAGCATTGGTATTGGGTTTTGCCGGAGCATACGCAGCCGAGCATTCTTTCGGAACACCTTTGTACAACAATATTCGAGCGGCTCTCCACTAGGGAAAACCGAACCGCGATTTTATAGAGATGGCGATTAGAATATCGGTACGATCTTGTCCGCGTCGAACGAAACATCTTCACCGTCGACGTCTATTTCCGGCAGTGCCGGGAACAAGACACCATGCGGCTCTACGATCGTTTTCAGCCTGACTACTGCCGTGCGCCAATTCTCGTAGCGCTTGTCGATCGTGAGCACGCCGAATCCCGCTTCACGGGCTACTTCTTCGATGATTCGCTGAGCAGGGAGGAAAGACTTAGGCAACTGCCAGAAATCTTCCGGAGGCTCATAGAGAATGCCTGACAGGAACACGAAACCTGCTCTGAATTGCTTCGTAACTATGAGTTTGTCTTCGTCTGTCATTCGCGGTAGCACTTCTTTCAGCAATGCCAGACAGAAGCTGAGGTGGCGACCTTCATCGCGACCGATGTGCTTGAAAGCTTCTTTGAATACCGAAATTTCCGTGCTCTCATGCATGCTGTGGAACAGCGTTGCAGAGGCGACTTCCCCGAACAGGAACGAACTGAAAAGAATCGGCATCGGATAATGCTCGACCGCTTTCTTGTAGCCGTTCCAGTATCGAGCACCATTGTGGTAGAGCCACTCAATGTTGTTTCTTGCGAGTTTTCCAACGGTTGTCTTTGGTTCGTAACTGCCAAGTGGTCCGCCTGGAGTCATCGCGGTGATGGCTCGCCCGCAGACTTCTTCATGGTTCATTTCATCGCGAGTCACTGACAAGAAGCACTTGCGGATCGCATCTTCTTCGTGAATCTCGTACGCATGGATCATTGCCCGAGCGAACACCGCAGGACCGGAAGCATCGAACACAGACAACAATGCCCACCAGTATGCGATAGCCTCACGCTGTTCGAGCGTGAATTTTTCGACGTCAAGAGTGTGCCACGGCAATTTGCTTGGTGACCATCCCGGATCGCGCGAATTTTCGTAGATTTCCATGAGTCGCGGCGTTTCAACGCGCCAGTCGAACGGGAAGATGTTCAACCGATCCAAAATTGCTGGAGCCTCTTCCGTTTCAAGCAACAACTTTTCCGGATCCGGCATTGAGTCGTGCTTTGTTGGCGGGTTTGTGAGCGGTGTTCCCGCGGGGAGGAACTGGTCCAGATCGTCTTGTCGTGTGTTTGGCTTGGCCGTTTTGTTCTGAGAAGACACTGTTGTCAATGACCTGCTAAGAGCTAATGATCTCCAATGATAGAGGTTTCCATCCCGATTGTGGTCATTCCAAAGCAGTATTCAGCTTTTCTTCGTGTGTGCATTGAGCCGGTTAATAATTGTCTTTGATGTGAGTTGCCTGTAATCTGAACCGATACTTCTTCGAAAGGGTGGCGAATGTTGAATTTTGGTCGTCCGGCGGTGGCTGTCTTGATGCTCTGCTTCATCGGTTCGGCAGTGTGCGAAGGCGAATCAGGAATGGCAAGCGCTCAACAACTGTCACCATCCGCCGCGCATAACAAGCAGGACGGAGCTGACTCCCGGGGCGGCGGTGATGGAGTCAAGAGTCCGGCGGTCTCCCTGATGGAACAGTTGAATTCGAACAACGGCGTCGAATTTACCGAATTCTTGCGGAAGTTGCAGGAGTCGCTTGCTGCGGAGCCCTCTTGCTTGAGTGAATTGCCAGCCGCGTTTGCGTCCAATTCAAACAAAATTCGCGTGCTTGCCAGAAGTGTCGTGGGTGCAATTGTTGTGGGTACCTTTCCTACACGATTGGAGAATAGGCTCGGCGATTACTCGGAGGAAGACCTGAAGTCGAAATCCGACAGTATCATGAGGGATCACGAGATTTTGGCGGACGATTGGAAACAATTCTCGGAGATAACTGAAGATCGAAAAGCAGACAGGATCAAGCTTTTAAAGGTGCTTTCGAGTTACTCGCGGTTACTGTCGGAAGAAGACAATGCTGACATTGCTCTGCAGCTGAACGAACTGCAATTGCCACCACAGACAGTGAGCTACCAATATGCAAACGCGCTTTTAATGCTGGGGTTTAACTATCAATATTTTCGTGGGCTTCAGGCTAGCGCGCAAGTTTTAGATTGTTTGAAGCGTGCTATGAAGGTTGACGAAAGGCTAGCGAAGGATACTGTGTTCGTCGAGACAGCAAAGAAGGCTTTGGCTCAAACCGACTCGGAGTTTTGCGCGCTGTATAAGAAAGCGACGGCGAAAGATTTTGATCCGTCGCAGTGAATGCACGCAACGGCGTCGAGCCTGCGACTATTACTTAGCTGACGATTTTTTCGCCGGGGGGGCAGCCTTAGATGCGGGCTTCTTTGCTGCTGTTTTCGCCACTACGGGTTTGGAAGGATGTGTCGCTTCCCATTCTTTGAATAGCGAATCATCCTGCGCAGGCAGACCTCTCGAAGGTGCTGCAGTGCTCATTGGGGGGGACGTTCTCCGATTCGCCATGCCTGCTGGCATGCCTCGCCCTTTTATGAACGAGCCGAAGCCACCGCCGCCTTGTAGTTGTTGGATCATTGAGCCGCGCTGCGTGCCTCTTCCACCCATGCCGCCCAGTCCACCCATACCGCTGGCGCGCTGCTGCATCAATTGCTGAAGGAATCCGCCGCCAGCTCCTCCACCTGCTTGTCGCTGGCGGAGCTGTTGCATTAATGCCGCTGCTCGGCCACCTCCCGGACCTTGCCCCATGCCGGGCATGCCTTGCCCCATGCCGGGCATGCCTTGCCCCATGCCGGGCATGCCTTGACCCATGCCGGGCATGCCTTGACCCATACCGGGCATACCTTGACCCATGCCGGGCATGCCTTGCCCCATACCGGGAATGCCCTGCCCCATGCCGGTCATGCCTTGACCCATCCCGGGCATGCCTTGCCCCATGCCGGGCATACCTTGACCCATGCCGGGCATACCTTGACCCATGCCGGGCATACCTTGACCCATGCCGGGCATGCCTTGCCCCATGCCGGGCATACCTTGACCCATGCCGGGCATACCTTGACCCATGCCAGGCATACCACCCATACCCTGCCCTATTCCGGCTGGAGTTATTGAGCCGAACTTCTGTTTGAGCTGCTGAAGCATGCCGCCATTGCCGAAGCCACCGCCGCCGCCATTACCGCTAAGTCCCCTGCCGCCGCCTGGTAACATACCACCGAAGTTCGGACTGGCATTAGACTTTTGCCATGGGGACGCTCCCGGACCTTGCTGACCATTGCCTGCCTGCCACCCACCCTGGTTTCCGCCCATGTCTTGCGCAAACGCAGATGGCCGGTCTGCGAGAATCGTGAGTCCCGCGGCACAAGCGAGCGCAATAAAACGATTGGCTTTCATCGGATGTCGGTCCTTCCATGACTATACAAATGTTGTTCCCGATTATCATCCGACTTGTTTGCTGCTCAGGCAAGTTAAAGCCTTGGCCGTGCAGCATGTGTGAAATCGTCGACCGGCGTAGGGACTGCCTCTTTGACCAAATCGCCGGAAGCGAAATTGAGAGCTTTCTGCAAGCATTCCTTGGTTAACGAGGTGAGCTTGTCGATAGTGAGTTCCTTCGTGCCATTCATGTATTCTTCGAGAAAAGGCAGCACTTCGATTGGTTCTCCGATGCAGACGGAGGCGCGCTGCCGCCCTTTCGCTGTCATTTTGCCGGTGGTTTCCAATTCGAGAAAATCGACAACTCTGCAGATCTGGAATGGCGACGGTGGCTGACTCAATATTCTGTGGCCGATCAGCAGCCTCTCTACCCGGTCAAGTTCAAGCAGAAATTGTTGATACACCGCGCCCTGAGTGCGATAGAGCTGTCGATGATAGGTGCTTGTTCGTTCTTCGTCATCGATTCGTTCGCTCACTTTTGTGCGCAGGCAGTGAAGGAACTGCTCGGTAGATTGCGATTCATCGAGGTCCAGGTCCATGTACCGATTGATGCGCAGACAGATCTGTTCAGCGATAACCTTCGTTTGCGCGGCCTGGCTTTGTGATTCGTCGAGCTCAAGCTTGTACTCCTCGTAAAGGCATTTGAGCAGGTCAGCGACCAATGCTTTGGCTCGAAGCGGAGCGGCCTTCTTCGCGTGCTGGTGCGAATTCAAGCGGCGTTCCACCGCTCGCAGCACTTTTGCGACGCTGCTTTCTACATCCGTCTCTAGCTGATAGCTTGTCGCCACTGGCAATATGAGCACTGAATCATCCGGTCTTTCCCTGGCGATGTCTTTTTGTGCACACAGAATCAGGTGCAGCATCGAACGCTGAAAATCATGCACATGACTTGTATCGCCAGTGATTTCCGCTTCCGGAAAAACTGCAAGTTTGTGACACGCCCGTGTCAAAATCCTTTTTGTAGTCTGGATCGAGCGCGTGTCGCGCGCACCGCGGTTGACCGAGTAACACCCAAGCTTCTGGAAAAGCCAACCGCGCCTACCGTTGTCCCAATCGAAGACTTCGCGAGCCGCGATACAGTGAAGATCTTCTTTGAAAAACTCAGCGAGTGACATCGCGATGAGCGGGTCGTATCGATCGGGGTGGTTGAGGAACATGACGACTGGTTTGCCCTTTAGTCGTTCCTTCAACTCAGGCGGTGTCTGTACATAGTCTATCGCTAGTTTGTCCGTGACCTTCAAATGAAGCGGAAAGAGGACTCTGCATATTCCAATGATTGCCTTGCTTCGCTTCGGTTCCTTAAAGTCCAGTAGATGTGCCATAACTGACCGCGTCCGTTCGCCTCTGATGCTAATACCTTCATTAATGGTTAGATTGACGTGACTCAACCGTATTTTGTTCGTGCGCGCCCTTTGGTGGCGCCCCCTCGTCAAAAGTGGTCTATCGCATCTATAGAACGAAGCACTTTCCTACCCCGGAGAAAGATTATTAAATCGGACGTTGTTCGAGGCAATGTCCACGGCGAAGACCGATGTGACTTAGCGAAATTGGGCATATTGCAGGATGAAGTAGACACTTTAGGGACTTGCAGGTTGAAAGGCTTTCCGAAACAAGACATCGGACCGAAAATCCTCACCCCCGGCAGTCTCATAGCCGAGCGTTATAGCGTTATCGACGTGCTTGGTCAGGGAGGCATGGGGGTCGTATATAAGGCTCGCGATACAAATTCGGACCGCACAGTGGCGGTTAAGATGGTTTTGCGCAGCAATATGTCGCAGGACCAGCGCCGCTTCGAACGAGAGGCCAGGGCCGCTAGTCTCGAAGGCAGGAATCTGGACGAGATTATCGAGAAGAAGCCGCTAACGCTGAACCAGTTCCGGCATATCTTCGCGCAAACTTGCTCCGGTTTGCAGCATGCGCATGAAAAGGGCATCGTACATCGCGACTTGAAGCCGGGAAACCTGATGATAGTGGAACGCGATGGTGACAAGGAGTCGGTAATCATTCTCGATTTCGGCCTGGTCAAGTTAATGGATGGCGAGAACGATCCGGATCAGAAGGTGACCAAGCTAACGCGAACCAATGCTTTGTTGGGCAGCCCGCTATACATGAGTCCGGAACAGTGCAGGACTCAGAATCTTGACCACAGGACCGACATCTACTCCTTAGGCTGTGTGATGTACGAGGCATTGACCGGTTCACCGCCCCTGGTGGCAAATACGTTGTTGGACGTAATGAACAAGCATTTGTCCGAGACCCCTCGTCCAATGAAAGAAGTCCTTCCCGGGCTTTATGTGCCGCCGGCGCTTGAGCGCGCGATTCTGCATTGCATGGCTAAGAATCCGGATGACAGACCTGCTTCCATGACCGAGCTAGCAAAAGAAATTGAAGCCGCTTTTAGCGGTGCGCCGGATGTACTTCTTGCTGGTCAGCCTGCGAACAAGGCTTCATTAGATGCTTCGACCAGAGCCAGTAAACAGTCGCTTGATAAGCGCAAGAACGAAAGCAAAGGACCCTTGATCGCACTTGGAATAGGAGCGGCTGTTTGTCTTCTTCCTCTGGGAATTTTTCTCGGCTCCTCATTGCACAAAGACGCAGGTGCTGGCGGTACAAGTACGAGAATTGCAGGGCAGGATCGTCGAGGAGCGGGCTCCGGGAATGCATCAGTTACGCAGGGAGAGGCATCGGCGACGTCGAATGCGACGCCGGAGGCGCCAGTGCCCAAGGCAGACGATGTTTCTACCAAGAAGAATCCGTGGGCGGCGATTAGCCCTGGAACTTCATCGCCTATTCCTATAGGGAGCACCGGTACTGCGGTCTCGGCTGTTCCTGCGAGTGCAGCGGTCACTGCCGGTAGTGCCGCAAGAACTGATGAAGTCGGTGCTCCTGCAACCTCACTGCCGACGTCCTCTGTTGCTGCGACTATACCGCCAATTGGTACGGTCCCGGTATCATCTTCCTTGCCGGGTGGAATGACTAAAAGCAGTTCGCCGGAAAAGGCCTTGAACGATGCCAACTTTGCCTTTCGCGGCGGTGACTACTCGCAAGCACGGACACACTTCGAGGCGGCACTAGCGTTGAATCTTTCAAGCGAAAAGCAATGTGGAGTCTTTGGCAAACTGGTTATCTGCGCAAATAAGACCCAAGATCTGAGCGCCTCTCAAGAATACCTGGACAAATTCAAAGATCAGTTTGCTTTTAATAGCAGCTCCGCCGGCGATTCTAATGTACTTTTTCAAGTCTATGAAATCCAGCGACGAATGTCGGACCGAGAGGACTTTGGGTTTTCGGAGAAGATTCTGCGGGCTGCCATCGATGACTTTTACCGGCACAACTCCCGACCGGACCGGACGTCGACTCGAATGAAGATGGAGTTGAGTCGGGTGTTTGCAGATCAGAGTCGCGATTCTGATGCGGCTTCTATCTTGCAAGAGATCATAAGCGAGTCGGACCATATTCCCGATATGCTCAACGAAGCAAAGACGCATCTAGCACGAGTTCAGGGTGGACCTCGCATGATAGGCGGCCCCCCGCTAGGTGGAGGTCCGATGGGCGATCTCCGTAGAGGCGGACTTCCTGGTATGGAAGGCGGGGGACCATTTGGCGGTCCTCCGGGAGGCGGACTGCCTCAACCGCCACCAGGACGCCCGCAGTAAAATCGGATTAGTTTCGGGGGAGTTTAGGAGCTCTTACGTCCAGTGGTAGCGAATTTCTCTTCGAAGTTAGTCGAGACGTCCAGATGACTCGTTGTTGCTAATTGCGGGGCGACGACCGCGTAGAGCTTCTCTCTCATGCGGTAGAGAATAACGATTCCAAGGATGACTGCAGCCATTGTCACCAGCGCCAGTGCAATGGTGATAAATACGATTGCCTTCAGCAAGTTGTTCAGATCATTTACTTCGGTCTTCAGCTCATTGAGCGGGCCGGTGACATTGGTAAGCGGTTCCTTCATTGAAGTTATCTGCTGACGAATCGCAGTCATTTCTTCGCGGGTATGATCCAAGCGCGTTTGCACGCCAGCGAGTCTATCCCCGGCCACACCGACTCTGTCTTTAACTGAGGAAAGTGGTTCGTTGAGGGAAAGAATGGGGGCATGAAGCGCATTCAGGGGCACATGAAGCTGATGCATCTTTCTGCTCATGTCGCCGATGTCCTGGCGCAGACCGGTTACCACTTTGATGTCTTCTCTCAATTTCAACACTTCCTGCAGTTCGTTACGAACCTCAGTAAGGCTATTCGCAATGGCATGTATCTCCGGTAGGTCGGCGGAAAGCTTTGTCAGATTGGAGTTACTGGTTACGAGCTGCTCGTTTATGGCTGACATTTGCAGCTCAGCATCACGCATTTTATTTTCCATTTTGACGAAGGCCGGCTGAAGTCCGTTTATCGGCCGCTGCAACTCCACGATGTTTTCCTGGAGTTCGGCTGCTTCTTGTTTGAGCTTCCAGATTGGGCGCAATGCGCGCTTGATTGGATGGAATCCCTTAATGGGCTTGTTCCATTCGGCGTGCAGATGGTCAGACGCTTCTGATCGTTTTTTCGGGACTGGCGCGGAATCCGAAGGACGAGCGGCAAGAGCCTCCTGTTTCTCTGGCGCGGTGGCATCGGTGGCTGGTGATTCCTCTGCGAAAGCGGTCCCGGACGTCAGAAGAAGTGCAGCTACTAGTACTGTTCTTGCGATCATGATAGACCCCTGGTGCATTTGCGGACCGTCGAGTGTTGATTCTAGGTCATAGATTGCCATTCTTATACTATTTAAATTCTCAAGTAGCAAATCGTCCCCGTATAAATGACTCTTGAATGCCCGAGAATAGGGAACTTACAGACTCTTGAGTTCGCCAGACGCTGTACGGAAAACAATGTTCCTCGTTAAGATACCTTTGTGATTGTAGATTTGGAGTGACATTTCACCAGGCGGGCGGATCGGCGCCAAAGGGGTGCAGCATGGTCAGATCACATCGGGGCATACTATCGAATTCGACTGCGGGACTAAGCTCCGTAACGGCTCCGCATACTGTTTGGACTGTGTGCAGCTTCGCCGGATATTCGTCTTTAAGGGGGCACCGGGAGAACAGTTCAGGGGAAATGTAGCCGAGATCTTGCACCCACATGGCAGTTCGAGCTAACGAGACTTTCACGTGGTAACTGCCGCCTTCGGTTGCTCGTCGAAGCAGGGCAGTCATAACTCCGGCCGCGCCGAGGTATCCGGTTAGGAAATCGTTCAGGTAGAAAACGGGCGATAGCCGCGGAGAATCGATACCGCCTTCGGTGGCAGCAAAACCGGTCGCCACCTGCAGGTTGTGGTCGAATCCGGGGCGATCGGACCAGGGACCACGGTGTCCGTATGCGTTGATGCTGAGACAAACGAGCCCTTTATGATCGGCGGCGAGTTCATTGGGAGTCAGATGAAATCGCTGGGCAACCGACGGGCGATATGAGCATGAAAATACGTCTGCATCCCGCATCAGCTCGGCCATTCGTTCTTGATCTTTCTGTTCGCTCAGCAAAAGATATGCCGATCGCTTGCCGAAGTTGACTAAAAGATTCTGTGAAACCGTGTCACGGTTGTATGGCGAACTTACATGCAAAACTTCCGCGCCGTATTGGGCAAGACTGCGCATGCTGCGAGGTCCGGCAAGGACATGCGTGAAGTCCATCACTTTGACGCCATTAAGCGGGAACTCGGGGCGCGAGCTCAATTCAACAGGTGGTCCATCTGCAATCTTCTCGATTTCGATGACGGGTGAGTTGATAAGAGCCTGTCCCTGTGGACTTTGGTACCACTCATCCTTGGAGTACGCGACTGCTGCGGGCAGTCCCTGTTCGGACAATCGTGCTTGCAACTCTTCCGCGCCGAATTTCGCGATCGCTTTAGCAAGGGCTTCGCGATTGTTTCCGCAGTTGAAAAAGTTTAAATATCCTCGTTCGAGCTTTACGTAGGGTGGCCCCGATTCGATCATGATGAATCGGTCGTCGTCACATTTAAAAATTCCGTTTGTCGGCACGAATTCGGCACCTACGGTCAGACTGTATCCCGAGTGCCAGAGGAAATGAGTTGAGTGCAGTGCATGGAGCGCGTCGACAACATCGATTTTGAGATTGCTGCTGTTTCCGCCTCTATGTTTCCAGATAGATGCGGCTGCAATAGCTTCGAGTAACAAAGCTGATGCGGTTGCTTCGCCCAGTTTATGCGGCGTTTGCAGCAAAGGATCTGCGCCCTTGAGGGTGGCATTTCCAGTAAAATGCTTCGCTAGTTCGGTCTCAGTCATCAACTGCCACAACACGGGTAGTTCTTGGTTAGTAAGACAACGCTCGACCTGTTCAGTGCTCTGTAACATAGTTTTCCATCCATCCATCAATCGGTACCGGTAGCCACCATGATGCGATTTCTTCCTTCTTTCTTGGTTCGGTCTCCCTCCGTCCATATACCCACAAATCCGACAGGGGGGCGGTTAGGCGGATGAGGCTGTAGATGACTTGTCTACAAGCGTCTTACTCTGACTCGGCGTTCTGACCTTCAGCGTCCGACCACTGTCCGCTGCAATTTGTCCAGATTCCTTTGCAGTTCACCCATTCCCCGCTGCAATTTTCCCAGGCACCGGAGCAACCGTTCCATTGCCCTGAGCATTGGGACCATTCGCCGTCATTCTCGAACCATTCGCCGGATGTTTCGGTCCACATTTCCGAGGAGGAGTCCGCCCTAGCGCTGGAAGAATCTTTCTTAGACATGACCGTTCACCACAACCTTGACAGGGATGCCATCAAATTTGAGAAGACTGACTGGCAAGGTTTGCCTCCTGCTGAGCGAAATCGGCGGGTTTCTCAACCGGAATGCGCTTTCCTGACGCCTTCCGGAAATCAATTTTCTTCAGGTCGATAAAAGTTGGTATCAACTCACTGGGACTCGAGAACCAATATCGCAAATTGGTTTGATCGCGCACCACCATCCACTGGGTATATGAGCCTGTATCCTGAGCGCCTTTGGGAACCTCGACATTGTGCAGGATTTGCATCGCCGCCCGCATGCCTTCATCTGCCGACTTGAGAGGTGGCGTGGTGGAAACAAGGTAGGCTGCCTTTACAAATCTGCTGGTTGAGCGGAAGTCTCCCGGCAGGGCGACCGCGGTATCTTTGGCTCGCACCGTTGTTTGCTGTTCAAGATTGGCTAACTGTTTGTCGTAAGTAGGAGAATTGGTCATGACACCGACAGTGGTGCAGGAGTCGAAAAATTGAGGCGCTCCATCTTTCAGTTCAACTGCAACAGTTTTTCCTGACTTGTCCGTAATTGTCCAATGGAGCAGCATCTCTGCTCCGTTGTACGTGGACATGAATAAACTGAGGTGTGAAATGAGCTTCTTCGCTTCGTCAACGTCCTTCGCATTATCAAGAACATATTGCACCAGGGTGACGTTCGACATGCCGCTCGTGTTAACTTTGACCTCTTTTGCAGGCTCGGTCTCGTACTGCCACAGTGTTGCGACAGCCAGACCTTCGCTGTTCATTCCGTCTGCGTATGCGGGCAAGTCGAAGCCGTCGACAACCACGCTGTCATACTTGCTAGTCCACGTCAGCGGCTGAAAGGTGCCTTTGGTGAACTTTACGTTTGGATCGGACATGGCCGTATTCTTTGGGCGAAAGCAGATCTTCGAACCCAAGTCTGAATCAAAATCCATTGTGCGCGCGGTAACGACAATGCCGGGCGTTTTGTTCAGAACCACGCTTGTACAAGCCGCTCCTGGTAACTGGGTTGCGGAAACAACAAGTGAAGGAAGAAGAAGCGCCGACCGCAATACTGCGCGCATTATGCATAGTCCTCGTTGGGGAGTGCATATGATCGTAGCCGATTAATGAGATTTTTACAGAGACTTTGCTGGATGTCAGGCACGAAATGAGTTAGATTGAAGGTCTGCAGTTCCGGAGCTACAAGTGAGACCGGTTGTTCTGGCTGAATCGCATTCAGAGCGGGAGGTTCTATGCTTCGCAAAAGTTGTTTTCGCGCAACCATGATGTTGCTGATTCTTACTATAACTACCGGTTTGCCTTTGCAGAGTGTGTTGGCGAAAGATTCCGATGCTGTGTCCACGGAGGGGGGCAACACTGGTAAATTCAAAGGCACAGTTCGCAACAGCCAAGAGACTTATGGTTCCCTCTCCGTTTCTTCTGCGGATCTTGCTGCTTCTGCTAAGGAAATATTTTTGCGCGCAGACATGAAGTACGATACTCAAACCGGTCAAAAAAACGATATCGAACCTTACTACACTGAAGAGAGCAAACTATCCGCCGATGAGTATGGTCGATTGATTACCAGCCCGCTCGTCAGTGGTCGTGTTGAGTTGTGGAAGTCGTGGTACTGCCGTGTGTTCGACGAGATCAGACCTAAAGGGCTCAAGGTTCCCTCTGATCTACAAATGAAGTTGAATATCACAGTCGACAAGCACGGTAAAGTGTTGGTGTCGACTGAATGGCGTACCCCCTCCAAAACTGCTGAAGCTGAAGCTTATGCCGACAAACTCATCGCGAATATTCGCGCCATGGAAGGGCAACCATGGATAGCATTTCCGGATAAGTCGTGGCTAGAGCTGGTGAAGTTCGACTTCTACGTTACCTATGATGGCGGACTGCAGCTAGGCAAAGGCATTCAGCGAATTGATTGCGGCTAGCCAAGAGGCAAGTGCTCTGCCTAACCCTGATACGAGCGCGAATCTCTTCGACGTGAATAGTTCGGGGTGTTCGGTTTTCGACGTTGCTCCTGAAGCAGGGCCCATACTGCAACGATTGGACACACTAACGCTAAGATTCCCAATACACAGAATAGCGCGAGTGGTACGAGATAGGATGCATTCATTGCTTCGAACATCGGAGTTACCTGCTGTAGTGGAAGGGGGCTAAACGATCGAACTCATGTCGCCGAAAGATAACTGCCCGCTGGAGGTGCGAGCCGACATTTGAAATCATGGCCGGCAAATGAGATAACCCAGTGTGACGCAAGGCGATTTGGTTTGTTCCCGGACTCATCAGTCGGATCGCTGTGGCACAAGGCTTCTTACGTCTGTTCCGGTCGAATTAGGCGCCTCGGGCGTAATTTCCGCACACCTAATCAGGCAATGTTCTTCCGGAGGAACTGAATAATAATGCAACTGAGTTTGCGTACCCGAACATTCAAAAGCCCACCGGGAAGTAAGACAATGCCATTGTGGATTTGATAAAACCGCAATGAGTTGATTCTTGGTTGGGGCTCTCTGAATATGCAATTAAGTTATAGATGCTACGCGACGGACGATAAAGAGCTTTTGGTAGAATGGCTGACCTCGCAAGAATGGCCGTTCCACGTTCGATCGAATCCGATAGAGGCAGATGTACAAAGATGGTTGCGCACCGGTACCTTCGACGGCGAGGACGTGCAGACTTTTTGGATTGAGCTCAACGGAGAGCCTGTCGGTCTGATGCGTGCGGCGGATCTTTTAAACGAACCGACTCTGGACTTGCGAGTAAAAGCGGACCATAGAGAGAAGGGCATTGGAAAGCTCGCGCTGACCTGGTTAACCGCGAGAATCTTCGAACAGTGCGGTGAAGCGGAACGAATCAGTGCGCAGGTCAGAGCCGATAACGCTGCGATGTGTTCGGTTTTGCACAGCGTCGGCTACGTCAAGATAGTGCACAGCGTCAATTCGTGGCCTGCAAGCACCCGAGATCGGCTGCTCGACAGCTTTGTTTATGAAATGCTGCGCGATGATTGGCTGTTCGCGAATGAAAATGGACACTCATCTTTCCGAACTTCATTGTTGAGTGTAGCCTGACTCCACTGCCTTCAGTCGGTTCTCCAACGGGTAAGGAATCGGCAGGATGTTCGCAGAAGTCTTCTTTTTCTTCTTCTGACAATTGAGCAAGCGTGGGGTATTTGGGCGAAAACATAAAAGTTGCCACTACGATTGAACTTTTTTGAGCGATTCCACGTATACAGTCTTAGCGTGTGAGAGGTACGCGGGAATTGGAGGTTTGGTTGAATGAGATTGCCACTTTGGTTACTTGGATGTTCATGTTTGACCATGCTGTCTCCTTTGGCACATGCTGCTCCGAGTATGAAAACAGCATCGGAGTTTCAATCGAAGGCGGCAGTTTCTTCCGTTTCGCCCAAGCAAAATGTCACCTATCAGATTTGGGAGGACTTAAGTCGTGGTAGAAGCATCCCGGTAAAAATCTACATGCCGTCGACTAGTGCGAAGAGTCCAGCGCCCGTGCTTGTCTTTTCCCACGGGCTTGGCGGAACGCGCGAAGCTGCCGGCTATCTTGGCGAGTATCTATCAGCGCGTGGTTATGTGTGCATTCATATTCAGCATCCCGGAAGTGATTCGGGCGTTTGGCAGCCGGTTGCCACGGGAGGACGCGAAGCAATCTTGGCGGAAATGAAGACTGCTGCAAACGCTGCCAACCTGAAGTTCAGAGTGGGAGATGTTACCTTCGTTTTAGACGAACTGGAAAAGAGAAATGCTTCTGATCCCTTGCTGGGCTCGAAGCTAAACTTATCGGCAATCGGGCTAGCCGGACATTCCTTTGGTGCCGGTACAACGCTGGCACTATCCGGTCAGAATTACCCTGTCGGGCCGAGAACCTTCAATTTTAGAGATTCGCGTATTAAAGCTGCGGTGTATCTCAGTCCACCGGTAAATCTTCGAAACCGCCAGGCAGAAGAGATCTTCGGATCCATCGAGATTCCAGGTCTGTTGATGACAGGTACCGATGATGTCTCGCCAATTGGGGAAACAACTGCCCGGCAACGTGTAATTCCCTTCCATGGGATCAAGGCTCCCGGGCAATATCTTGTGAATTTTCAGGGCGGAGATCACATGATCTTCAGTGGTCATACAACGCCGTTGCGGGTTAACTCCGACGAAAAATTTCAGCACATGATCAACAAAGTTACTGGTGCCTTCCTCGACGCGTACCTCAAGGGGGATGCATCTCAACGCGCCTGGCTGAAAAACGATTGCGGCGCCTACTTGGGTAAAGCTGCCGATTTTCAGTCTAAGTAGGCGAATGGATAATACAAATTATATGAAGAACTGATTTCCCTTGTAGGCTCCCTGAAATGAAGATATGTCCGTCTCACCGCTGGCTGTCTCTAGAGCGTAAAACAGTTCTCTCCACTTGTTCAGCTCTTCTTGCCGCTCATACTCCATGTGCTCTATCATGAATTCACGATGTCTCGAATGTGTCCGTTTTGCAGAATTATGTCAAGTCCAACCGTGCAGGTGAGCTCTGGTTACTTGACCGGAAAGTCCCACGAATTGAACAATTCAGTAGAAAAATAGCGTTCCATTCTATCTGGAAAAACCGTGACCACGTGCGTGCCAGGTCCGAGTATCTTCGCTGCTTCCACTGCACCGGCATAATTAAGTCCCGAGCTCGGTCCGACAGGGAAGCCGCGGCGAACCAGTTTGCGTGTTGTTTCAATTGCCACGTCATCTTCGACTGAGATTTCGACAAGGTCGGGAAGCGTGGACTCAGAGAATAGTTTCGAAAGTCCGTCTACAACTCCGGGAACGCGACCGCTAAAGCTGCAGCATTCAATATCGTATCGGTGCGCTTCGCCTTCGATCGGACGCGCAAGAAAAGGAGTTACTGCGCAGCCGGCCTGTGCGAATGCATTGTACAACCCGACAATGGTGCCACCAGTGCCAACACCACTTACAATTCCGTCAACTACGCCGCCTGGAATCTGGCTCAGTATCTCTTGTCCTGTAGCAGATCTATGAGCCTCCGCGTTGTCGGGGTTCTCAAACTGGCGAGGGAAATAAGCCCCGGTGCGCTCGGCTTCTTCGCCTGCCCGTGTTATTGCACCGACAACTCCTTCCGCTTTCGGTACCAGAATAATATCGCCGCCGAATGCGCGAATAATTGCCACTCTTTCATTGCTTACCGACTCGGGCATTACTGCGATAAACTTCAAACCCATTTGCGCGCATGCAAGCGCCAACGCAATACTTGTTGATCCGCTGGACGCTTCTACAACCTTATCGCCCTTCTTCAAGCGACCAAGGCGCCATTGTTTCTCCAACATAAATCGAGCAATGCGATCCTTCGTCGAACCGCTCGGATTAAGGAACTCAAGTTTGCACCAAACTGTGGCGGCACCTTCTTCAAACTGAACCGGTATTAGAGGTGTCGGCGCGATGCTATTGATGAATCTGCAGTTGTCCGGTAGTGGTTCTGAATGAACGTGCTTATTGGAGCCGGTGGTCATAAGTCCCTCGCAAGTGCGGTTTCACGGCGGATACATCTACTGAATCACGAAGTGAGCCATCCGAGCCAGTATACCGAAGAACGACGAGGAAAGTGATTAACAAGAAAGATTGCCGGCGAACTTGCGCAGCTGCGCCCGGGGAGTTGCAGGCGCCCCGGGCTCAGCCGTCTGGAAGTCTCGGTCACATTGAAAGCGCGGCTACAACCTTGGATAGCCCGTACACCACGCGAGCGAACTTGGGGTAAGTGAGTTTGTCTGGAGTATCTTTTACATCATGGTAGTAGGGGTAGCGGTACGGAGCGGTGTCCGTAATCATGACTCCGGGATAGTTGAGTTTCCAGAACCAATACTGATCCGCCCAATCAACGCCGGTTACCCATTCAGGCGCGGCAACACCTTCTGACGGAAATGGTGTCGTTTGGCGAAAGACGCCAATGCACTTTTCGACAAGCGACTTCGAATTCGAGTTTCCAACAAAGGTAATAAAATTCCCCTTGGTTGGATAGCCTGGCACAAAGTTGGAGGGATATCGCTGAGAATCAGGCTCATCGGAGTAATAACCAAGTGTTTCCATATCGAGAAGCGCTTCGATTTTTTCGCCTCGTTCTTTACAGCGCATAGCATAGTGATAGCTTCCCATGTTGGTACTTCTGAAAAATGGTGGTTCCTCCGTGCCGAATAGAACGAACCGAATCGTTTTCTTTGGACATTTGCCGGACAGTAAGCGTGCAATCTCGAGCGTTGCGGCTACACCGCTTCCGTTGTCATTCGCTCCTGCCGTCCCAACCACTGAGTCATAGTGCGCGCACACAATGACAAGATCGCTCGATTCACCTTTCAGTTCTGCTTCAATATTTTTGAACTGCTGCTTCTCGACTGCGTAGTCCTGTTCACTCGTTTTGTAACCTGACTGCAAGAGTACCGACTCGATGTACTCGACAGCTTGATCCAGGTTCTCTGGCGTGTACCTTTTGCCGATGGCTCCGGCGAGCACTTGTACGTCTTCTCGCAGACGAGCTTCTGATTTCTTTTCTTGCTCGTCTAGCGGCTTGAACTGACCGTCATAGGA
The DNA here is from genome assembly GCA_019752635.1 of Candidatus Obscuribacterales bacterium. Taxonomy (GTDB): domain Bacteria; phylum Cyanobacteriota; class Vampirovibrionia; order Obscuribacterales; family Obscuribacteraceae; genus JAKFUT01. The sequence continues at coordinate 34,211 of JAIELX010000033.1, read as the reverse complement.
CTTCCCGGGCATCCACAATAAGCTTAGAAATAGTCCTGCGAGTCCGAGAAGAATTGCAAGCAAAACCGCGCCAAGCACAAAGCGAGCTGGTGTCATTTTGAAAAGATTCTTGATCAGATAGCCTCCTCGGTCCCAGTGACTCTGCGTAACGGCTCCGCGTTGTCGGCATAATACCAGCTTTCCCTCACCCGCCTTCTAGTATTCGCGAAAGCTCAACCGTTAGCTGGAGGCGGTAGTTTTCTTGATGACCGTGGTCAGCTCCAAATGTCGCCGGGGCAACCATTCCAGCTCGTTCTTCACAGTTGGCGCCTCTGCGGCTTCGCGATAATCTACCGGACAAATGATCAATTCGATCGTTCGAAACTGGGTGTGAAGCCGTCAGACGTGACAAAACAGAACGCCCGCCGCGGGAGCGACAGGCGTTCAGCTACTTACTAGGGAAAGGTGGGGATTAGCTGAAAAGGTTTGCGTCGCGGCAGGAAGCAACGAGCCAGTTGATGCATCCCGGGGTGGCCAGACCACCTGTGACACCGGCTGCGCCCCAGATTATGCGCTTCATGGCATCTTGCGTTCCGGCGGCCATGTTCATGAAGCCCCATATCATCGTCGGTCCGCCCCAGGCTATACCAAGAATTTCCATGCCGTTCGCGATGATGTTGAGCAGAGCTTCCAAGTTTGCCAGGTTGTTTACGCGGACTGTACCAGCGGTGTTCACGCCTTGGATAACGGTTGCGTCACCGCCTTGGGGGCCGATTGTACCGTTGGTGGCGCCCTGCAGTTGCGGAGCTGCCGTGCTTCCACCTTGCTCTGTCTGCGCGCCGGTGAAGTTGCCGGTGTTGTTGACCTGATTACCGGTGTCTGCTGTCGAGTTGAATGCGTCTTGTGCGAATGCTGGCATTGAGAATGCGAGAACTGCTGCTGCTGCGATTGCGGTGCGAGAAATCATGTTAGAAATTGCCATTGCCATCTACCTCTACAGACCTTTTTTATAGGCTTGAAACGAATCGCGTTTCTTCGATGCGTTAATCCTAAGCGGCAAGCAAACTCGAGTAAATATTCCGGAGGTAATGCCCTGGTCATGGGCATTTGGTGACCTTTCAGTTTGTCATTTCCCTCCTAATTTTCTCGGGGCGAAAGTGTGCCTCTTGGTAAACCGTGGCTTGAAAATAGAACGCGGGGACCGATAACTTCAGTACAATAGAAAGACTTTCGGCATTCTGAGGACTGACATTGAATTTCAAGTTACCTAAGACCCTTGGGCTAATCTGCGCGGCGGCGCTGCTCCTGTCGTCATGCGGTAATATGGGACCAGTCAAGGCGACGAAAGATATCAAATTCGGCGAAAAGTTCTACAACAATTGGGATGGCACCAAGGTAGGCGACAAAGATACTCTTGTGCTGCTGTCATCCTTTGCCGGTAAAGATATTCCGGCCGGACACGTTATTGATGATTCGGACCTGATTGATGCGGTTAATGTCGACATTGAGTGGCTGAAAAACACTTCGTTTTCCTCCTACAAGAATTCGGATCAAAAGCTGAAACTGCTTCCTGGCGCAAAGCTTCGCCTCGAGAAAGGTGGTAAGCCCGTGGCGGAAGGGAATTGGACGATTTCATCCAAAAACGCTGACACTAACTACCTTTCGGTGCAATTCCCCGGCAAGAAAAGTATCGAACTGTTGGGCGCACATCATCCTGAAAAGGACCAACGTTTCTTGATTCTTTCAAGGGGCGCCGGAGAACCTGAGGAAATCTGGGTCGAAGACATCGAATTTCTGAAGAAAAGCTCATCGGGAACTTCTCACCGAAGACACCTTACAAGACACAAGCGTTAGGCTGACACCGTCTATAGTGGCTGGTTATCATTCGCCGTGTCGCTGGTAGCTAAGCCCGGGATAAACTGCATTTCTCAACCACAGGCAGTCACATCCGAAATTTTTACTGTTAAGTAGTCTGCCTCTTTGCCGCCTTGCCTTGCGGTGCGTTTGTTCGCCGATTGTTGGTTGACCCGATTAGATACCGTCAGCTTCACCAAAGGCTCACAAGGAAACAACCGTCCTCTTGACCTCGTCTTCGAGTTCATAACAGAAAGGACGTTGTGAGTGTTTCCCTTACTAACAACAGCCCGGCAAACAGAACCTCGTGAATTGGCGCCTCCCTTGCCAACTTCGGAGAAGTTGTTTGTCCGGATGCCGTGGGCATTATTCGCATTGGGCGTCATGATCCGCGTGTGGTACTGTTTTACCCATGATTACCTGGACTTTGGGCACGATGCCCATGCTCATATTGAGCACGTTAACTATGTGGCTCAGCATGGGTACATGCCTCCGCCCGATGGCGGGTGGGAATTCTATCAGCCTCCGGCCTATTACTGGCTATCTGCGCTGGTTTTGAATGCCGGTTCGTGGCTCGGTTGGACGCAGACTTCTTGTCTGAGGTTACTTCAATGGGGCAGTTGCGTCTCGACAAGTGCCGTTCTAGCTTGCGTGTTGTATGTGTCCGCGATAGTGTTTCCCGGACGTCGGTCGTTGCGGTCGCGATCACTTTTCGTCGGTATGGTCGCTGTGATACCGGGGATGGTGTTCCTCTCCTCTCAGATAAACAATGATGTCCCCGCGCAGCTGATTTTCTTTCTTGGAATGTGCGTTCTCTTGAAGTGGTGGCAGCGGCCGTCATGGCTTCAGGTAATTGCATTCGCAATACTATCAGGCTTGGGAATTTTGACGAAGACCAACTGCGTGCTGATGCTCCCGATTGCGTTAGTTGCATTGTTCTGCAGACTCGGTGTCACATTGAGAGTGAAGACCGGAGTTGCATGCCTCACTGCCGCGATTGTGTTGTGCGTGTCCGGTTGGTTCGTACTGCCCAGGGCGTTGGAAAAGTCAAACGTGAAGGATTACGTCGTGTCGAACTACACCCGCATTCCAGCGTCAATGGTTGTGAAAAACGATGTGGCGTCGCTGCTGACATTCGACCCGACTCAGGTGATGAGGGTTCCTTATAATGATTCGTGGAAGGACGCAAGCCGACGACGGTTTGCGCCCGAGTACCTATTTAAATCTGCGTTTTTCGGCGAATTTGATTTCGGCGAAAGGGAAAAGGTCTGCGCGCGGATCATTCTATTGAGCAGTATGGTCCTTGTATTCGCTGCAGTCTGCAATGCCATTGTCACGGTGACCAACAGCTGGAGAACTTTGCTTCCTCTGTGGTCGTCGGCTTTGATTCTGTACGCTGCACTGATCGCAAACCGATCCCTCTATCCATATGCCGTCTGCGGAGATTTTCGCTTCATCACTCCGATAGTTCTCGGTTGCGGCGCCTTCATGGTGTTTGAGCAATTCGCAATGCCTTCGTGGTTCAAACAGATTACGCGCGTTTGCAGTATAGTGTTCATCCTTAGCTGTGTCTGGTTTCTTGTATCGATTTAGTTCTAAGGAAAGTACTTTGCATGCAAGTGAGATCAACCTGACTGGCATCGTAACTTGTCGGGAGCAAATGTATGCAGACTATGGCGAGAGTGATTTCGGTCGGTTTAATGATCTGCGGAGTATTGATCTCTGCTTGCGCTGGCGAGTGTAAGCCTGAAAGCAAGATTACAGCTGCTGAGTGCAGAAAATTTACGCAGGAATTTTATGACTGGTACTCTGTGCAAGCAGCGAAGACGCCGCCCATTTCAATTGAGAAAACAGTCAAGTATAAGAACGGATTGTTCGGTCCCGAGCTGACGAAGCTTTTGCTGGAAGATTCCAAAGCGCAGAATGCGGTGAACGGAGAAATTGTGGGACTAGACTTTGATCCTTTCTTAAGCACGAATGCTGAGCCAGCAGAAGCTTATACCGCTGGACCGGTAACGAAGCGTGGAGAGTCTTTTCGAATCCCGATTTTTGCTACCTACTCCGGAAAAAAGCAGGTAAAACCAATCGCGGTGTCTGAAGTTACGCAGTCCAATGGTCGCAAAGTGTTCGCCAATTTTCACTATGTAGACAGCAGCCCCGAAAACGAAAACTTGATCGCAATCTTGAAGGCTTTGGCGAAAGAACGCCAATCGCACAAGTAACCTGCGAATTGCAAGTCGCATTCCTGTGCGCGAATGCCTCATGACGAGCTGCACGGCCGGCATCGTCACCCCATTTGGAATAAGCAACCTAATTTAGTGGGCGGCTGCTTATCGCATCCTATATAGTTGCGAATCGGCGTTTAGCGAGAATACTTTTTTTGCTTCGATCACTATGCCGTCTGGCGATGCAAGTCTTGCTCCGCCAGAGTGAAGTTCGACGCTAAAGTTGTTCTTAAGGTTGATCGATTCGGCCTGGTCTTTGTCTATCGGGAGGAGGAACATCGTTCCTTGTTCTGTCACTAGGTCCAGTGTTTGATGGAAGATTGGGCTGAGCGTTTCAGTGAGATACCAGGTGCCGTCTTGACGAAAGACCATGTATTTGTCTCTGGTGCGACGAATGTCCACAACCGTTCTAACTGTTGCAGACTTCACTGCGCACATGTTTCGACTGGCTGAACGCTCTTTCGTAGCAGTCGAGTTGCGTCCGTGCAAAGTGTCGTCGCATAGTAATGGTTGCATATCGTCTTTTCTCACTGTCTGGGATGCTTCTTCGCGGCAATAGTTGACTCAATCGTTACGGCAGAATATGACAGGTCGGGTTTGCGCACACCGGTGAAAATACGAATTGCTTAGTTTGATTAAGTTGGTGTAACCAGCCGCTCAATGCAGCCGCTCTAACTCTTCGGGTGTTGGCTGCTTCCATTCCGGTGTCTTGAGCTCACCGAGTCCAATCACTGTTACGCCGGTTATTCTGCGCCCCTGAAGCTGCCTCAGTACGTTGGAGACTTGTCCGTCTGGTACATAGATGTGCGTAATATCGGGTTTGGCGAGTCCGGCTTTTGCTAGCAGTGAGCCGGTGCCAAGTCGAAGTGAATCCGTGAGAATTTCGCCTGGTTCGGAAAAACCGGCCGGACGCGATTTTTGAGTCGTGCCTTTTGCAACGCCGAATATCACGGGGAACCCTGTAAGGTATGCGGGGCTATGTCTGTGATAAGCCCATGCCTCAGTGAAATCTCTAGTCAATGAAATTGCGCGTCGTGGGCGTTCCAGCGCACTCTCGCCTGTGTTTTGCTCGATGCCCCGCAGGCGCAACTCGGACGCAGGAAGCATTCCTCTTTCCAAAAGAATGGAAGGCAGACTGTTGGAGACGGAACCGTGAAACATATGAGTGAGTTGAGGGCTCGGTTGGAACGGCGACCATTCCAGCGGTGTGCCGCCCGAATGATCCATATAGTGCAAGACGCCCGGCATAGACATTCTCTTAGCCAGCGCAGTCTCGTCGTAGCCGAAGAATTTTTCCTTGGCCTGCGCTAGGCCATCGTGCACGTCAATTGCGTCGACATTGAGCTCCTTGCTGGCTTCCGGTGCAAGTTCAGCCAGAACTTGGGAGAGTTCGCCTTTGTTCGCTTTGGTCGATAGCGCTGCGCGGATACGTGCCACGGCTTCAATGGGAACTTCAGGTGTTGCTAACTGTGCATCGGTATGATTCACCATCCCGGGGCGTTCGGCCGTGCCATGCCACATTTGCAATAGCTTTAGTGCGAATTCAATGCGAATCTCGCGTTGTTGATCGAATAGCTTTCGTTGTTCAACCCAGCTGGAGCTTGGTGTTTGGTCTAGTTGTTCTTGTTTAACGCGAATTGCATTGAAGAACTCGGTGAGTTCGCTGCGGAATGAGCTGACCGGATTATTTTGAGGCGTCACTTCCGGTCGCGCGGGTTCCGGTCCGCAATCGGTACCGTAGACAAGGTCGCCGATGCGCTGCAGCGGGTGGCGCATGTTTAGCGCGTTGAGCAGTGCATATGTTAACCGCCTGGTTTCTGTCTTTCGTTCTTGCCAGTTCCATTTTGCCTCCCAGTAAGCACTCGTCAGCCGGGAGCCAATACTTCGTCCTTCCATTGCGGTATTCAAGGCCGACATATCACCGCCGAGGAACTCAGAAACCTTATCCGACCGGTAGTAGCCAACACGCTTGTTTCCGTAATCCATAAGTAGTTTTGCCGCGGAGGGATCAGCTAGCACTTGCTCTTGCAGGGTGGTGTCCTTTGACACCACCTCCGCCAGCGTCTTCTGCTCGCGTGCTCGTCCAATCACCTCTTCCTTGCCTCGGAGCGCACCGCCGACCACGGCGAAGGTGTATGCGGACTTTATCGTTTGGTCGAAGTCTGCAAAACCCTTCCCTGAAAGCAGAGAGCGGGATTGCGCGTCGACGCCGCCTGCTACAAATCCTGCTGTAATGTGTCTGCCGAAATCGCGTCCCGTCGAGTGCACCAACCACGGTTTCGCCGCAAGATTCCTCTTGCTTATTTCCTGCAGACCGAGAACTCCCCCGGTGAGACTGGCAAAGGTGATGGCGCCACTGGTGCCGTTGCGTAGGCGCGCAGACCAGAAGTCGCCCTCCTCTTTTTGGACAGGCTTCATTGTGAAATCGAAGATGAATCCGGCGGTTGCCGACTCGGCAATGGGCGTCGCCAGCCTGCGGGTTAAACTTTGGGAGACGACATTGGTACCAATCGTGGTCGCTTCTTTGGTCAAAGTATTAGCTGCGAGTTTGTGCGCACCTCTGACGCCTCCGTTTATAAGACAGAAGGGCAGAATCATCCCGACTGCGCCGCCTAGTTGCTGGGCATGCCAGCGCATAGAGTTGAACTGCGTCTGCTCGGGGTCCGATACAAGCTGGAATTCCGGCAAGGAAAGACCGGTGCAGTGTTCAGCCAGCTGCTTCAAACCTTTGTAGGGCGAGTCGATGGCCCCATGCACAACCGACTGTCCGAACTCCCTTAAGGGGACCAGCAATGCGGAGTCCAACTTAGACGCATGTGTCGCGCCAAGCAGGGGATTGAAACTCAACTCGCTTTCCGTGGAAGCCATGGGCTCCATATTAGGGGGCTCCACCTGCTGTCGCAGTGAGCAAACTACGCACCCAACATTAAAAGTGCTTGGACGGGTCGGGAGTTTGCAAGTTCTTTGTGAGAGACCCCCGGATACCGTGTTTCCCGTGTAGGCAACCGCAGAAATGCTGCTAAGTTGATAGACAGTAACACGCCGAATGTCGGCCTTTCGGTCGGAGAGCAGAAGATGAAGCAGTATTTGCCATTTGTAGTCGGAGGCATGGGCCTCATTTTGTTGGTCGTGGCTATGATTCTTAAGAACGGCACTCCTGATGCTGAAGCTGCAATCACCAGCCTGGCTTCAATTTTCATGATGTTAGCCGGTGCAGTTTGCGTGCTGGTGGGGGCGCTGACGTTCTTCCTCCGAGACGACGAGCAAGTCTGGTAAACCAACACTACTTGTTGATCGTAGTCTACAGTTTTCGACTGCCAGTCAAGCGCAGTTTTGGCATTCTCGAAGACCCTTGGTACAGATGCTTCCGGACCTCCCCCCCCCCCGCGGGCTCTTGTCATGTTAAGAAGGGACTTCCCTGCTCGCTTTGAATTTTTACTGTTAGCAGTGAAAATTCATCGTGCCTATGCCGTTTCAGGTCGTTTACCTGTGAGCGGTCTCTTGAGAACTTTGTCTTCATGAAGTCCCGGGCAGATACGGGGCGGACAGAAACGGTCGGATGATCGCCCGGAGCTGTCTAAACACCTGTCGGAACGACAGCCGAGGAGCTGACGCCGAGCGCAATCCTCAGAAGTATGTGTACGTATAGTACGTGGAAGTTTGTTTAGTAAAGCCAATAAAGACTCTTCTACCGGGGTTGCTTTACAACCGTGGGTTTGTGGGTACAAGTAGATTGGTGAAGCTTGCAGATCTTCGCCAGGGGATCATCTGGAGAGGACTTTATATGTTGCCGGATAAGAATGAACTGGAGCGTTGGGTCGAGAGTCTGTCTACCGATGAGCTGGAAAAGCTGTTTGAGCTTGTGCAATTTGAGCCCGGAACACAAGTCTATCGGCAGCAGCGCTTTGAAGAACTCTTCAATGCTGAGCTCAATCGCTCCCGTAGAAACGTTCGCAGACTATCGTTGGCGATTTTGCGATTGGACAATTTCAACGAATTGACTCACCGGTTTGGTGCAGCGGTAACAGCTGGAATGATGAAAGAGATCGGAAACACCGTTAAGCAATATCTGCGCGAAGCCGACATTCCCATTCGCTATGGTGTGGACGGATTCGCAATCATAATGCCTGAAGCTCCGTCGTCCGGTGGACAGGTGGCTCTCTCAAGAATCTGCGACAAAATTCTGGATAATACACCGCCAATGGAAAGTGCCGGACCGGTAAAACTTTCCTTCGGACTTGCAGAGTTTCCCACCGACTCCAGAGAATCTATTGAATTGGAATGGAGAGCGAAAGAGGCTTTGACCCCGTACATTCGCACAACCAAGCCGGAAGCGCGAAAGAGAATTACCCGCGACCAGGTGCTGACAGATATTGCGTGGCACTTGATGGGTGGCACTACGAAATGGGATGAGCATTGCGCCGGCTTGATGAGAGAGCACGGCATAACCACCGATGAAGTGCGAACCGAGTGCCGAAAGTTGATGGATTAGTCCCTCAATCTCAACAAACTGAGCAGCGTTCTTTGTGTGTCCAATGTCCGGCGATCTCTATTCGTCCGGGCAGTAAGCATGCATTTGCTGCGGCACCTGCGACGCGAGTCTTCCTGCTCAGAAACAGGAGGCACGATGATCAATTGAAGTAAAGCCACCGCAAGCTAGCATTCCAGAACCTGCAAAACCTGGTGTTCAGTAGCGCGATCGCAGAAATTCGATTCGCAAGAAAAGAGAATCCGTCGACATGACGAGTTCTCTTTTCTTGTTTATGGAGAGAAATGGCGAACTAACTTGCTGTTGTACGGTAAACAACTTGGATACACAACTTTTGTACATCGCATTCTAATTGCATTTTATGTGGACTCGGTTTTCCGGGAATCATTTGTCGAAGCGGAGTACCTGCGATAAGCAAGGTGCTTGACTGTGATCGATAGCTGCCAAGAACGAGAAGCTCCTTCTAATTTGTCCTGTCGATGCGTTTGAGAGAATTGCGCGTAGCGGCTCAACAATTGCAGGTGATTAAGTGAAGGAACCAATTCGTCCAGTAGATGTGCCGGCAGATGCTTCATGGAACGCAGAAGAAAAGGAATGGCAACTTGGTGCCAGCAGCAAGCGAGGGAAAAAGACTTTTCCCATAGGTGATTGGATTTATTGGGCAGCAGAAGGTTACATCATCTGCAAGGCTCATTTCGATAATGAGGGAAACGTTGACGGCGTTGTCGAAAGATTTCACCCGGACGGAACACTCGCCAGTCGAGGTGAATGGAAGAACGGCAGGCACCATGGCCACTTCGTTCACTGGCGCTGTGCCACCGAGTCACCCGAGCCTTATTCCGCGGATAGCAGAACCTGGCGTTATGAGTACGACAGTAAAGCAAACTGGGAAGAAAACAATCCACGCTGGTTCTTGGCTGACGGAACAGAATGCACATCAGATGGACGGCCGCTTAGCAGCGCTTTCGATCTCGATGAAGTATTTGAGCAGGCTGAGCCTCAAAACTATTTGACCAGCCACGCTCGGAAAGTTTTTCAAGCTTTCAATGGCGAGCCTGCAGAACTAGTCGACGATCCCTTTGACCTTGCCAACCTTTGGGCACTATCGGTGCCTGAGATCGACCGGTTTGCGTCTCTTGCCGTAGCGGACGGAGAGTTCTCTATCTGTAGGTCTCGACGGAAATTCGAAGGCAACATCTGGCGATCGCTAATCGCTCACCAGTGGGGCAACATGTACGAGGAACTCGGCTCAATCTTTATGGGAGCCGTTCAAATTGGTGGCAGGGGCGACAGCGATAGTTTGTATGCAACCCTGACACTGCCGCTTAGAGAGGAAGGATGGTCAAACGTAGTCTACTACTGGAGCCATGATACCTATTATATAGACGAAGTCATGGCAGTGAATCTCGATGATTTCGCCTTTGCGATGGCACTATCGGCAGGCGCACAAACTGAACGATTATCAAGGAAGGCAGCTTTCAAGAATTGGCGAAAACTAGGCGGACGAATCGGATTCTCTGCCAATTGCCTTTTCGAAGATGAAGAGGACGAGCTTGACGACGATGTCGACTGCGAGGATGATTGTGAACGTTCCGAAGGCTCAGGTAATGGTGGCAATCTCGATCCTGTAAACAAGATTCGCGGATTTTTCTGGCGCGCCTACTGGATAATCATGCTTCTTCGACCCGACGCGGAGCGCAACTGGGATGAAGTCAAGGAATGTTTCTATACCCGGTTCAATCCGTCCTACAATGAAGAGCTGGTGCAAAGCCGCCTGGAGCAAGGACACAAGGTAGCACCAACAGCGTTGTACCTACTCTGGCGATATTTCTTCTGCAACCAACAAGAACGACTCTCTCAGTGCTTGCTTAGTTATGAGAACCATCCGGCTCCGATAGTTCGCGATCTCGTTAGTCTCATTAAGGACATACTTGTCGGTCGCGGCGAAATTGCCGGAGTCGCCGATTTGCTCGCTGTGCGCGATCAGTTTCTGAAACTGGATTTGGTTCCGGAGGACGCAGAGCGCCGCAAAGAGCAGGAGAAGGCTGCTTTCACGGAAGCAGCTGAGCAAGCCAGTGCAGTCGGCGCACTGGCGCGGGAAAAGGCTGCAGAGAGCTTCGACAGTTTGGTCGAGCTCGCGTGGACGCATGTTGCAGACGAGAGAGCCATGCGTGAAATTGAAGCGGTTGCCCGCTCTGTGCCAGGGCATCAGCAGCAGTGGCACGCATTTGACTGGGTTTGTGACCGACGCTATGAACAGGCGAACTCTAATGACAGACCCGACGCCGTTGAACTCGGCCAATGGCTTGCTTTGAATGGCGGCGGTTTCTTGAAGCCGTTTCTTGTAGACAGGCTTAACAACGGAGACTTCGAAGTGGCTGCGCTGTTATTACCTGCAATGGTTCGCTCAGAACAAACCTTTGATTGGCGGCTCTGGAAACCACTTTTGGAGAGGCTGCGAGTATCAGAAAAGTACAACCATCGTCGTGCCTTAGCAGTCACCATCCTCGGTGAATCAAGGACCGCCGAGGCTGCATTGCTCATTAGCAATTTGCTGCTGGAGTTTCTTACTCTCGTGCAAGGTAAGAGTAGCGACGATGCTCGCCTCGCTGGAATCCCATGGGATGACTTGCTTGCGGCGAGTGCCATTGCATTAGCGAAATTGAAAGATCCTGTCACGAACGATAGTGCAATTGTATCTGAGCGAATGCACCGTTTGACCCGTTTTGCGGTAGAGACGTACAGCTTCAATCTAGCTGCAAGACTGATTGACGCGTTAATTGCCAGGGGTGAGACCAAAAACCTGTTTCCATTCATTCAGACCTTGCTTCGCAGTGGCAATGACGACTGTCACTTTCGGACCGCTCTTCGCGCGATAGAACTACTGGCACCGCGAGCTGATAAAAAATCATTGGAGCAATTAGTTGAGTTCGGGCTGCCCAATCCACGCGATTACGACAACGCGGTTACGATGCTCTACCACCGGGCACTTGCAGCATTGGCTCGAGTTGATGGCGATGAGCTGCAGGCACAACAACTGATCCAAGATGGTTATGCGACGGCTGTTGATCTGGAGTGTTACGGTGCGGAGTCATGGAAGGCCTGGCGCATCGTTCAATGCGAAACCGTCGGAAGGTTTGATTATCTGCCGCTCTGTGACATCGAGCGGTACCTGTGGGACGACGATCTCGAAGTTAGAAGGTCCGCCGAGAAAGCTTATGTCGATCGGTCTGCGGTGGCACCGGTCAGGGAAGTCTTGTCCCTGTCACGTGTTTGGGAGGCTGTTGACGGAAGGGAGGATGATCAAGCCTGTGCCGAGGTGGCGGCGTTGCTGGTCTCTCCTCAATCGGTTCATCGAGGTCCTGCTGCTGCATGGCTTTGGGAGCATCCTTCCGCCCGGGGAGCAGAGGCGCTGGCAATGGTCATGGATAGGGAGCTTGATCGCTTCGTACCGCCGGGTGGAGGCGATTACATATCTGAGGAACTGCAGTGGTTCATCAAGTCTCTGGCAAGGCATGCCAGCTACGAATCGACTCATCGGACACTAGCAAGATGCCTTGAGTTTCGACATGAGGACATCGGCAATATGTTGCTCCATGATCTGGAGCAGATTCCGTCTACCTTGGCGCCGACATTGATCAAAATTGCTCGCGAAAATGAGGGCTGGAGAAGAAACTCCATTGCGAAGTGGGCACTGGCCAAAGCGTCTCAGGAAGCTGTAGCTGCTGCGCTGAAAGAAGAAAATGTCACCGAACGCAAATTAAAGAGCTGGGCGAAATAGCCATCGGCTACCTAACGCCGGTATCCGTTGCCTGTGCTTTGTGTGAGCCCGGCGGCGGTGGCGTTGGGAGGTCGGGGGGGAGCTGCTCAACTATTTCGCTGCTGTAACCAAACTGTTCTACAAGTATTTTCTTTCGCTCGCTCGCACTCACCGCAACGGATTTAAACTCATCATTTGTCGTGATTTCGATGATGTGGTCGGTAGCCACGCCCATCGCAAGTCCATTCCTGAGCTTCCGAACTCTTAGTTCGTAGTTGAACGGGCTCCATCCCCTGCTCTGTTCGTGCCGCACGTGATACTCTTCCCGCGGAACTTCCAGCAGATCAATGCGACAGTCAATTTTGTGATCTAAATGTGTCGGATGCCACCAGATGTACCATTGAGAATCGCGTTGATGCAGCTCCGCGCCGAACGCACTGGCGGCTGACTTGCCATCCGCAAGCAACGGTAGAGGGACATTATGCAGAATTGAGGCATCGACTATGTAGCTGGTATCGTCGAGGGAGACTACGACCGTACCGTGATTTGGAGGCAGGTTCGGGGCAACCATCATTGTTGCCAATCCGCGTGCAGCCTGAAAGTTGAGAGAGGAGAGTAGCGCGCATAGAGAGCCGTTTCCCGCCCAGCAGGTCCCACCTGTGCCATGCCTCAGCCAAAACTCGAAGAAATCAACTGGCTCATCTCCAGGCAGTGGTCCTGTGTCTCCGCTCCGGACATGAATCATCTTGCGCAAATTATCGAACGGCACGCTGTGACACCATGCCGAGTAAATGGATTGAAGCCCCACGAGCGTTAACTCCGGTGCTTTCGATAAACCGAGCTTTGTGAGAATGCGTTCTACTAGTTCAGACGGCAATTCAGACATTGTAGTTCTTCCGGTTCGAGTGGGATGGCGTCAGACGGGGAGTGGTTGCGGACCGGACTCGATTCGAACCCGGCGATCCAGGTCCCGGGCACTGATAGCTCCGTGGACTATTGCTCTGGACCATTTCCGGTCTTCGTCCCACTCCTGCTGATGATGCTCTCAACCGAGGATGCGGTCCGGAATCCCGGTGATGCGGTGCGTAAGATCCAGAGCGGCACTGATCGTATCACGGTCATGAAGAGCTGTGGCCAAGAGCGAAACGCGTCAACTGTATGTAACCGTGGAATAAAAGGAGCTGTGACCCGGCCAACTGTCGAGTGTGTTGTTCAATGGATCTGGCACCAGGAACCATAGTTGACGACAGATATGAGATTCTTCATCTAATCGGGGAAGGTGGCATGGGCACCGTCTATCAAGCCCGGGAGATCGGTTTGGAGCGCACGATTGCCCTGAAAGTGCTGCACACAACGCTGGCGGTGAGCAAGGAAGGCGTTGCTCGGTTCTTGCGTGAAGGCAAGGTCCTGTCAACAATGACGCATCCGAACATACTGAGATGTTTCCGGTTGGGCGTCGCAAAGGATCACTTTCGGTACATTGCCATGGAGTTCCTTGATGGGCGAACTTTGCGCGAAGTAATCGATGCCGACGGTCGCTTGCCCATAGCGACATGCATAGCGATCGGGGCGCAAATCTGCGCTGCGCTGCGCGAGGCCGAAAGGCTGGAAGTCGTTCATCGAGATTTGAAGCCAAGCAATATCATGTTGCTATCCAACCCCGAGGGGGAGCTAGTGAGCAAAGTAGTAGACTTTGGCTTGGCGCGATTAAAAAGTTCGCAATCGCGCAATACTCAGCATCTCACACAGACGGGTGAAGTAGTCGGTACTCTCCTATACATGAGTCCTGAGGCTTGCATCGGAAAAACTCAAGATTCTCGGTCCGACATTTATTCGGTAGGATGCTTGATCTACGAAGCCGCCACCGGAAGACCACCATTCTCGGGAGAAAATCCGGTGCAGCTCATGAGTGCACATACCTCCTTAGATGCTGAACCTCTCGCTAAGCTCTTGCCACCGTTGACGGTACCAAATGGATTTCAGGCTTTTCTTGATCGGTGTATGGCCAAGGAGCCGGATCAGCGATACCAGTCATTTGCCGATCTTGTTCAGGATCTCGAACTGCTGAAAGAAGGAAGAGGCTCGGAGATTGCGCCTAGTCGCCAGTCCAGTGCGACAAATAAAACTCGCAGGGGGCAAGCTATTGGCACCTGTGCTGCAGGTGCGCTCGTGGTAGGCTTGATTTGCGTATTGATCAGACACAATGCTGCCGGTAATTCAAAGGTGTGGAATGAAAGCAAGTCAAACACTGTTGTTCAGTCCGGAGCTCAACGCCAAAGCAACGTGGACCGCCAGGAGCAGATCAAATCGATTGAGTCGAACATTAATCGAATGTTGCAGAGGCTAACGCAAACCAAAAACATTGACGAGCGCAATGGACTTAGCGAGAGAATTTCGCATGATATGCGAATTCTTGCGTCACTCTATCGAGAGACTCCGGACGATGATTCGGATGTTCGAGCTAGTAGAGGAACGGTGCAAAGTGAAGCAAGGCTGATCAATATTGATACGATTGACCTTTCGGAAAAGTGGGAGAAAGCCGCGATTAACGTACCGGGAGTAGAACCCGCATCTTTCACTCGGCAAGTCTGCTGCTGGTCCACGCTTGCTCGTGGACGCATGTGTGTGGCGCTGCAGTCTAAAGACAAAATTGAACAAAAAAAACAATTGCTTATGGCAAAGAATTATCTGCAAATCGGACTAAGGATTACTCGAGAGCAGCCGGCGGCAATCAGGCTGGAAGATCGGCTACTCCAACTGCTCACCGCCTGCCTGTTCTGGTGTGAAAACGACGACTATTTGAGGGGGCGCCTTTCATTTCAGCAGGCGCTATCGATCGTAGGGCGTCCCGCTGGTCTAGCTCGTCGGATCGAGGGTACCTCATCGAAGGGCGACTTTTGCGATCGACGGGTGCGAAAGTTTCTTCTCGAATTCAACACTTTCGCAAATCCTAAGACCGGTAAAGATGCCCTCGTCGGCTGTGAGATTATGGCGGACGGTGTGGCGTATCTAATGCGCGAGAAGTTGTTTATGGACAAGAAACAGTTCTCCAAGTCTATCGACCGAAGTTTTGAACAAGCTTTTCCCGTTGTTCCTACCGATGGCGAAGAATTAAGACTATACAGAAAATTCCGACAAATATTTGATGCCTATCGCGCGGCCTCTGCCAGGAAGAGCGAATCGACCAACGATGGTATTGAAGAATGACAGCGAAGGACAGCACATTGAAAGCGCTCTATGGGGGAGCGGTCCACTGCTCACAAGCACATGGCGTTCCTCAAACAGCAACCGGCACTTAGCGATGAATTCATTGTCGCAAGGGCTTCAAATGGTGATTACTAGATAGTACCTAGCAGCAAGGCAATTGCGAATATGCTTGCGGCGGAAAAGAAACACACCGTTGTCAGTCTGCATCCCAGAGACAGCGGTTTGAGCATCTTCAAGCAGCCTGTTGCAACGGGAATAAGTACTAGTCCGAAAAGCAGCTGAAGCAGCACGGCGAAGCTTACGTAGTGGAAGATTGAAGTTGTCGAGATTATTAGCTCCGGACACTGCATCCCGCCCCAGTTCATCATAATCTCCACTGCCTTACCGAAAATCGGAAGCGGACAGGAAATGATCAACAGAATCGCGAGAAGTATGATTCCCCGAAGGACTTCGCTTTCGCATCGCAGCGCAGTCCGTAGGGAATTGATCGATGAATTCATTTGGTGCTTAACCCCAGCTTCTTCGCTGGTGTGATTATAAACAAAGGCATATAACGAAATCGTGAAACAAGAGTTCGCCACGAGTCTGTAACGATGGAGCGTTAGGTTCGTCCTTCGTCCAAAGTGAGTTTTGACTGCCCGCTGATTATGCGGTGTCGAATCGATTTATCCATTGAACCAAGTCCGAGCCGACTTTCTCATCGGAGCGCATTTCCAACTGGTCCAGAATGAGAGCTGCCGACATCAGTCGTGGTAACTTGCTGTTTCCCTTCAACAACAAGTCGCCGACAGAGCTAGCATCACCGGAGACCAAGTTCTTGAAATTGTCGAAAATTTGTTGAACCAGAGCCGCGTCAACGTTCTGGAAACATTCTGCGGATTCTAGCAAAGCTTCCGCTCGTGTTCTCGGCGCGGCAATTTGATCGAATGAAGTTAGCATTGCGGAATAACTGCTTCGGTAATCCATCTGAAGGAGCCTCCGCGTGGATGACAACTGCGCAGCGGCGATGGATCGCAGGTATGCTGATGAACACTTGGATACACTGTCCTCGGCCAGTTCAAGCATTGCCGGACCACCAAAGGCAGGATCATTGCTCAATGCCGTGCAAAGTCGGCAGCACAGAGCAACTCGGTATTCAGGCAATGCCTTTTCGATCTCACAAGAGACTATTAGCTTGGCAAACGCCGTCTGTAGTTGCGGTTCATCGCGAAGTCCACACTCTGCTATAACTGAGGCAATCTCAGTAACGTTCTCCCAGCTTCCCGATGCAACTTTCATCGCTTGGACCAATAATGTAACAGCCTGTGTTCGATTGCACGTAGCAGCTATACGGGCGGTCGAGGCATAGCCGCTGGCAGCCAACTTCGCTCCGCCAGGGTCCATCCAGTCGGTGTTTTCTGTAAGTTCTAAAGCGATGCATGTCTGTGTTGCTTCTTCGCAAATCTCCGGAATCAAATCCGGAGCAGACCTTGCAGCCTCATTCGCAAGCTTCCTCAGCGCATCGAGACGGTGCATTCGCGAATCAATGAGGCGTGCCGCAGCGAGAGACTCTATCAACAAGTTTTTTACAACATTGGCAGGCAAGCGTTGAGTGGAGTTGAGCATGTCAATCACTAGCTCTACGCGCTGTGTAGGCGAACAGACTCGCAGTCGAGCATTTAGCTCGTCTAGAATGATCTGCTTATCGTGAGTGGCTAGCGTCATTTCCTTTGCTATTCTTGCTCTGGCTTTCGGCACCAGCTCGTAGTCTCCCATTTCATCCAGGAGCTTTGCTGCAAGACTCGGATCTGCTATAGCCAGCTCTTCTGCAGCACTACATAACAACGGGAAATCATTCTTTTCGAAGGGGCGATAACTCCACAATTCGCCAAAAGCATGAATGGCTGATTGTTTGTCTACGACCGGCAACAGCTTAACCATGTGTGCCCAGCCAAGTAAGCGCTTCTCGCCCAACTGTTTAACGAGGTCGAATAATTGATTTACGCAGTACTCTCGCAAAGGCTCACTCTCCGGTTGAACTCGATTGAGAATAGACAGCAACGAATAGAATCGTTCCCAGGCGTCATGAATTCGGGACGTAGACAGCAACCACGTTCGGCGCAGGATGGTATCACGGTCCGTGTTTGCTTTCGGTATTTCGGTTTCATCCGGACGATCGATTAGAACAAGGCTGCCGCCGTGATTGGTGTAAGTGTTCCAGCCAAGGTCATCCTCGACAGTATAGTCGGCCGGCAAATTTGCGGACTGCAGAACTTCCTGGACGATTGTTTCTGCCATGTCCGGATTGTTCACGTAAAAATACATGCGCCTACAGCTGTGTTGCTGTGACTCCAGCGCCAGCATTCCTGCGTTCTCGCACGCGAGCCTGGACCATATTGCTTGACGCACTCCCCACATCTTCCATCGAGTAGATTTTGCTGGCGTCAAGCCGGTCGTCGGGATAGTTTCAAACATTACTGTCAGAAGCCATTTGTGGTGAACCGGCGAGATGTGTTTCGAAAGTGACTTGTACAGCTGCGTTACAGTTGCCTTTCCATCGATGATAGCGCTTACGCGAGTCCAATCAGCCCAATCCGTTCGCGGAACTGAGGGGGCATTGGCACCGGAAACCCAGCTCAGCCAGACTTGATCTGCGGACTCTTGATCTGGTGCTGTGGCTTTGGTGGCATTTAGCCATCGGCGGGCTTTTTCATCTTCGTTTCTGTTGGCTAAGATAGTCGCCATCACGTTGCCGGCTAATCCGAAAAATTTTGCCAACTGATGATGCTGAGGCGTTCTTACTTCCGGACACAGGTAGGAAGGCGATTCAAAGCCATAGAATTCGTCTATTAAGCGAAGTTGTGTCAATGCTCCCTGTTCCGCTGCGGCACCGTCACCGTTTTTCTGTTCACAATGCGTGATGACTGACCAAGCGTCCAATTCATCAGTCGTGAGCACGCTCAAGAAGTCAGCTTCAAACAACTGCCGCATCTCGTGCTGATCTCTTATCTTCTGCACGGTAAGATCGGTTTGGAGCACCGTCAGGAATTGTCTTGCCTGCGAATTGGCCGTGGAATAGTCACCGGTGCGCAGCTTTTCAAACGCGTCAAACAATGATTGCTGATAAGAATGCATCGGAGTCATCCCCAGCAGGCTGGAAAGAATTTACTATCGACCGGTTGAATACCGCAATTATCATACATCTTGCTGCGTTTAGCTATCGATGTATCCCTTTCCGGTCCTGTCATCACCTGTCGGGCGATGATGTCGACGCTATCTCCTGCTCGCTGTGACAGCCAAAATGGCATCGAATTCAATGCTTGCGTCTGATTGCAAAGGTGGTTGAGACGTAATAGATCCCGTGTGAAGCGGCGAATTGAACGCTGACTTTCCGGCGAATTGTTGGCATCCTTGTAATAGAGTTACACTGGTTTCGGCAACCGGTTGCCACGGGTCGGATTCGCGAAATGTTCGGGAATGGAATTCGCCACACTTTAACAGCTGACACGAGGACAGAGTGTAAGATTTCAGTGTATCGGAGCCGGACGTGGCGGGTCCCGGCAAGTAAGGAGCGCGAACATGAGCAAGATGACCACCAGCCTGTGGTTCGACCACGGCAAGGCCCGCGAGGCGGCCGAGTTCTAAGCGAATATCTTTCCTGATAGCCACGTTGGGATCACGCACGCTTCTCCGACGCACAATCCGTCTGCGAAGGAAGGCGATGAGCTCACCGTAGAGTTTACCGTCTTGGGGCAGTCGTTCATAGGTCTCAATGGTGGACCAACTTTCAAGCCGAACATGGCGGTCAGGTTCATGGTTATGACCGAAAACCAGGAAGACACAGATCGTTACTGGAACGCGATCGTAGGCAATGGGGGCGACGAGAGCCGCTGCGGATGGTACACGCTCTGACGAATGTTGCACACCATGCGGTATCCGATCAAAACAAGTATTGCTGCCAGAGCGCAAACGGGCATCTGGTGCCGTGCCCCCGGAATCAGGAGAACCGCCGCAGCGATCAGCACCCCGTGAACGATGTTCGAGAATCTGGAATCCGCCACGCTGTGAACTGTCGGATGAAGCGTCAGCCCTTCTGTGGGAGTGGCCTCTGTGCTTACAAGATCTCTCAAGGACCAATTGTGTCATGGATCTCGATAAGAAGAGCATGTGGCGGCATTCTACAAATGTGTGTATGTGTGGGCGAAAGATCCGGAAAGTCACGTGCTTGCAACTATACAATGATGGTTTTCGTCAGTTTCTCTGTGTTCTTCAGGAGTTTTTAAAAATGCACCAATCAAGCGATAAGCCAAACAAGCATGAGATAACCTCAGATGAAGGGCTGAAGTATTTTCCCATCAGCAACATGCAATTCGATGTTATTAACGTAATCGCTGAAAAGTCTAAGGCGCTCCAGGCCTATGACCGTTATGTGCGGGACTGCAAACCTTGCCCTGAACTTCTAAGTGTATTTGAACGAATAAAGGCTGATGACCGGAGACACGTTGAGGAACTGAAAAAGTTCCTCGACGCATGAGTTACTTATACTTATTGTGGTGCATTGTCCAATGAGTTGGTCATCGTAGGCCTCTGGCGAAAGATCTACTCGCGCAAAGGTACTGCAACACAAAGAAAAGCTTTCAAAACGGAGCAGCCCGACCCCGGGAGTCACCGCGGGATCTCGCTGCGAAAGCGCTCGAACAAGGTTCTCTGGATTGTAGCAGTGGAGTACTCACAACTCTTGCAACCGAGCTCAGCAAGACAGCTGCTGTCCGTGGTTGAAGAACACGCTTTTGAAAAAAATGTGGAAACGTATCACCACTTTGCGATGTAGCTAGCTGCAGCCCTGAATCAGCGGATTCAATGAAGCGCAAAGCTAATGGATACCGATACGTGTGCTCGGCAAGTCCGTCCATAGGACCTGTGTTCGGTTCGATTGTTACACCTTGCAGACCAGCTTCGGGTGCCGACGACGTTGCGCACGGCAGAGGATTGGTATCGGATCTTCGTGCTGTGGAGAGATAAGTACTTCTGCTCTTCGCCTAGTGAAATCGTTTGTACACGATTAGCGAACAGCACAGCAAAGAGGGAAGCTAGAACACCTTCTTGAGCATGTTGCCAGTACTTCTCAAGCCTTTCTTAAGTCCATCGGCCGATACTTTTACAGTTTTGATTGTGGCACCGGTTACTACTTTGCCGGTTTTGATTGTGGCACCGGTTACTACTTTGCCGGTTTTGATTGTGGCACCGGTTGCTACTTTGCCGGTTTTGATTGTGGCACCGGTTACTACTTTGCCGGTTTTGATTGTGGCACCGGTTGCTACTTTGCCTGTTTTGATTGTGGCACCGGTTGCTAGTTTGCCTGTTTTGATTGTGGCACCGGTTGCTAGTTTGCCTGTTTTGATTGTGGCGCCGGTTACTACTTTGCCTGTTTTGATTGTGGCACCGGTTGCTAGTTTGCCTGTTTTGATTGTGGCGCCGGTTACTACTTTGCCGGTCTTGATTGTGGCACCGGTTGCTAGTTTGCCTGTTTTGATTGTGGCGCCGGTCGCCACTTTTCCAACCTTAACAGTCGCGCCAGCCGATACTTTCGCTGCTTTTGTTAACGGTCCATTGTGTTTTGTGTTCTTTGTTACACTACCTTCGTATTGAGCATAGGCTGGCACGACAATGGACGCAAATGCCAGGAGTGCAAGCGCTAGGATCTTTCTCATAGACTCTCCAATAAGTTGGTTGGTTCACACCTTCTTGTATTCACTGATCTTTGGCTCGTGATGACCGCGGACAAGTGCTTACTGTGACCATTGTAATCGTACCACCCAGCTGATTTACTCAGAGCACTGCTGCTCAAATTCCGTGGGTCCATCGCCGACCCCGGGCGCGAGGTCGTGCTTGCCTGCCAGTATAAGGAAAGTTTCATTGAATCGATTCTTCTTCTTCGGGCTTTTACCCGTAAATACAGCGTTAGCGGTCGACTAGCTCCCGCAAGCTCCGGCAGCCTCCGTTTAGCTTGTTTGCTTGCTAATTGGTCGCGCGGAGAGTATCTTCTCCTATGTCTAGTCTTGCGATATCGCCTTGGCCGTTGATGCCACCTTTTGCACTGTGACGAACTGAGCTTCTGCAAACTCTTTCGCGTTCTTGTACTTCTGCTGGGAGCTGGAATCGGAAGCTAGCTTGTAGGCATTCATCGCGGCTTTGTAATTGCCTTGGACAAGGTTGGCATAGCCAGCCTTAGACTGAATGTCTGCATTGTCGGGAATCATTGCTGCGACTTGATCGTAGATTTTGACTGCTTCGTCTTTTCTGTTGCCCTTCCAAAGTAACTCAGCGAGTTCAATGCGCGAATCGAAATCGCGGGGGCATAGGCGTGCAATTTGCTTGTATTCGCCAATCGCAGCGGCATCGTCTTTTTGGGCGATTGCAATTAGGAGAAGTGTGCGGTGAACCGGTTCGGAATCATTGCCGAACGCAAGAGCTTCCTTCAGTTTCGCTTTAGCGGGCTCGTACTTGTGAAGCTCGAAGAGAATGCGACCGTAGTCGCAAGCGTAAATATCCTTGTGTGATTGATCGAGTGAGACGAGGCGCTCAAGTGCGCCGTAGGCATTCGTCCAATCGGCCGTTTGGATGCAGCATACGTAGTAGCGAGCCGCGTAGTATCGGGAATCCGGCATAGTCTTGGCTAGCTCGGCCGCGAATACCTTTGCCTCGGCGTAGCGTTCTTTTGCCCAAGCACGTTCGAATGGCGCCGAGGTGATTACTTGAGACAGCTCTGTTTTCTTCGTGACGCCGCCCGTCAAGGGAGCAGGGGTGCTTCGAAGCTCAGAGGGGACCGCAATTGCCTGGTTGGGTGTGGGCTCCTCTCTGGTTGCGGGCGTGGCAGGCGGAGGTGTTGTCGCCGGAGTTTGTGCGATCAGGGGAAAATTAACGCGTTTCGATTCCTCCGGTGCGGTTCTGTTGTTCTTACGAAGTTGTACTTGCCACCACTTTTTGTTTGGCTTGGTTTCCTGCGATACTGCGGCCGCGATTTGCATCATGGGCGACGTTGGTGCCTTGCCTGGCCCAAGTGAAGTGCCTGCCGGTGCGCTCTGTGACTGTTCTGAGGGAAGAGGCTGAAGTGCTGCAGCTAAGTCGACCAAGTCCGGGGAGCGATAGGCTCCCGGCTTCTCAGCAGTGCGAAGCGCTTCAAATCCTGTCTTTGTTGTTGGAAGAGGCCCGCGCAACCCTGTGGGGTTTTCCAATTCTTCTTGGATGCGAGACTGAAATTTTGATTCTCTTGTTCTTGCAATTGGAAGTGGACCGCGCAATGCAGGAGAACTTTGGTTGCCTTCAGCAGAGCGCGAATTGGAGTTCGTTTGTCGCTTAGCCTCCTCAGGAGCGGGCTGGAAGCCCGCGCTCACGGGAACATTCGATGTGCTGCTGCTCTCGGGCGCTGACTGAGTGCTTGTTCCGGCGGACGCACTTTCCACGCTCCCGGGGACACTCGGGTTACTGTCTTCGCGGTCAAGGTTGTTTGCCAGTGCTACGCCCGGTAACTTGAGTGAGGTCGCAACTTCTACCGGTGCTGTGGTACGCGAATTCGTCCTTGCCTTCTCGATTGAAAGCTGTCTCACCGCAGCTAGTGTCGCTAGTTTTCTGCACTGATCCTGGTTTCGAGTTCGCTTTGCGTACCAGTTGAAGTAGTGCACATAGTACTGATAGAAAACCTTGTAGTGCTGATTGGCGTTTATGGACGAAGAGTTCGCGGCGGTAGTCATACTGCTTGCTGCGCTGCTCGTTCGCGCTCTCCCGCCATAGTACCGAACGTTGCCGGAAGGTTGAGCGGCCGTTGCAGCAATGTTTGCCGTGAGTAGTATCGCTATGGTTCCTGACAGTATTCGAATAGTCATTGGCACCTACTTGGTTGCGAGCTTGGAAGCTGCCTGTTTGTAAGCGCCGTGCGATGCGGTTACTTGAGTGAGTACCGCAGCCATCTTGATCACGCGCTCTCTGATAGCGCGTTCCTCAGCGCCCGAAGTTGCAAGCACCGAGCTGACTAGCCGATGATTGGCCGCCAGGGAGACAATGGAGATTTCTCCATGCGCGATTTCCATGTTTCCACCGTATTGTTCGGTCTTGATGTTTCTGCGCGCCAGTCCGTCTTTGTGAATGTAGTCACCGGCTCTGGTGCCACAGACAGCTTCAATCCCCGGATTGAGTGCCATAGTGGACGTGCCTCGCATCACGACTACGGAGTTGCCGCCGTTGTCCACAATGTCTTTCACGGTCAAGATACCGTCCTGCCATTTAACAAGGGCTAACGAACCACGTTGCATGGAGACAATCCAGCTTCCTGCTTTCAGCGAAACGTCTCTAGATGCGTCAACGAGCACTTCGCCGGTGGCAAGAGTGAGGTTGCCCAGCTTGTCTGCGTCGATTCTCGTATTCGACAGATAGCGCATGACGACACCAGCGGCAGAGAAAGTCTGTACGGAATCGGTTCGTCCGGTTGAAGGGAATTGATTGAAGATTCCATTTCCAGCACTGGCGAGCGGTGTTGCTTCTACCGGTAGCTTTCCACTTGCTACAGCTTGGGCTCTTCGACCGTCTTCAACAAGATTCTTTCCTGCGATGCCTGTTCCACCGCTGTTAATCGTGATGCCGACCGGTGTAGTCACCGTTGCGACTCGCAATTCGCTGTAGCCCACTGGTGCATGGGCCACTCTGGTGGCCGAGAATTCCTTGCGAGAGCTGTTTCTGGTTACACCTGCGAATACCAACTCCATCGCGGACGGTTTCGAGGAGAATACACTGACGTTTCCGAAAGTGGTTTGGCGAATGAACGCGAAGTTGTGCGGTTGTACGCTGACTGATCCGATTCCGGTCTTGATGGAGACAGGGAAGTGCCCGGCCATCACTTTCAAACTTCCATTTTTCAGTGTGACTTCGTGCTCTGCGCTCAGAGCAAAAATTGTGCCCTTGTCTGCAGTAATCACACATTCGCGGTCCGCTTCCAATATGTACGGATGGCTGTCATCAGGCGCAACGACCCACATCATTAGTGGTGGCTCGGCTAAGACGACACCGGAGTTGTTTTCGTCAATAGCGTAGGACGCTATAGCTGAACCTCCGATGAAGCGCTGCGAGTTTGCATTTGCCGTACCGGCAACCACAGCGCGCAAGTTGGTCATGTCAGATAGAATGCGAGGGTTCTGCTTTTGTGCTTTAGCAGCATTTCCTGCGGCGTTTGGCGGCATGAACAATACTGTGTGTTGTCCACTTATTTCGGATTCTATATAGTGAGCTGCGTTCAAAGGGGCGAAGCCCAGCTCGTCATTTTCCTCGGTGATGAATGGAACCGCGTAGTTGCCGTTCACTTGCCCGATAACCTTGGCAATACGATCGCTAACTTCTCCTTGAAGGCGGTAGTAGCCGCAAGCGGCTAATTGCATGCTTCTTGATACCAGATCCGAGCCGGTTAGATGAGCATCAGAAATGCCTTTGACGATGGTGCGGTCAGAAGTTCCGCCGACACCACCTGACTGCTGCTTGCCGCTCTCAGTGAAATAGCTTATGGTGCAGCCCTTCCTTTCCGATATATTCCGGGTGTTCCCGCTGCAAGATAAGGAGGAGCCTCCGAGAAGGTTTGCGACTTTCACTTCAGTATCGGTCATTGAGATTACGGTTGCGGAGTTCGGTTTGCAAACCACGACTGCTGCGTCCGTTTCTACGGTGAACGGAGCATTGCCGGTGGTGACAATAACCTCGCCGCTGCGGACATTGAGTCTGCTTGTCGACGCGATTTGAAATGCTGTTCCTTGCGACGCTACTACAACTGCGTTAGAAGCAGATCCGATGACAAAAGGACGTTTGCTATCAGCGCAGACTATGCTTCTGCCAATTGATTCATCTCCAAGCAAAATGGTGCCGTTGTCGTCGGAGAGCGGCGTCGGTTGGGTTGACGGTGAGGCAGGGTTTAGTCGCAATGCCGCCGAGATGTTGGTACCGGCCACTCCAGGACTGCCTGATAATGATAGGGCAATCTGCCGCGTCACTACACTTGATGGGTTGAGGAACAAGCGATTGGTCAAATCCGTTGTTGAACTTCGGTTTACTGCGCCGAGTGTGACATAGCTGTGCTTGGGTTGGAGTGCCAATGTAGGCTGGTTGTCTGGTGCTCCGACTTGGCCGGTCAGCGCTGCGACTCGTAGCGTTGCATTTGTCGGCAAAGTATGTTTGGCAAGAAATGCCAGGTTGCCGCGGAATTCGTTGAGTGCCAACGATTTCGCATGCAGCGGACTCTTGAGCAATCCCAATCCGGGAACTCCTGACGCAATTTCGTTTGAACCCTTTGCGAAATCGGAGACACCTGAGCTTGCAACACCGGAAGGCGCTATCTTGCAAATTTCGCCGGCGGCAACTGCAATTTTTGTTCCGTTGTTGCTGTTGTTCAGTTTTATCTCAGCGTCCTTTCCGAACAAGGCGATAGTTTGCAGCGTTCGATTCAGCGGCGCTGCGACTAACACCGCGCTCTGGGCTGGAACCGTTACCGTACCAAGCGGCGTAGTGATGACGAGCTTGTTGTGTCCGGTGATGGCCGTTACTGCCCCGTGCTTCAACGTCAGCTTTTCGCCCTCGCCGGTTAACGTAGCGTCCGCCTCAGTTAGAAGAATGGCGCCATCGAGCGAGGGCAACGAGAAGACTTGTTTGTTGTTGCTTCGGATGAAGAACTGAGAATCCTGAGCGGTATTGAGTTCAACAGCCATCTGGCAGAGACCGCTGAGTGTACTGGCTGTGGTGGCGTAATGCAGAAGGGTGCCATTCTTTTGCCCCGGTAGGGGCATGTTGTGACGCAGTTCCTGGAAGAGTCCTTCCAGTTTGGTTTGGATCGAACCGTTGCTGGCCAGTTGTTTGTCTCGTTCCGGAGTGTTATTCAGCGGATTGGTCGGATTGAATCCGTTCGCTACGCCGGCTTGGGAATTGGTCGGCGGTTGTTGTGCCTGTGGAATTCCATTGACGGGCGCACCGAATGCGATGCTAGGTTCATTGGAAGGACCAGTTGCTACCGCTTCCGGCGAATTGTCGAATGAGTTTGGACGGTCGGCTAGCTTCGTGGCATCGAGTCCTTGCTTGTCCAGGAACTTTTCAATGCGATTACGCACGCGTTGCGGTACGCCGCAAACCTGCATACGCGAAAGGCGAGTGTAGTATTCCGAGGCTTCCGCACCGGCACCACCAAGCGATTTCTGCGACATTACCATTCCAGGCAACGGCCCCGGTACTTGATTCGCTACATAGTCAGCCGCACCGACGCCTGCTACTCTTGAATCCGAGAAGTCGTACGCGGTGTTTGCAGCCAGGGTGGCGTTGGCAGTTCGTCCCTGCCCTTCGCAAATCAGTTGGCTTTCGGTTCCATATATGTTGGCTACATGCACGGGACCGAAACGAGATTGTGCGATGTTCAGCGCGCTGTTTTCTCGTGCTACTACGCGTCCCATTGCAGTGACGATAGTTATTGGTCTTGCTCCAGTGATGACCGTAATTTCGCCCTCACGAACAACCAATTCATGATCGCCGGTCAGGTTGAACACTGTGCCTGGTTTTGCGACGAAGATAGCTTCCGAGTCATCGGCGAGCATGTATGGTTGATGACCGTCAGTGCTCTTCAGCCACTCTGCAACTTGTGGATTATTGCCGCGCGGAAACAACGCGATTGGAACTGCGCAGTTGGCAGGAACCTGTGTCGGAATGGGTGCATTCAGATTAATAGTATCTGTCGGCGGAAGCTGGTTAAACAACGATGGTGGCGGCGGTGCTTGCGCGGAAGTTGGAGGTGTCTCCGGTGGTGCTACCGGAGGCGGTGGTGGCGCAGGCGGATTTACCAGAGTCGGTGGACCCGGCGGCGGTGGCGGAGGAGGAGGAGGAGGAGGAGGAGGTGGTGGTGGTGGTGGTGGCGGAGGAGGAGGAGGAGGAGGAGGTGGTGGTGGCGGAGGTGGAGGTGGAGGTGGAGGTGGTGGCGGAGGCGGAGGCACAGGG
Organism: Candidatus Obscuribacterales bacterium; assembly: GCA_019752635.1. Lineage (GTDB taxonomy): Bacteria > Cyanobacteriota > Vampirovibrionia > Obscuribacterales > Obscuribacteraceae > JAKFUT01. Next base: position 6,709 of record JAIELX010000033.1, on the reverse strand, counting down.
CAAGCCGGTCTCGGCGGTGGCGCCGGACAACTTGCCAGTAAATTAGTAGGAGCCGGCGCTGTAGAACAATTCACCGTGCTATTTTTGCCCGCGTGTCCCGCTTTACCTGTAGCGATTTTGTTGGTTGTGCAAACTTTGACGAGCTTGTAGGCGCATTTATTGCCAACGTAAACCTGGACCCAAACGAGCTTTTCTGTAACGCAAGCAGCACCGGTTTGACCGGCTCGACCGCCGCGCGCCGTTGCAGAACCGACGTGAATGTTGCCTGCTGAAGAACTTACTGTGACGGGGGCGGCTTTGCCACCATTTCCGCCCTTGAGACCAAATCCGCCATCGCCGCCACGAGACGAAACAACGCAGGCATCGACGCCCTTGTTGCCCCAAACGCTGACTGCCCCGGCGTTACCGCCGTTGCCGCCCTTGCCGCCGCTAAGGGGATTGGAGCAATAGCTCGTCCATTCTTTGCTAAAGATGCGACCGCCATTGGTGTAAGAATAGGCATCGCAATATGTTTGTACCAGACCATGTCCAAACGCACCGCAGCCGCCATCGCCACCGCGGCTTTGAATTACGCCGGCATAGACGCGACCTTGTGCTGCGACATTGACACACCCGGCGTTTCCGCCGTTGCCACCATTGAATCCATTCCCACCATTGCCACCAGCGGACAAGACTGTGCCTACGTTGACATGATTTCGGGCAGAGACTAGCACATTGCCGCCTTCTCCGCCTCGTCCGCCTGTGCCGCCCGTAAGGCGTTCCGTATAGCTTGATGAACTTTCGCCCCAACCGGAGCATCCATCCGTCACCGAGTAACCGGTTTGATGCAAGGTTGTGTTCTTACCTGTTGCGGCACTGCCACCGTCGCCGCCCTGTGAGACAACAGCGCAAACATCAACGTTCTTCCCTGCGCGAACAGCTACATCGCCGGCGTTTCCACCCTTGCCACCGTCACCGGCGGTTTGTGTCGTGGTGGTGGTGAGGTTGTAACTTTGGAAGTCGCAGCCTTCAACAATCTCTCCAGTTGTTCTACAGAGATTGACGCCTAACTTTCCGCCACCGCCGTTACCACCTACAGACGCGATGAAGCCCGGGCTTTCGATGTCTCCACAGGCTGTAACGCTTATATAGCCCCCACTTCCACCGTTTCCGCCATTAAAACCGTTCCCTCCGTGACCGCCGGCAGAAACGACATTTCCGCACACTAAGAGATCCTGACCGGAAGAAATGCAGATATCACCGCCGGTGCCGCCTCTCGCACCATTTCCGCGCGAAGTGTTATTGCCGCCGTTACCGCCGCGGCTTGAAACGTTCCCTGTAAACACCGATCCGTAAGCATTGATAAGAACGCTACCGCCATGTCCGCCATTTTGCGGACCATAGCAATCGGTGGCATTCACTCCGGAAGCACCGTGGGCGGTTACATGCCCAAGGCTAACGTTGCCGTCTGCAAGTACTGAAACATTGCCGGCGCTACGACCGGGATATCGCCCTGACGTGTTTAGATTGCCCACTGTTATAGAGCCGGGCGAACTGCAATTGGTACAACCTTGATGAGCCTGAAGCGATATATTGCCGCCATTGGTGCCAAGGTTTACGCCAGGAAGGTAGATGCTGCCGCCCGTTGGGGTGCCGCCGTTGATGGTGTAACTGAGAGGGCAATTTTCGCTGACGGAGAAGTTAACTCCCGAAGCCATGGTGATATTGCCGAATGCGCCAAGCTCATTCCCGCCGCAATTAGCCAGGATGATGTCTCGTGCAGCCAGGAACGTCCAGTCTTGATGCGCGTAACCTTCAGCGAAAATATCCGAGTTGAGATATAGACTTCCTGTTTGGCTGTAAGAGAGTTGATCTCCTGAGAGGTTAAGGTCCGCCACATGTAAGTCGCCTAGCCGAGTTCCGAGTGAGGCGGAGCCGCCAGTCGCATGAACTTGCCCAGTGGCACGGTCAACATCCATAGTGATGTTGCCTCCCGGTGCTATCAGAGAGAGCACTTGCGAATTGAGAACTCCGCCCTTTACGTCCAGCGCGCCGGGCGCGCAACCAAGAACGCTCATGACGATGCTGTCGCGGGCGCTCATCGTGCCCATTACGTTGTCTACGATTAAGTTGCTGCCACCGAGATTCTGCAAGTTGATGCTTCCGTTCAGGGCTTCCATTCGGCAGCTGTTCATAATGCTGGCTGTAGTGGCGTTTATACTCGCCATCTGAGAGCTGATCACTCCGGAGTTCATGATCGATTGTGCTTGCATGCTGATGTTTTGCACGCTTTGCATAAGGGCGCTGTTAACGATCGATTGCCCGGCTATGGCTGTCAGCGAGCCAGCGCTGGTAATGGTCCCGTAGTTGACGATGTTTTGCACCGCTTGCAGGGTGAAGCTGAAGTTTCCTACCAGCTGTGCCACGTTGAAGCCAGGAATACCATTGGCTGGGAGCACAGAAGTGATCATTCCAGCCTGGTTGTTGAAAATGTTGTTGGCATTCAAGCTTCCTGCGGTTACCTGCGGGTTTGAAGAAACCAGGTAAATAGTGCCGTTGTTACTAACGTTTCCTGGAATCGAGAACGTTGCACCGGGTGCATGTCCCAAATCGATTACCACTTGCTCGCCGTGTCCGACGTTCAGGTTTCCGTTTGCATCGGGTTGCGGCTGCTCCGTTGCCATGGCGCAAAGCGGCGTTGCGAATACCGTTACTGCTGATACTGCGCAGTACAGTTTCTGAATGGTGGCTTTGATCAAGGGCATGTTAGAAATCCTTCAGTCGGGAGGGCGCGGTACCGATAGCGGCATCACCGCTACTGGAAGTTACCTGAAGAGTGTTGGAAACGCTGTCCCGGCGCGGGAATTGACGTTGAGCCACTCAAGACGAGCACTACTAAGTTTTGAGAATCTATATAGAAGATTGAAAATAGGTTATTTGGCGGTCTTGCCGCCATGGTGAAATTCCCATTGTTCACAAATCGGTAAATTCCCTTACGTGGCTTAATTAGAGCCGTTACAGTAATCTGTATCTCTGTGTGATTTCCTCACTGTTTTCATGCCGAAGAAGCTGTCCGACAGGCGCTCGACACGACGAAGTTTCCTGATGCAAGCTGGTTTGTGCCTGAGACTTGAGTCGTATAAGTGCTTATTGTGGGCTCGTTTCTATGCGTTAAACGACTCAAGAATCTCGAATCAGCTTCTTGAGCCTAATTCTCCGAGTTTCGGCGATCTTGATCGATGTTAGTCTCGGGTTCTCCGCGGATGTTGATCAAATCACACTAGTGCTAACGCTTCAGGCGGCGTAGCAGGTCTACAGCGCACGGCTTTACTGTCGTAAGAGATCGACAGGCACTGTTGGTGGCACAAAGGGGACTCGCTGTTGTGCGGTCAGAGCCCGTATGGCCTCACCTCCGTTGAGAGTCATTCTTGGGATTTGCGGAAGCGTATAGGCGCCCGGATTACCCCGGGGCGCGCCAAGGAACTCGCCCAAGCTGACGGTCTTTGGAAGCACCGGTGTTGTCCAGGGATTTTGAATTGGCGAATCCGGAGTAACTCGTCCGATGGGAGGCAACTCATAACCCACCTGTACTTGGAGGTCGATCAAACGCGGTCCCGGCGACGCCTCAGACGCCGCCACTCTGAATGGTTGGACTGATTGTATTGGTGGAAGCTCATAAGCGCTGGGGGTACCGGGAAGTGCACCAGGAAACTCGCTTACGCGGCCAGTTGCAACTGGAGCGGATTTGCAGCGCGGGAACGGCGGAGAGACAATATCTCCGCGTACCGGGATTGCGCCTGCGCCACGAAAACCTGCGTATCCGGCAACCAGCATAAGTGGATAGTCCACCAGGGCAGAGCCTGCATAGGCACTTACTACGTCCTTGTTGTGCTCGAAATTTTCAGGAGAGTGCCAGTTGTTCGCGATTGCACCGACGGTTGGCACACCACGACGAAGCACATCACCGGCCAACAATACGGCCATTGTGCCGGACGCTGCTTTGGCAGCCGTTCCCCATCGACCGCCTGCACGGCTCATGAGATTCAGTGCTGCACCGGTTGCAGCGCAGAGCGCCACAGTTCCGCACAGTTCCGCCGGAGCATCGCTCAGTTCCTTCGCCCGTTCTTTGCCGCCAGCTAAGAATCCCTCAACGAGTAACTTTCCTGTTCGCTCTAATGCTGAATCGTCTGTTTCTCTAGCGAGAAGCCCACGCGTTAATTCCACCTGATCCATCGAGAAACTCCCGTTTTCCAGCCAGGGACGCTTAATATCAAACCACTTGGTCCAGTTTAGGTGATAACTGCAGGCTGGTCACTGGTAATCCTACGAACATTGGATAATCGTTGCCAGTGGCTCATTCGCGTACCTGCGCGGAGAGATGAACGATTCAGTAACCCGGCCCCGAACGTGGTAAGTTCTGCAAATTTGAGAATACACAAAACAGTGCGCACTATATATAGTATCACTGGGACCCTGCGGCATACTCGGCGTCTCATGTTACACCTGCGGTAGGCACCGCTCATTGTGCGGTCACGTGGGCCAGCGGCCCGCGGGCGCGGGGGGGCGTAACCGATATGGAGAAGGGACCAATAAGCATTATGTGCAGTGCGTTTTGAGAGAGTTTAACAACGAAATTTCTCTTGCTTTTTGTGAGAGCTGTGTAATATACTCCTTCTGTCGTTGCCAACATTAGCGCGACTGCTACTCGCCGCATGTCTTAGTTACCAACCAAGTATGCACGCCCGGCGGTCACTCACGACTGCCTAGGTACGCACGCCACCCAACACACGCCGCCCAACTATAAATTCAATAATCGGGCGGAGTGCCTGGTTAACTGACTGTTGCCTGTGACGAGCTACGCTTAGTCACAGCAGGCATTTAGTAAACCAGATTGCAATACTGTGGACGCACTGCGCCCGCCGATTTCGCACATGCAAGTTTCGACATTTCACACAATGAGGACTCTAACATGCCTGATTTTGACAAGGAAGTTTTGCTGGCTGCTTGAACGCCCAGCGGTTGTTCTCCCGGTCAGGGAAACCCATTTTCGCCCTATATTCAACCTTATACGCCGTCATACAGTCGCCCCGAATATTCTAGACCCGCCGCCCCGTCTTATTCGATTCCATCAGAAGTAGTACCGTACACGCCGCCCTCGCAACCTGTTCGTCCCGAATATCGCCCCGGTACTGTTATCCCTGAATACTCCGTACCGGGAAGTGAAATTCCTTCCCGCAGAGCGGTCCCTTCTCGCGCCGACATCAACGATCTGCCTATTGCTAAAACGGATCAGCAGTTTTCGTCTGCCGTCGAGAAAGCTGCTCGCCGCGGCGTACCGCTAGTGGTTACTTTTACCGACACTACTAATGGTATCAGTGGCGAGGAACTCAGGCTGCTCGCTGCGGCTAAAGCAGAATACGGTCCAAAAGCAGAGGTCCTGCTCGTCGACAGAAGCAAGCTGCAGGCTAATTCGGAATTGGCCAGGCACTTCGAAAACTACGTCGCTCGTAACGGTTACCCGTTAACGATGCTGGCGAAGCCGACTGAAAATTTGCGGCCGTCCGACCTTCGGGCTGGCTCGCCGCACGTTGCTGACAGTCGCTATGGTGCAGATTGTATGATGACGGCTAAGCTAGATTCATTACAGCGACCAGGACGAAAAGTTGAGACGCCTCAACCTGCAAGCTCCGGAGCTGATCGTCCTGCTCCACCGCCGGTCGATAATCCGATAAAGCCGCGCGAAGTACCGAAACCAGCGCCGGCTGTCGAACGTACTCAGCCGCGATCATTCAATGTTAGTTCGCAGGCGGACTACTCGAAAGTTCTTGAGGCCGCGGGAGCAAACAAGGAACCTGTTGTAGCCTTGTTCTATTCCAGCAGCAATCCTCATTCACGCAAGGCCGTCGATGACTACATGAAAGCGCGCACCAACGTGCCTGGTGCTACGTACATGGCCTATGACGTTGATCAGCTGGACAAAATGTCCCCCGCCGAGAGGCAAAGTCCAATAGCCGCTTATGCCGACTACGTTCGTCGAGATATAGGATATCCAACAACGATGATTGTTCCGATTGCTCCTCCTGAGAAGCCGGGAGGCGGTTACTCGCCCCACACCAACTCTGCCACTTTTCGCGGAGGTGCAAGCCCGGACCAGATAAGAGATGCTTTGGGATCGGCCCGAGAACGCATGTCGAAGTTCAAATTCCCTGAGGCGGCGCCAAAACCGCCTCAACCGGAAACACCGGAGCCTAGTCGACCCTCCGGTACAAATCCATCGCTTCCGAAACTGGAGATACGATACGCCTAAAAGCTGACAATCCGATTCGGACCACCGAATACCGGAACAATCGAAATGAAGCAAAGGACGCCGGGCGAAACATGTCCGGCGTTCTTTTTTGCGTATAGGGTGTGGGAAAACGGAGGGCTCTGAAGCCGAGCAGCGGCGGCATGCCACAAGTATGTCAAGGTACAATCGCAAGCAATCCACCCGTAGATAATTCAAAAGGGCCTTGAAAATTTGCCATATGAATCACGGATGATTCTATAATTGCAGCCGAGTTCAGGAGTTTAGGATGCCAATGGCCGGCGAAAAAATAGTTATCAATGCGACGCCCGAAGTTGTGTTTGAGGTTCTTCGCGCACTTCGTCATACATCGGACAAGCAGCGTCAGCTCGAATCTTTTGATGGCAAGGTTGCAATCATCAAAGAAGAGTTAGAAGGCGTGCCTGT